>MGST01000171.1 GCA_001798605.1 Deltaproteobacteria bacterium RIFOXYA12_FULL_58_15 | reverse complement strand
TTTCGAGCGTCGCGTGGCCCTGACTACGATGTCGACGTCGCGACCGAGCACAATGAGAAACCTCATGAGCCGGTCGGTAGAGAAACCGGTCAGTCGGCCACGTATCAACGCCGAAACTTTAGGCTGGTCGATGCCCAGCAGCTTTGCCGCTCGGGTCTGGGTGAGGCGGCGATGTTGGATGACGTCTCCGATCTTGCGCGCGAGCTCGGCTTTGGCGAGGGCCTGCTCGGGCTCAGAGACATCGAGATCGGCGAAGACGTTGTCGCTGCCTTCCATGACATTAATTTTGTCGCCCATCATTCTCACCCCTTCCGCACGGTCTCTTGCTGTTTGTGATGCTCTTGCGCTCGCTTTGATCGCTCCTTGATTAGGTTGATCTGGTGCTTTGGAGTCTTTGAGCCTTATTTCGACTTCTTTTGGAACGCATGCAGCACGTACACCGCGTCCGCCATCTTGACGGTGTAGACCGTTCGATACGTGTCCCCGTCGAAGTCATCCACCACCTCAAGTACTCCTGCACCTCCAAAGCCTTTGAGCGGTTTCGAGTCCAGGTGTTTGCCGCCCATCTGCGCGAGATACAGCGCGTGGCCGATCGCGCGCCGCACCTCATCGGGAAATTCCCTCAGGTCTTCCCGGGTGGTGCCCACCCAGAACAAAGGCTTCGCCTGCTTAGGTTCATTCTTGAACATGAGTATGCCAGTTATGGCATATTACGGCAATTGATCGCATGATGCCAGTTCTTCTCGTCGCTACGTTGGTCGTACTAAGCAGCATGGAAGGCCCAGATCCCCATGCGCACCTGACTGAGGACGAGTTCATCAGCGAGATTCGAGCGTGAGGTGGGAAGATCGAGTAGCCCAGCCACAAACAATCATAACGACTGGGCCGCACAATCTTGAATCAATTATTGCACTTGAGCCATCTGCGTGGCTGCGGCTCCAGGCGTGCGATCGATTTGATTCTGGCTGGTTGATACTCGAATCAATCATTGCGCTTGAACCATCTGCGTGGCTGCGGCTCCAGGCGTGCGATCGATTTGATTCTGGCCGGTTGGTACTCGAAGGAGAAATGGCGGCCCTCGAAGATGCCGTCGAGCTCATCGCCCTTGTTGTTGGCGAGTCGCAACTTCAAGTTGGCGAACGCCCGACCATCGAGTAACGGAACGACGTCGGCTGTGAATCCCATGTCGATCAAATGTTGCGGCCCTCGCACGTAACGCAGCAACCGAACGTGGCCAAAGAGCGCGAGGCCCTTGTATATTTCGCTGCCACCAGGACGAGGGCAACTTCCACTCAACCATGGGCCAAATTGATGAAGGTCGATGACGCGATTATCATCCCGCCACCTTCCGGCAACCCGCGTCGTTCTGCCCCCCAGCCAGCCGACAAAGCAGATCAGCAGGAGGGTAGCGGACACCAGCCATTTGAGTGCCTCGTCCATGGGTGCAGGGTGCCACAAATTTTGAGGACACGGCACCTGTTTTTGTGCCACTCTAACGCCGCCGCCAGAACACTTGTCGGTGCATCGGAGTATGTCATCAATATCCCAAGATCCTCAGCGACTTTCCTGGCGTTTGGTTTGTTGGCCGTGAGTCAGTCGGGCAACATCATTCGCATCTCCGATGCCCACCCGGTGGCGATTGCTGGGTGGCGGCTGTTGTTGGCGACACTCTTACTGGCACCCTTTGCTCTACGAGCAGGAGGGTTGCGGGTCCTCGACTTGCGGGGATTGTTGTTGTTGGGTGCGGCGGGAGTCACTTTGGCGCTGCACTTCTTCACCTGGATTGCGGCGGTGCAAGAGACCCAGGTGGCCAACGCTGCTCTGCTTTTTTCTTTGAGTCCGGTGCTTACGGCTGCGGGGGGACGGTTGTTCTTCGGTGAGCGTGTGACGAGGCGGCTCGCGATCAGTATTGGGCTGGGAGTCATAGGGGTCGCGGTGATTGGTTGGTCCGACCTGCGTATGGCACCCGATCACATTCTCGGTGACGGGCTGGCTCTGTTGACGGCCGTCTTTTTTGCTATCTACACGCTTTTGGGGCGTCAGTTGCGGGGGGAGTTGCCCACGGCCACCTACGTGGCATCGATCTACGGCGTGGCGGCAGTGGTGAGCTTTGGGTGGATGATGGTCGGTGACATACCTCTGGTTGATTACGAACCCAGAGATTGGTGGTGTTTCATTCTCATGGCGGCGGTGCCGACAGGAATTGGTCACACCGGCATCAACCACGCATTGCGATATCTCTCCGCTGCGCGGTTGTCGGTGTTGACGCTGGTGGAGCCGCCCTTAGCCGCTGCGGTCGCATGGTGGGTGTGGGAGGAGTCGATTACCGGTGCCATGTTTCTCGGATTTGGCCTGATAGCAGCGGCGGTGTTGTTGTTGGTGACCGAAAGGCCGCCGATCTTGCCGACCCAATCAGGTCACCTAAAACACTTCCTTGATCCGCTGTGGGAGCAAAAGATAAGGTAACCCGGCTCGACGAAACACACATCGGCCGACACGCGGAGGGCCCAATGATTTTCAAAAAGTTCTGGTCTTCATTTCGTGCCCAGCTCAACAAGCTGGCCAATCTCTTCTGGGAGGCCGATCCGATCGCCCAGATGCGCTACGAGTACGATCTCGCCGTCCAGCAGATTAAAGAAGGACGCGAGGGGTTGGAGATGTATCGTGGCCTGGTCGAGCGAGTGTCACGCCAGGTGAAAGATGGCGAGCAAGCTCTCAAGAAACTGCAGGCCCAGGCCAAGGCTTATCTCCAGGCGGGGGATCGTGAAACGGCCGCGAAGTTCGCGCTGCAATTGCAGAAGAAGAAGGAGGAGGTGGCGCAAAACCGCGAGCAGCTGGATATGCACGAGACCGCGTACGAGAACAATCTTAAGAAGATCAAAAACGCCAACAAGAAGCTCATCGAAGTGCGGGAGAAGATTCAGCGTTACGACGCCGAGCTGAAGATGGCAGAGGCAGAGGCAGAGATCGCCAAGCTCTCGGAGAGCTTCGACATGAATGTCACCACGGACTTCGGTGAGATCGAGACCGTCGTGCAACAGCGGATCGACAAGGCCCGTGGCTCCGTTCGGGTCTCTGCCGACATGTCCCAGAAGGGCGTCGCTGACATCGAAGCTGAAGAGCGTATGGAAGGTGCGCTCGCTGAGCAGGCGCTCGAAGACCTCGAGATCGAGCTCGGCATGAAGACACCCGAGACGACACCGATGGTCGAGACCGACAAAGAGCTTGGACCCGCCACCGTCAACGAGAGATAATATCGGCTTCGCAAGATGAGGAGCGACTGCCTGCGAGCAAGCGTTCCGGCGAGGCTCAAAGAAACCATCAACACGAGGGAATAGATCATGGCAGACGCTGCTGGTAAGCCCAAGGCTGGATTTTATTTGGCAATATTTTTGGTTATCGCCTCTCTCGGCGGCTACGCCGCGTGGCGTTACACGTCTTCGTCAACGGATGGCGCGGCGCAACAGGGTGATGCCACCCTCGACGACCTCAAACAGATTGTTGGCCAAGCTGCCGAAGCAGCAGACACCAATGGCATCACCACCGTCAAAGAATACGAATACGTCGCGAGCCAGAAACTTCCCGAGGTCAAGGGCATCTCCAATTACAAAGAGATGAAAGAGCGTACGGTGAAGTTCTCGATCAACGTCTGGGCTGGTTGGGCACCCATCATCTACGCTAACGAAGGATTCTCGGCAAAGAAGGTGTGGAAGGGTGCCGACGGCAAGCCATTCAAGGTCGAGATCGTGCTCATCGACGATCCTGTTGCTATGCGTGACGCCTTCGCTGCCGGTGAAGTGCACATCGGTTGGGCCACGGTCGACATGTTGCCCCTTCTGGTCCAAGGTCTCGCCAGTGACTCGCGCGTCATGCCGCGCGTGGTACAGCAAATCGATTGGTCAAATGGTGGCGACGGCATCGTTGTTCGCGACAGCATCAAAACCATGAGTGATCTGCGTGGCAAGAGCATGGTTCTGGCGCAGAACTCACCCTCCCACTTTTTCGCTCTCAATGCCTTGATCAACGCTGGCGTGCAGCCAGGCGAGGTCGACTTCAAGTTCACCAAGGATGCATTCGCAGCGGCCGCGGCGTTCAATGGCGACAAGTCCATTGCCGCGGTGGTATCTTGGGCACCGGACATCTACAACCTCGAAAAGGTTCAGGGCAACAAGCTGCTGGTTACCACAGGCACCGCCAACAAGCTCATCGCTGACGTTTGGTATGCGCGCGCGGATTTCGCCAAGGATCACCCCGACATCGTCGAAGGTATCGTGCGCGGCATCTTCGACGCCATGGTGGAGCTCAAGACCCAGGAGAACAAGGGCCAAGTGGCCAAGTGGATGGCCGAAGGCTACTCGATTCCGCAGGATGAAACCCTCGGTATGCTCGGTGACGCCCATTGGACCAATTTCGCTGAGAACAAGGCGTTCTTCCTCGACCGCAACAACCCCACCAATTTCGAGCGGACCTACAACACCGCATTCTATCTCTATCGTAAGATCGGCGCGGTCTCGAACAAGGTGTCCTTCGATGAGATCATGGATTTCTCGTACATCAAGAAGCTGCGCAGTGTGCCAAAGTATGCGGAGCAACAGGACGAGTACGACATTCGTTTCGCGCCGATGTCCGCGGGGTCCATTCAAGCCGAGAGCGACGAGATTCTCACCAAGACAGTTGTCATCCATTTCTATCCCAACTCCTGGGATATCAACAAAACCGTCACCAAGAATGAGACGGACAAAAAGGAGACGGTTCTCTACGATCCCAACGTCGATTTTGTGCTCGAAGAGGTTGGCAAGCTTGCCGGGCAATACGGTGCTGCCCGGATTGTGATTGAAGGGCACACCGACTCGTCCATGCAAGGACGGGTGCCCCCGGAGTTGGTCAGGGAGCTGTCGACGAATCGCGCCAACTCGGTCAAGGAGGGCCTGGTCAAGAAATTCAAGAAGCTCCAGCCCAATCAATTCTCGGCCGTCGGCATGGGTTGGGATCGACCAGCCGACTCGAGTGATGCGATGAACCAGGCCAAGAACCGTCGGGTGGAGATCAAGGTCTATCCGGCAGAGGCGATGTAGGATCGTGGGAAAATTATGGGCCAAGCTTTTCGCTTTTCGCGAGGAGCCGCCGAAGATGCTGGGTTATGCCTTGGGCGTATCCTGCATCGTTTTGATCGTTGGGGCTTGGTTTCTTCTCACCCTTGGTGAAGAGGCGGAGAGCCGGATCATTTCACCCACGATTCTCCAGAGTCCCTGGGAGGTGGTGGCGAGCCTGCCAAGCTTGATCATCGAGCGAAAATTGTTGGAGAGCATTGGTGCAACCCTCTGGCGGGTCATCTTAGGATTCTCGTTGGCGGTGTTGATTGGGGTGCCGCTCGGGATGGCTGCTGGTACCTGGCGATCGGCGCGAGCGTTTTTGGCACCTGTAGTTTTGTATGGCCGCAATATGCCGCTCGCCGCTCTGATTCCGCTTACGGTGTTGTGGTTCGGGATAGGTGAGTTCCAGAAGGTCATGTTCATATTCATTGCCTGCGTGCCATTTATAACCGCGGACGCGGCTTCAGCGGTGATGGGCATTCATGATCGGTACGTTGAGACGGCACAGACATTGGGAGCATCGTCGCGACAAATTGCATTCAAGGTTCTTGCACCGCTCGCTCTTCCCGACATCTTCGTCGGTCTGCGGCACTTGTTTGGTTTGGCCTTCGGCTACATCATGCTCGTCGAGCTCTTCGACGCAAAGGCAGGCCTCGGTTATCTCATTTCTGTGAGTCAGAGGTTGGGGCCAAGGGCGCACATCTACCTCATCCTCATCATCATTGGCATCTTGGCCTACGGAATCGACAGGCTGTTGGCCTTTTTCCAGCGCGGGTTGTTCCCGTATCGATCTGAAGAATGACCGACGACAAATCCGTAGACAACAACCCCCAGGTTGCAGAGGGCAAAGTCGCCGCTGTGGCCACGGAGGCAGGGGACAAGAATTCCCGTGCGGAGGGGCTTTCCCGCATCGTCGAATTCAAAAACGTCACGAAAAGATTTGGCGATGGACCAGATGCCTTCACCGCCGTCAAGGATATCAACTTCGCGGTCGAAGATCTGCCAGGACGGGGAGAGTTTGTGGCCGTCTTGGGACCGTCGGGTTGTGGTAAGTCGACTGTGTTGCGGTTGATCGCTGGGCTTGCGCCGCACCATCCAGCGACGTCGGGAGAGGTCTTGGTCGGTGGCAAACCTATCCCCGGGCCTGGCGCAGATCGCGGCATGGTGTTTCAGGATTACACCTCCTTTGATCACCGCTCGGTGCTGGACAACGTCGCTTTTGGACTGGAGTGTCGTGGTGTGGACAAGGCCGCGCGGTATGAGCTCGCGCGTCAGTGGATCGGCAAAGTGGGGCTGAGTGTCGACAAGGACGCCGACAAATATCCGCATCAACTCTCGGGCGGTATGCGTCAGCGGGTGGCGATTGCTCGGACATTGATTCTCAGGCCGAGGATCATCCTCATGGACGAGCCCTTTGGGGCACTTGATCCGTCGACGCGACTGCGCATGCAGGATCTGTTGATCGAGCTGTGGCGGGAGCTCGAGGCCACAGTGTTTTTTGTGACGCATTCCATCGAGGAGGCCGTCTACTTGGGCGATCGCGTCTATATCCTTTCGGCTTCGCCAGGCACAATCCTCGAGGAGCTCGGGGTGCCGTATCCCGATTTCCCGGCAAAAGAGATGCAACGGGATCCGCACTTTCTTGATTACGTGTTCAAGATTCGCGACACGATTGAAAGCCTCGAGTCTTCCGACCGAGCGGGCGATGATTAATGGGTGAGAGCATTAGAAAACAAATGGGCGCCGGGTTGTGGGACTATCTCAAGGAGGCGTTCTTTTTTCGCTGGAACCTGTTGGCGTTGGCTGGTGTGACTGTTGCTGCGGTCATGAGCCCGTCTCCCGATATTCTGTTGCCTCTCGTTGCCGCTGGCGAGCTTGCGTATCTTGCCGGTCTCACCTCGATCCCCCGATTTCGTTCAGCCATCGACGCCAAAAGGCACGCGGAGAAGAACGCGAGCCCCAAAGAGACGCCCCGGGGATCGCAAAACAATCTCAAGACACTGGGCGCAATGTTCAATGGGCTCAGCCCCGCTTCACAACAACGTTTCGAACGTTTGCGTGAGCGCTGTGCGTCGATGCAGCAAATTGCCCACGGTGTGCGCGGGGCCACAGGTCCCGGTGACAGCCATGCGGATGAGTTGCGGGAGCCTGCATTGGACAAGCTCCTCTGGGCATTTTTGCGTCTTCTCTTTTCACAACAAGCTTTGTCACGGTTTCTCGCGGCGACCGACGAGCCGGCTTTGAAGACCCAACTGGCAGCCTTGGAGACGCGTATGACCGATGCTGCGCAGCGCAGCAATGAGCGCATCGTCAATTCGCTGCGCGACAGCATCATCACTGCCAAGCTGCGCTTGGATAACTATCGGAGTGCGCAGGCGAACGCCGAGTTTGTTAGTGTCGAGCTCGATCGCATCGAGGGCAAAATCCAGGCGATCAGTGAGATGGCTGTTGGTCATCAGGATGCGGACTACATCTCCAGTCAGGTCGACTCGGTGGCCGATAGCATGACTCACACCGAAGAGGCGATTCGTGAGCTCAACAGCATCACGGGTCTTTCGAGCGACATGGAAGCGCCGCCAATTATGTCGACAGATCTAGACCGGGTGGTGCAATGACTTACCCCGCCAATCCTCCTGTCGTTTTCGACGAGCTTAACGAGGTCAGCGAGACCAAGACTCTGGCAGGGCAGAGCGATGGTGAGGCTGCTGGCTCTGGTCTGCCTGACTGGTTTCCCCCGTGGGCGTCGCGTCTCGCTCATCTCTATTTTTCGGGCACCACCTCGATGTTTGTGGTGCATGGGAATACCTTCGACTATGTGCGCGTCGGTGGCGACAAGACGCCGCGCTATGGAACCCTCGGCGAGTTTTTCGCTGAGCAACTCTTCGGCCGCTGGGATCTGGTCCTCCACTACGACTTGGCCAGAGGATTGCGCTGCCTCGCCGGTCGCAGCCAGGAGCGTCTCAAAGAGATGGTGGCCCTCGCCAACCGGCGGGTGGGTGATCTCTCGGCATTGGCAAAGGACCCGAGCACGGCCCTCACGGTGTTGGACCGTTTCGTTCGCCGCAATATCATGGCGGAAGCGAAGGACCGTCTGCGGGTGGCGGTGGTCATCGACCATGCGTCCTATGTGGTGCCGTGCGGTGAGCCCGGGCGAATGAGTCTGTCGACCTCAACCCATTTGGTGACCCTGCTCAACTGGGCCTCGAGCCCCTACGTCAAGCATTTGAACATGGCTTTTGTGCTTGCGGATGTTCGCGTTGCCGACATCTCAGAGCGGTTGTGCTCGAACCCACATGTGGCCACCATTGAAGTGCCGTTGCCCCTCGAGAGCGAGCGGAAGGCATTCCTTGAGGTGGTCGTTGGGGAGCGGGACACCGCGACCTTCAGCGATTTCGGTACGTCTGAGATCGCGCGGTTAACCGCAGGCATGTCCTTGACCGACTTGAACGTGTTGATTCATTCGTCGCTTGAGAGCGGTCAGCGCCTCGACGCAGAACGTTTCAAAGATAACAAGAAGCAACTGATTGAGCGCCAGGCGCAGGGGTTGCTCGAATTCATCGAGCCGCGTTGGAGTCTCGACATGGTGGTCGGCCACGACGCGGCAAAGAAACGACTGAAAGACGACGCTGCATTGCTCAAGCGTGGTGCACTCGACTCAGTTCCCATGGGCTACCTGCTCTGCGGCCCCGTTGGTACGGGAAAGTCGTTTCTCGCCCAGTGCGCTGCAGGCTCGCTTGGCATTCCCTGTGTGACGCTCAAGAACTTCCGCTCCAAATATGTTGGTGAAACCGAAGGAAATCTCGAGCGAGTGCTGACGGTACTGCGCAGCATGGGGCCGGTTGCCGTCATTGTCGACGAAGCAGACGCCATGCTCGGTGATCGCGACCAAGGGGGGGACTCGGGAGTATCGAGCCGCATTTTTGGCACAATTGCAGCGCAGATGGGTGACACCCAGTACCGCGGGCGGATCCTTTGGATGTTGCTCACCGCTCGTCCAGACTTGTTGCCCATCGACATCAAGAGGCAAGGAAGGGCCGAGGTGCACATTCCTCTGTTTTATCCCGCCGAGGAAGAAGAGATTCGTACGTTCTTTGTGATCATGGCCAAGAAGCTCGGAGCCCGCCTCGACCCCGCTGCCATTCCTGCCGTGCCGCACGTCGGCAACATCTCTGGTGCCGACATTGAGGCATTGATTGGCCGTGCATGGCGCCTGTCTTTGTTGGATGGTCAAGATCACATAACCGGCAAAGCCCTTGAGAGCACTTTGGACGGCTTTCTGCCGTCGACCCAAAGTTTGGAGAGGGAGCTTCAAGAGATCGCTGCGATCATCGAATGCACGGACAAAGAGTTCTTGACCCCCGCCGCAGTCGAACGCATGACGAAACTGGGTGGCCGCAGCAAACTGCAGGAGCGGCTCACCACCATCAAGAGAATTCTGGAAACCCAGTAGGGGTGTACGCAACGCTTGAGAGGAGCGAGTTATGGCCCGCATCAGTTGGCTCAATGATGACAACGTACCGGCACTCGACGACCAAGTGCAAAAACTTGATCACTTCACCGCGTCACTGGCTGACGGCACAATCGACAAAGATGAGCTGAGCAAACAGCAGGGAATTTTGGCTGCGGCGATGAAGTCTGTCGAGAGTGAGCTCACAGACGAACAGCATAAGAAAGTGACGAGCCTGCTGGTTGAGCTCACAGCCTACAACGTCATGCAAGTCTTGCATGAGCTTGCTGCTGAGCGTGTGAAGAAGTTGTTTGGTTGAGATCTCTTTGTTTGCGTGAGTGACGTGACCGGAGCTGACGTGGCAATTACGTGCGTGCAGGTTGCGGCGATCCTGGAGGATGGGGGGCGAGAAGGACTCGCCGACCAACCCGAAGCTCAGGATCACATAGGCGAATGCGAGAGCTGTGCGGACAGGCTCATTGCGCTGGACCAGGCAGAGGCACCACCTCCGGTTCCCGAGGTACCACCTCCGGTTCCCGAGGCACCACCTCTGGTTCCCGAGGCACCACCTCCGGTTCCCGAGGCACCACCTCCGGTTCCCGAGGCACCACCTCCGGTTCCC
>MGST01000170.1 GCA_001798605.1 Deltaproteobacteria bacterium RIFOXYA12_FULL_58_15 | reverse complement strand
CGGCGGCGGGTGGGGTGGGCGGCAGCCTGGCACAATTGGCGAAGATCATGGGCTGTGAGGTAATCGGCGTTGTCGGCGGCTCGCACAAGGTCGAAGCGGCAAAGGCGTTCGGGTGTGATGTGGTCATCGACAAGTCATCGCAGGATCTTTGGGCTGAAGCCGAACATCACGCGCCGCACGGTTACGATGTGGTCTGCGACGCTAACGGGGTGGAGACGTTGAAGCAGAGCTACGACCATTTGCGTCGCGCCGGCAAACTTGTGGTCTACGGCTTCTCGACGATGATACCCAAGTCCGGTGGCAAGCCGGATTGGCTCAAACTGATCTGGGGTTGGCTGCGCACGCCGCGTTACAATCCGTTGAATCTGACCACGGACTCGAAGAGCGTGCTTGCATTCAATTTGAGCTTCCTCTTCGACCGCACGGACCTCCTCGAGTTGTTCATCGCCGACCTCGAACGGTGGGTTGGCGACGGCAGCGTGGTTGCGCCGCCAGTGACCGAGTATCCACTGGCCGATGTCGCTCGGGCGCACGCTGACATCGAGTCAGGAAAGACCATCGGCAAACTCGTGCTCATACCGTAACCTCGCCCAGCGCGACCTTGCCCAACGCCCAGCGCGACCGCGCCCAGCGCGGCCTGACCTGCGCGTTGTCCATCCATCCATGGCCTGGGTGCCTGGGTGGCCCGGGTGCCCTGGGTGCCCTGGGGTGGCTCATTGTGTGATATTTGACATTCGTATACGTGTAGGAACCCGAGCATCGAGAGGAATCTGGAATGAAAGAGGTCACAACCATTAGCTGCATTGGTGCTGGATATGTGGGTGGCCCCACCATGGCGGTTATGGCCCTGAAGAATCCGCACATCACCGTTCACGTGGTCGACATCAACGCAGAGAAGATTGCGTTGTGGAATTCCGACAATCTGGATGATCTCCCAGTGTATGAGCCGGGTCTGCCGGAGATCATACAGTCGGTGAGGGGAAAGAATCTTTTTTTCTCGACCGATGTTGAACGAGCCATCGACATTGCCGAGATGATCTTCATTTCGGTGAACACACCAACCAAGACATACGGGATTGGCAAAGGTCAGGCGGCCGACCTCAAGTATGTCGAGCTTTGTGCGCGGAAGATTGCCGAAGTTGCAAGAACTGACAAGATTGTTGTCGAGAAATCTACTTTGCCCGTGCGAACCGCTTCTTCGATCAGGCAGATATTTGCGGAACAGAGCAGCGGTGTGAATCTAACTGTGCTGTCCAGCCCTGAATTCCTTGCTGAGGGTACGGCGATTGCCGACCTGCTCAACGCTGACAGGGTACTCATTGGCGGCGACCAAACCGAAATGGGACAAGCTGCCGTCGCTGCACTGACCAAGATCTACGAGGCTTGGTTGCCGCGGGAAAGGATTCTTGCAACCAACATCTGGTCATCGGAGTTGTCCAAGTTGGCAGCCAACGCTTTTTTGGCCCAAAGGATCTCTTCGATCAATTCAATCTCGGCCTTGTGCGAGAGCACGGGGGCGGACGTCGAACAGGTTGCCCAGGCAATAGGCGCAGACAGCCGCATCGGTCAGCGGTTTCTGAAGGCTTCGGTGGGATTTGGTGGTTCATGTTTCCAAAAAGACATCTTGAATTTAGTCTATCTGTGCCGACATTACGGATTGCATGAGGTCGCAGACTATTGGAACCAGGTCATCCGTTTGAACGACTATCAAAAACAGCGCTTCGCCAAGAGTGTCTTGGACTCCATGTTCAATACGATTTCGGGAAAGAAGATCGTGTTCTTCGGATGGGCGTTCAAAAAGGACACCAATGACACACGGGAGTCACCGGCCATTTATGTTGCGGACATGCTCATGGACGAACAGGCATACGTCCACGTCTACGACCCCAAGGTCCCCTATGACCGGATGTTGGCAGATCTCAGTGGTCTGAAGACGAGAGTGGCAGAAGAGAATAGATCGCTACTTCGGTTTGAGTCGGATCCCTATGTCGCGGTACAGGGCGCGCATGCCGTGGCAGTTCTTACCGAGTGGGATGAATTTGCGACCTATGATTGGCAACGCATCTACGAGAGCATGATGAAACCAGCTTTTGTATTTGATGGCCGCAACATACTGCCGCACTCAAGGTTGCGTGAGATCGGTTTTCACGTGAAGGCCATTGGCAAGGCCCCGACGAGAAAGTCCGACAGGGGTCGCGAGGGCGGGAATATCCTGCGGTCGTAACCTTCTCCGCCGCGGATCGAAAACGATGGGGTGCTAATTGGGTTCTCCGGCACCACCGGGTAGTTCTGGGCGTACCTTGAACACGCGCTCCTTGCGGATCTCGACAGTGCCGGCTTTTGCACCCCGGGGTTTGCGTACGAACTTGGCCATTGTTCCCGACACGCTGACCACCCCACCGTGGCGCGCCTTGCTGTGGTAGGCAGCGATGGCGGCCGCCTTTTCGAGAACGTTGCGGGGTGCTTCTCTGCCGTCGGTCTGCAGCACGACATGGCTGCCGGGCATGCTGCGTACGTGAAACCACCAGTCATTGCCGCGGGCGATTTTGATGCTGAGAATGTCGTTGTCGCGGTCGGTGCGACCGGCGAGCACCCGCCAACCTCCAGCAATCTCATACTCCCAGGCGTCCAGTTGGTTCTCGTAGTCGGGCGGATTGTTCATGTTGTTGTTGTTGTTGTCCGTTCCCGAGGGTCCCCCATTGTTGGGGCAGTTACAACCCCCATTATTGGGGCCGTTCCCGAGGGTCCCCCATCGTTGGGGATGGATTCCTCGTCAATTTGCACCCAGGGTTTCAGCAATATCCTCTATTCGTGTATTGTCACCCACATCTAGGCTCATCGCACTGAGGATTGTTATGAAGAAGACCTTCGAGTTGACCCACCCGAAAATAAAGACCGCCCGACTGGTGGAAGCAGTGCGCCACGAAGTCAAAAAGTACCTGAAGCGAGAACGCAAAAAACCGCTGCCCGAGGGAGTCGATTTCTGGGACTTCGATTGCAGGTTTGGCCACACGGAGGCGGAGGCCAAGGTGGTTCATCTTGCCGAAATCACCAAGTGCATCACCGAAGCACAAGAGTTGCAGTTGACGTCATTCTACATCGAGATTCTGGCGAAAGAGGGACGCAGACAAAGGAAGGAGAACCCCACGGAAGACTCGGAGGGGTAGGGCACGTTTTACGGATAGGTTTCACCTCCCTTTGCGCCGAGAAGGTTTGCCACCGGGCTTGTTGCCGGCCCATTTTGGCCCTTTCGATATTCTTCGGCTCGCGCGTTTACCACCCGCTGCTGCGGCGTCAGTTTTGTTCCCAGTCGCCCGGCCCGCAGTCGTCCGGCCCGCAGTCGTCCTGTTACCAGTCGTCCGGCCCGCAGTCGTCCTGTTACCAGTCGTCCTGTCACCAGCTACGTTGCCGCCAGTCGTCCTGCTGCCAGTTGTCTTCTCATCGTTTCTGTGACTGTGACTGGCAGGTGCTGCGGCGCGGCCACTCGTTGGCTTCGGGACGGTTTTTGTGCCACCGCGAGTGCCCTTAGCGGCACCTTGCACTTTCCTGTCGTTGTCGGCGCGACCGCGGTTTTTGGTGCCTCTGGAAGCAGCCGAGTCTTTGGCTCTTGCCGGCCCCATGTCTCTTTTCGCTACCACTCGAGATAGTTTAAGCGACGCCTGGTTGGCGATGGCTGTGTTGATGCGTTCAATGAGCTGTCGGTCCTTGGTGGTGACCAGATTGTGCACGTGCGCTGGAGCCCCGGTTCTGCCAACGCGGCCACACCGATGCATGTAGTAGACGGGCTCAAAGGGCAGGTCATAATTGATGAGCCAATTTGCGCCCAACAAGTCGAGGCCACGTGCCGCGATGTCAGTGCACACAAGGAAATCGCCGCCGTCGGCAAACTGTGCCATCGCTTTGCGTCGCTCCTTCTTGTCCATGCCGCCGTGCAGAAGGCAGACATGCTTGTCCGGGAGAGCTGCAGTGAGCTCCTCAAACACCGCAGTTGCGGTTTGTTTGAGATTCACAAAGACGAAACCAGCACCCTCCACTTTGTGCAGCAGACTCACGGCGTGCACGGATTTGTCCTTGAAGGGCACCGTGTAGTTGTGAGTCGCGATGTTGTCCTTGAGAGTGTGGCTCCCCTGCAGGATGAGCTCGTCAAACTCGATGCCAGGGAAGCTCTGTTTGCGCAACAGAGCAAAGGTACCGGGCATGGTGGCGGAGAAGAGGCCCACCTGCAGATGCTCAGATCCCAACCGCGACGCGAGGGCTGTGACGTCAGCAAGAAAACCGGAATCAAAGAGCTGGTCCGCTTCGTCGAAGACGAGAAAGCGGGTGGCGTCGGCCTTGAGCTCGCCACGCCTCAGTGCAAGGAGCCCTCGATTGGGCGAGGTGATCACCACGTCGATGGGCCCCGTCACGGCCACCCGTGATTCCTTGCTGCCGAAACCTCCGGTGAGATGTCGCACGCGCAGTTTGGCAAGGTGAGCAATCGATTTGAAAACCTTTTCGATTTGCGCACCGAGTTCGCGGGTGGGAGCTACAATCCAAGCCCGGGGCGCTCGCGTCGTCTGCGTCGCCTGCGTTGCCTGCGCCACACCGAGACTCTCGGGATCCGCATCCTCCGAGCTCTCTGAACCCTCCTGTCTCTCGAGACGCTCCTGCTTTTTTAGTAGCTCGACGATGGGCAGGGCATAGGCGAGAGTTTTGCCCGATCCGGTTTGGGCCAGGACTGACACAGACTTGCCCGAGAGAATTAGAGGTATCGCGGCTTTCTGAACGGCCGTGGGGTTCCTGAATCCCGCGGCTTGAACAAAATCATGCAATGCAGGCAGGCTAAGGAAATCTTTGAATTCTGCTTGTTTTGCCATGGCCCCTTCTTATCCGACTGGTAGGGATGAAGCGACTCACCGGAGCTCGAATATCGAATATCAGCACAAGCCGGCCAGCGTCGTGAGGAAGATGTTGATTTCCGCGGTCCTCTTCCGTATCAAGTGACCCGAGCGCGCCCGTAGCTCATTCGGATAGAGCATCGGCCTTCTAAGCCGGGGGCAACAGGTTCGAATCCTGTCGGGCGCGCCACTACTTCCCCTTGCATTTTCAACACTTTGCGCTCCCGCCAGGTCGGCGTGAACTCGCAGATTTCTGGCTCGGGTAACACGCGGGTAACATGAAGCGCGGAATCCGCACCGGCCATTGCAGCCATTAACTCCGTCTGCTCGGCAGCTTCGAGCATCGGAACATCCCCCCACGCATCGGTCATTGCGTCACGCAGGTCTTCGGCAACAAGGTGCGCGTACGTGCCCGTCGTTGTCGTAACGCTCGCGTGACGCAGGATACGTTGCACGCGGTGGGCATCGACGCCCGCACGCAAGAGCACCGTCGCCGCGCTGTGCCGCAGGTCATGGAATCGCATGGGGCGTGGAATCGCACGCGGCCACAGTCGCATGCCGCACGTCGGGCAGTCACGGGGCGTATTGTCAGCGTGACGCCAAGTTGTGACAGGCCGCTTCTTTGCTTTGCAGCAGCGGCACACGTGGTCGTAGCCCTCGACAATGCCAGCCTGAGAGAGCGCCGTGCGCAATGACTTCTGGGGGTCCGAGTGATGCGTGCGCATGGAACCATCGGCTGCCGGGAAGAGGTAAGCGCCGCGGGTACGCAGGCCAGTCACAACGTAGGGTAAGAGCGGCGGCGGAATTGGCAACACGTCGGCGCGTTTGCCCTTGGTTGTATCGTTGTCGTAGCTCGCACGCACAGTGATCAGCATGAGGTCGAGGTCCACGTCGGACTTCCGCAGTCCTGCGGCCTCGCCCTTGCGAAGTCCGAGGTAGGCAGCCACTGCGAAGAAACCTTGCCAATCGGGATCCGCGTGCGCGAGCATCACAGGCACTTCGTCGGCCGTAAGTGTCGCGTAGGCTCTCCGAGGCACCTTCCGCGGCTGTGTGTCACCCACCGGATTGTTACCGCCCCAGATACCTGCCTTGCGGGCATTGTTGAACGTCGCGCGCAGATAGGCGCGCAGGTGCATGATGGTGCTCGGTCCAAGTGGTCGCCCGCCGGGCGTTCCCTTCTTCTCCAGCATCACAAAATGCTGCTCCAACTCGGCAGGTGTGACAGCGAGCATAGGCAACGAACCAACTCGGCAATCGATGACGTTGCGGCGCAATGCCGCCTCAGCACGGGTGCGTGACGCCTCAGGACAGCGGTTGTCCAGCCACCACCGGCAAAGCTCAGCCAATGTCATTGCCGTTTGTTCGGGCAAGGGTTCCAAACCCAGGCGTTGCCGTTCGGCCTTGTGCTCCATGTCGAGGGCAAGACGGACAGCACCCGATTTGTTGGCGAACGTGGTCGCCCTCGACTGCCAGGTGCCGGCGGCACTCTTGAAGCGAGCGTACCACACCCCACGTTTGCGATAGGCGCTCGCCATGGTTATGCCCTCCCTTTTCGTGTGACCTTCGCTGGCGCGTAGCCGAGGGCACTCATCGCGGCCTTCGGCTCTCGATCCAGGATGCACAACAGCGCACGCGCGGGCCCCGCAGGTTCCCGCAACCCTTGCTCCCAATTCGTCACGGTCCGAAGTCCGATCCCGAGCATTTGAGCAAACTGCCGTTGTGACATGCCGAGCTTCTTCCGCACGGTCACCGGTTTGGATGTTTTGAATGCCATCACGGCAGTATACCTCTCTGGGGTACTCATCGCCACAACCATCCCTACCTGCCCAGGTTTGGCAGTCCGGATCTAATCGGCAATACGGTGGTGCCCTGTCGTCCACCTCGCGCCCAGGCCCGAATCGCCTCCGGCTCGAAGCGCACCGCACGACCTATGCGGATGGTCGGCAACGAGTCATCTGCGGCGCGTTTGCTTACCCAGCTCTCCGACATCTGCAGAAAGGCCGCCACCTCTTTGACGGTCCACAGCCCCTCGTAACCTGTCTGTCCCATCGCAATCATCACTTGCCTCCCGCCTTTCGGCGTTCTCTCCGATCGATCGACATCACGGTCCGACGGATTTCCCCGACCAATAACGGCGGTCGCAGGTGGTCGCGGGACCACCCGATCAACAACTCTGTAGCAGCGCCATGATCGACGCCGAGGGCCAGTAGGTAACCGGCTCGCTTGGCCACTGCGTGGTTGCGTTCGCCATGTGGAACCTGTGCCCGAAATACTTCACCCCAATTTGTGTGAGCCGTCGGCATGCGAGAACCGTTGACGAGCGCCACAAGCCAAGGGGGTGCCTCGGCGATGGCTATCTCGTGCGGTCCCCGCCCATGGACCCAGACGTATCGCTCGCCGCTCACATGCATGGACGGCGGCGCAATGACGAACCCACCCGCACCGCGCACGTCCACGCCGACCAGCACCGCCACACGGCAACGAACGGGCACCTTGGCAGGCATGCGCCAAAACAGGTGCAACCCATCGTTTCCCGTGCGTGACGTGACCGTGACGGGCAATTGACCGTGACGTCTTTCGGCCTCAGCCATGCTGGCTTTGCCCGCCGCGCCGTCCACGTCGAGGACCCAAAACGTCCCGGTGGTTCCTAGGCCGACATTCCACTGTCGTTCGCCACGCCACCACCCGGCAATCTTCACGGCGTCGGGAGTTGCACCGTTGCAGCCGTCATGCGTGGCTGGGTGCTTGCCCGACCGCTCACATGCCGGATTGCCACAAGAGCAGCCTTCACCCGTGGGGAAGTGGACGGGAAGCACGAACCACCCTCGACGTGCGTACCATGCCGCAGACTTTGCGACGTCCGGGCGGCTCATCCCTCTTCTCCTGGCTCCCGGCAGTAGCCGTCGCCGGCAGGAAACAAGCCTTTTGATCGGGCTTCCTGTGGACCATGTAGACCATTGCAGCCCTTTTCCCGGCCCTCACTCACAAGATGAGTGCAAGGAGTCGGGGCCTCAAAAGTGGATTGATCGTCTACACCGTCTACTTGGCAGGGTTCACCTGGCACCCGCAGACGAATGCCGCGCCAGACAACCCGCCCGTCAATCTTGCCCTTGAGCAACCGTGACCGGTCTCCGAGGTTGGCACCAAACACCTTTGGGCTCGGCACTCTCTCGCCGTTGGCCTCGCACCACTGTTTGAAATCTGCGTACAAGTCTTTGGCCGTTTCGCGGGCGTCCACAGTCAAGGTGCAACGCTCATCGAGGAAGTGACCGATGGTGTCTTGGTCGTTGCGATACTCGGCAGAGGCAGCACGCACGGCATCGGGCGGTTGTAGGCCTTGACGTTGCCAATCGAGGCACCCCAGGACAGCCCACCGCAGAATGCCGGGCAACTCGGCGCGTAGCTTCTGCGGCAAGTCAGGGTCACGCTCTTGCTCGGGTATGGTCACGTTGAATGGAACCAACATCAGACGGCGCCAAATCGCATTGTCGGTTCCACGCACAATCGGTTTGTGGTTGGCACACAACCACAACTTGTGGGTAGGCGAGAACTCGAAGAAGTCTTTGCCCATGAAGCGAGCCTTGATTCGATCTCCGCCAGTCAGCTGCTTGACCGTCGTCTCTGCCAGATAGCGGCCTGCCTCCACCTCTTGTGTGACCACCAGGCGCGCACCCGCAAGGTCGGCTTGTTCGGTCGGGTGGGCCTCGCCCCGTTTTGCCAGCAACAGGTCAGGTGCGGACTGCTTCCCATAGTCCCCGGTCAACGCCAGCAGCGTGCCGGTGAGCGTTGACTTGCCGTTGGCACCCTGGCCGTGGAGAAAGAATAGGACTTGCTCGCCGACATCTCCGGTGAGGCTGTAGCCGACCGACCGCGCGACAAACGCGATCAGGTCTTGATCGTCCGCGAACACGCGCGCCAGGAACGCGCGCCAAGTCGGACAATCCGCGTCGTGGTGATACGCCACGGGGGCGTATTTGCTATTGAGATCTGCACGTCGATGCGCGTTCAGACTCCCGGTTGTGAGGTCGATGGTGCCGTTGGCGACGTTGAGGAACCATCGGTTCGAGTCCAGCTCGGCGGCTCTGATGCGCACAGCTGGTTCCGATTGCGCCAGGCCGACCATTGCGTCGCGCTTCCGCTTCGTCTCGGCACCAATGGCGGCCTTGGTGAGTGCGATCCTCTGAGCGTCGGGGAGTCTCGCGGCTTTTGGATAGAGATCCCTAACGGTAGCCTTCGCTAGTTGTTGCACAGCGGCACCGTCATCGGGCGCAAATCGTCGTCCATCCCACACGAGCCACTGCCTGGCCTCGGAGCAGTATCGCAGGTCAGCGCCATACTCGCTGACAAGCAACTCGGCGAGACGGGTTTCAGTCAAGGTGTCAGTGGGCCCAACAGAGCCGCCGGGCGCATCTTCGTCGCCGGGCGGCGGTGGGTTATCTTCAGTGTACGCTGTGGTCATAACAGGTCCCCGCGAGCTCTGTTCTCTCCGTTTGGCGATTGACGGGACCTCTCCAACAGGAGACGTTCGATCAGCTCGGGATCGAATAGATATCGATTGCCCGCCTTGAGGCAGGGGAGGCGACCTGAGTCAGCTTCCTTCCTGAGCCACGCGCGCGTGACTCGCAGTCGGCGAGCAACCGCAGCCAGTGTCCATATGTGCTGTTCAACCATGCGCGCATTTTCGCACACACCGCGCTAGTTGCTCAGGACGCGAGGAGGCAACGACGGGGAATTGACGGGGAATCTACGGGGAATCTACGGCACGCCAGGGTCGCCGGTTCATCCGTCTTCGCTTTTTGGAGACCATTCGCCGATGGCTTCCCGGCCAGCCTCCGTGATTTCAATGCCCTTCTTGGGGATGTAGTCAACCAATGGCGGTTTGCGACTGGCCATGACCTGTGAGTGTCGGGCCATTGTCTTCCTGTCAGGGGGGTAATTGGGTTCCAACGTGACCGAAAGAGCTTCAAGCCGAACTCGTCCCGGCGTGTCCCGCAGGGATGCGAGGATACGTCGGTCGAGGTCGTCAAGACCTGAGACCAGCTCTGACCTGTCGGAGGTCTCCTCGCCGCCCAACGGCTGCCCTGGCGGCTCTGATGGCAGCGGCCTCCCCGACTCGAGAAGAATCTCAAATGACGCCCATGGCTTAACGTCCTCGAATCGCTTGGTGTCGAAAGGATAACGGCCACGGCTACCTTTGACTGCGAACTCTGCGAGACGCCTATCCTGATACGCAGAACCCCACATCGTCTTGAGGCCGTTCAATCCCTCGTATCGACTTGCCAGCTGCTCATACCAATA
>MGST01000169.1 GCA_001798605.1 Deltaproteobacteria bacterium RIFOXYA12_FULL_58_15 | reverse complement strand
TTGTTCTCTTGTTCTCTTGTTCTCTTGTTCTCTTGTTCTCTTGTTCTCTTGTTCTCTTGTTCTCTTGTTCTCTTGTTCTCTTGTTCTCTTGTTCAATTGTTCAATTGTTCTAATGACGATCGTTCACTTCGCGCTCTCAATGAATATCTTTCTGCGAGAGAGAGGCATGCCGGCACCGATCATGCGGTGTTTGTCTCGGAGTGGGCACCGGCCTTTGCTACTCGACGGTCATCGGAACCTTCCTCAAACTGATCCGTCGCATCGGCATCCATCCAGGCGTCGGGATGAAGGGGCCCCGAATTCATGACTTGAGACATACTTTTGCCGTTCGATCGCTTGAGCAGTGCGCGGGCGACCGAGAGGCCATCGCACGTCACTTGGTGGCGCTCAGCACCTACTGAATTGGAAAAGGTCTACAAGCACGAGGGCAAGTGTCGCCGAGAGAAGATGACTCCCGAGGAGCGGTTGGCCTACCATCAAGAAAAGAGCCGCCCGACAATGGACAAGCTCGAGGCGTGGCTGCGCAAACAGCTCGACGAGAAGCTGGTCGAGCCGAACGGCACCCTTGGCGAGGCGACCGAGTACATGCTCAATCGGTGGGACAAGCTCACTCGATTTCTTACAGTAGCCGGGGCCCCTATCGACAACAACATCTGCGAAAGAGCGCTAAAGCGCGCCATCCGGCATCGGAAGAACTCGCTGTTCTACAAAACCCTGCACGGCGCGCGGGTGGGCGACATTTACATGAGCCTGATCCACACCTGCGAGCTCAACGGCATCAACCCGTTCACCTACCTTACTCAGCCCGTCCGAGGGCCGCGAAAGTATTGCGGGAGGCTTCTGCTATCTGGGAAGCGGTTGGCGGGCCACTGCTCGGCATCAATGCTGGCTGTGGCCCATGCCCATGCCGGAGACCTTGAGACCGATGGTCATAATCCATTTTCGGCTCTGAGCCGATTCCCCCTGGCACATCGCGTCCCAGTCAAATGACCGGTCACGCATGATGGGACATGGGAATCATGATTGAGACAAACCCCATCTCGGTGGGGTGGTCATGAGAGATGGGACACGCTGGAAACGTCATTCTGCCTGGAGGCGCTTGAGGACGCTCTCCGGCATGGACACGCAGAGATCTTCAACAGTGATCAGGGTTGCCAGTTCATTAGCCACGACTTCACCAGTGCGGTTGGGGCAGCAGGGATGCAGATGAGCATGGACGGAAAGGGTCGATGCTTTGACAACATCTTCGTCGAACGTCTGTGGCGAAGCTTGAAATGCGATGACAACCAGGCCGATCTCATTCCCGACGACACAGAGAAGAGAGAAGACCTTAACCGTCCGGCTCCACCATATTGCAAACAACGCCGAAAGTGCCGCTCTTCTAAAACTTTGCGAAGAACTCAATGAAACGAAGACCATTTTTCCGGGAACGGAGTACCGGCTGATTTACGAATTGGGGTCACCAAGAAATCCCTGGAATCAGGAGCCCTGACATTTGAAGACAAGATTGCCTTTTTGAGCCATCCAGGTGTGAAACGGACCTCGTTGGCCGAGACTGGCATGCGCTGTCTGCGTCGTTTAGAACGTGGTCACGATGGATTCAGAGGTGCAGCCGGCTTGGATTGCTATCTGCGTATCTATCAGGCCGTCAAGTATTGTGGCTGGACCATGCACGGTGGTGCAGTCGGTTTGGGTTTGACGTCCTCAACAGGCACAGTCACGGGTCCACCTGTCATGGCGGCGAATTCTGTCGTCGGGCAGCGGCGCGCCGCTCATGCAAAGCGGCGTCGCCACGCGAACTCTCCGGGGACCACAGAGTGATGGTGTGGTATGCGGCCAAGCGGAGCACCTGAGTCAAACGGGTCCGTTTATGCGCCCGTATCACCACAGAATGGGCCGTCGCAGGCTGGCAAGCGGCGTTTTATGTTTCCGTTGATCCAGTGGGACACACCCAGAATTTTGGAACCATTGGACTGCGGGACTGCTTCTATTGTTTGTCTGCAGTGAATAGCACGTAGTCTCCCAAGCCCCACGACACCGGCGGCGGGCGCCAACTGGGATCACGTTCTTTCTCGTTCAACTCGATAGGCATGGTATCCAAAACGGCGGAGTCGGTGTGGCGCATGAGCGTGAAGTGTTTGTATGCCCACCGGAAAACATGTTCTCCCAGGGAGTCTACCCGGACATTCTTGAAACCGATGGACTGTAGCTTGTCTTGATAGACGTTTCGATCGTAGAGGTTAATGGCCGGAACCCCAAGGCTGCGGCGCTTCCACCATCCCGCCAGGCCACCCATGGTACGACCTTCGACTTCTGGCAGTAAATCGGTTAACGCAAGCCGGCCCCCCGGTCGCAAGACGCGAAACGCCTCTTTGAAAAAATCCTCACGAGTAACGAAATGCATCGCGCTTTCTAGTGAGATCACCTTGTCAAAACAGCAATCACCTACAGGAATTGCTGTGGCAGAACCTACTCCCAGATTGATTCGGTTGCCGAGGCCTCGTTTCTCTACCCTTCGTCGAGCGATTTCGACATGACCGGGGGTTAGATCGAAACCGACAATCCAGCGGACGTCAAAGGTATCGAGCCAGTAGAAATCTTGTTCTGCCAAACCAAAGCCAACATCCAAGACTTCGTCATCCGGCGCCAATTCTGCAGCCCGCCCCAACAGATTCGCCAATGCCTCGCCCGCATCCAAGAAGGTTTTGGCCTCCTTCCAATAGCCCAGATTCACCCACTGCGGTGTGTCATCAATTTGTGTGTCCTCTGCCACATCAGCGCGCCCGTGATTCTCATGGAGATGCTGCAATCCGGCGTCGTAGTACCGCACAATCTTCTCATTGATGGTCGCTGTCTTGGGCCTGAAATATCGAGCTATCTTCTTCGCAACAGTCGCGATCATTTCTGGCTCCCTGAGCGTCGAGATATCCGGTACAATGGATTGGTTGCCGCAGCAAGGTCGCGGCTCCATGTGTTTGCCCCAACTACTGTTAACCGACCATAACCGACCATAACCTAACGCGGCCTTCGGCCGCAACCAAATCTAGGTGACCACGTGCCGGAAAGCTCGGTCGCAGCAAGAGTTCAGGCGAGTTCTTTCGCCCGCGCATAGGCGAGATCGACAGCTGTTTCGATTGCCCTCTTGAGATTCATCTCTTCAAAGGCAATCATAGCACGCGCCGTGATGCCCCCCTCGGTGGTAACTTCATTGCGCAGCTTCTCTGGACTGGCTGGTGTGTCGGTCATGAGCTTCGAAGAACCGTAGAATGTCTGTTTCACCATCGACTCGACGTATCGTTCATCGATCCCCATTTCGCGCAGCTTATCAATCATCAATCGCGCAAACTCGAAAATGTACGCGGGGCCACACCCACTGACGCCGGTGATGATGTCAATCTGATCTTCGTCATCAAACACGAACACACGGGATACGGCGGAGAAGATATCGGAAACAACCATCTTGTCGCGATCTCTGAGCTCCTTGGAGAACGACAAGGCGGTAACCCCCTCTCCCACCATGCACGGCGTGTTGGGCATTGCTCTCGCCACATACCGACAAGGAGATAACTTTTGCAGTAGGTGCCCAATGGTAAGGCCGCCGAGCACCGAAATAGCCACAGACTCCTCGGTCAAGACACCGTGCAGCATCGTGGCTAGTTCATCGAACTGTTGCGGCTGACATGCAATCAGATAGAAGTCCTTGTTTTTGAGATCACGGACGTCTCGAACGGCGGTGCCACCCACCGCTCCAGCTAGCTTTTCGGCGCGTGTGTGGCTCGGGGTAAATGTGAAATACTCGTACGCCTTGGACTCTTTGTGGAGTCCTCTCACGATGGCGGAGGACATTGACCCACAACCCAGCACACCAATTGTCATTCGTGACATAGACTACCACCACCAGCGTGAGAATGGCCACAACCGCGGAAATGATCGTGCCCATTATTGCGTACTCCAACTCCCCAGTCAAACAAGAAACCCGGCCAAATCGAAGCTATCGGATCTCTCGTTCTGCTCAGCTCGAGTATTTTTGATATCTTGTCGGGCTGACTTCGAGCCACATCAGCATTCCCTGATGCAACTCGCGTTCGCTTTGCGAGTCGAACATCTGGCTCGCCGCCACGTTCTTGCGAAACGGTAGGCGCGTGACTCCAAGATGAGCCTGCAATCGTCGTTTATGTTAGTTTGGCACGGTGGTGTATTCATGAGGCGTCTCCTTCAATTTGTTTTCTAATGGCGTCGAGGTAGACCTCGACGTGTAGATCTTTGGGCGTGGACTCAAGTATTCGGTCGAGAATGGCTGTCACGCGCTCGGGATCGAACGGACCATAGCGGCCCAGATAGCTGCGGAGGGCAGCCTCGTTGATAACAGCCGGCTCTACGTTTTCGAGAAAGAGTGCGACTACGGCTTCGTTCGCATCGTGCCGCTTCTGTTTTGCTGCATCTTTGAGCTGCTTGGGTGTCGGCTCGGCAAATCCCTCCTGCTGTCGCTTCTCGGTCAGATGAGCCAACCAGTCGGCGCCAGGTTGCTCCTCGGAAACGGTTGGCTGCGTTGCCGCGGTCTGCGATTGGGTTGCACCTCGAATGACCGAGCCCGTTCGACAAACTGGCCCTTGAAAAGTGGATCTCGAGCTCGTCGAGAGCTTCGGGGTCGTAACGCACCTCGATGCGGCGACGCGCGAGCTCGGGCCACAACCTGACACTTGGTGCCGAACACGGAGAAGACACCTGCCTTGTCGCAGGTGCGGTCGTCACGCCAGAGAAAGGCGAGGCGCAGCTTCTCCTCATCGGCGTATCGGACATCATTGATGAGAGATGGGGCAGAAAGCTACCGCGTCTGTGAGGAGGCCAGCCACCTCATCAGATCTAGGGCACATCTCATAACCACTTTGCTGTGTTTTTGGACGTCATTCCCGCTTTCGCGGGAATGACGAAATGCGAATCAAGGAGGTTATGAGATGTGCCCTAGTCTAGTGGGACGCCGAACACGTGAACTCGATTGTGGCCCGCCGACGAACGTCAACCCGCGCGGCCTTCCGAGGACCGAAATCGGGACCCGAGAGCCCAAAGCAGAAGGGGCGGCTTGCCGGGGGTGGGAGTGGAGGCAAGAATTGCGGCCAGTCGATTTGGCAACCAGTCAGCTTCCCTGCTTTCCCTGCTTTCCGGAGCTTCTTGACTGGCACCTCCCGCATCCCGTATTAGAGAGTAGTCGATGCAATTAGTAAAAAAAACGCGGGAGATTGTCGCTTCGAGGCAAGGAATGGCTGCCGCTTGCGCGGTTGCCTTTGCCTTCAGTGTTTGGACTTGGTTCCAATACGGCGCGAGCGGCGAACACCCTAGTGTCTCATGGATGGGGATTGGCATTGGTCTGTTGATGCTTAGCGTTGGACTTGGCGTTGCGTGGAGAGTGTGGGATTGCCCCCGCAAGGCCTATCTTGTAACTGCTGCGATCATCGTTGCCAATGGCGGATTCGTCGTTTTGTGGCAGCATCTTGCAGCCAATCAACCTTTTCCGACCGATCCTCTGCAAGCGTTTCTCATTTCAGCCATGGCACTCGGGTTTGCCGGACGTTCACGAAACTCAGACTTGCTGCTTACACTGGGCGTGTTCTCGTATTTCTTCTGGGCTGCGAACATCGGTGATTTCTTGTGGCTGGAGAACGGCCTTTTTCGCCACCATTCTTGGGCACGTCTCTTGGTTCTTGTGCCTGGTGTTATGTTCGCGTATTGGGCGATGAAATCCCGGGCCAAGGCCTCCCTCGGGTTTCTGGCCGCGATTTCACCGTTTTTGCTTCAATCATCGCTGCCCGCGGCTATTCTGGATTTTTGGCATTTTCTGCCTTTGAGCGGGATCAGCATGGGTGCTGCCTGGGTTATCTTCTCAGGTCTTCAACGTGCGCGTTGGGCAAAACAAACAATTCGTTTGCTCGGTTTAGCAATGTTCGTACCATCCATGTTCTTGGTTAGCCTCATTGATTTCGGCACAACTTTAGCGGATGTGTTTTGGGCTTCGAAGCCCTTGGGGACGCACGTTCAACTGCGGCAGGTCGCGTCGATTGAGGGAGTTCTACTGCTGGTCGTCGTAATATTCTTAGTGTCGCGCTGGCGGTCGATCGATCTTCCGCTTCTTGACAAATGTTGGTTGGTCGTTGGATTACTCTCTGCATTGGTTTTCTGGGCTGCATTGGCATTCATGGATCCGGCCTCGCTTGGGTTGGTTATTCGGACCATGGTGTTTGCCCTTTGGTCGTATTTTGGCGTAGGCCTTTCATTGCTATTCTTCTCGTTGTTGTCTATCCGCCGGGGCTTTGTTTACATTGAGCCGCACCACTTCTGGATAGGTATGACCAGTGTGTGTGCACTCATGTTTGTGCGGATTGGCGAGGCGTTGTCGTGGAACCCGATTCTGCAGATGCAGGGACTCACCCATTATGCATTTCTGAAGCCTGTCACACACTCCGCTGTCGTGTGGCCGGTCTTATTGGCTGCTACGTCGGTGGGTTTGATGGTTACCTATTATTGTTGGAGAACAAAAACCAGTGTGCGGAAAGCCAAGTTCGGTGGATGAGGGCGATTACAGGTGAATTCGCTTAATCGACGTTGGATTTCTATGTTGTCGGGGAAGCGTCACGCTGTTGTGATCACGGCTATACCTGCTTTGGCACTGATCGCCCTGTTTATTAACGCCCAACCGCATTGTGGGAATGTTCGGGAATTGGTCCTCCCCTTGGGGCAACAGACTGCGGACACGTTGCTTTCAGGCGCCAAACTTGATCTTGGCAACACCGACGTGGTGCTCAGATCGTTCGGTCCTGGGTGGAACGTCGGTGCCTCTCCAACCGTTTATCAACAGGTTTATGTCCAGTTTGAAGAAGTGACATCTGGTGGCACGTGGCGGCCATCGGGCGTGGCCACCACGAACACAAGCAAGGAGGGGGTTTCAGTCAAGGCGGTTATTGTTCGTCGGAATGGGCTTGTGGATGCGACGGTCGACTATGAACTCAATGGCGAAACCAAGCGGGGTAAATACCAAGGCGTCTGGTTTGGAAAGAATGAGCTATTGGCGGAAGGAAAAGCCGTCTGGGTTCGGGAAGGTCAAAGTGGCTTGGAACACGTCGCGTGGCGCAACCCATGGCCAGGTCGGACCTACGCTGACGTTGTGGAGGTGTCTCGAAAAAATGGAACAAGTCCACTGAGTGTCTACGAGATAGCGTTTCGAGTGCGACAAGGAGACGACGAACAGGACATCACCTTGTACCGCGCGTTTGGGGAGGCCAAGCTTCCCGTCGTGGGGCAGACTGTTGGAGTGGAACTCCTGGAGGAAGATGGCGAGTTCACTATTGGGTATATCGAATACGACCCGCCGTGGCCTGGCACCGTTGTGTCGGTGAAGCGTGGCTGGGAAATCACGTTGGAACTCGGACTCCAGAAAATATCTACTGTCCCTCAGCGTACTGTCGAACACCTAATCACCTTGCCGCTCCACTACCGGCCCGTGGATGCATACCTCGCAGTTACTGCAACTGACAGCGGTGATCTTGTGCGCCCAGCTCGAATAGTGCTGGGCGAGCATGAGATCCCTCTCTGATTATGGATACACGCCCTCAATGTGAGGCTGGTCAGGTTGTGATCCAGGGCTCGTTCACCGCCATGGGGACGGTGTTCGAGACGATCCTCGTCGGGCGCCGGAAAGGGGAGCAAGCCTGTCGAATTCTCTTGAAGCTCTTCGCCGACGAAATCCAGAGACTGGAGAGCAAATTGAGCTATTTTGATCCGGACTCGATTGTCACTTGGGTCAACAGGAATGCCGCAAAGAGACCGGTGCGCGTGGACCGCGAATTGATGCACCTCATTGAAATGGCGATTCAATTCAATGAGCTAACGGACGGTGCGTTTGACATAACCATGCCTCCTGCGATGCGAAGGTGGCGGGCGAAAACTCCACTCAATTCCCTAGCCTCACTTTCGTCACTGCGGGAGGCATTGCATGACGTGGGGTCCAAGAACATCGTTCTCGATGGACCCGCCCGTACCGTTCAGTTCGAATGCTCGGGTCTTGAAATTGATTTCGGCGGTATGGGTAAGGGCTATGCCTTGTCTGTATTGGCGGAACTCGCGCGGGACTCGGGAGTTGACGCAGGTCTTATTTCCTTCGGAGGGAGTAGCATTTTTGCTTGGGGCGGTGCCCAAATCGATCGACCCGGATGGCGTTTTGCCTGCCACAACTCCAGGATTGATTGGCAGCATCCGATGGACGTTGAGTTGATCAATGAAGGGTTCTCCATGTCTGCCAATTTTGAGGTATTGAAGGACGACTCGGCAGTCGACCATTTACATGTGTTCGATGCACGAACGACAAAACCGGTGGAGCCTGACCGCTCCGTTGTTGTGCTCCATCCGGATCCCTTGACCGCAGAGATGCTCTCAACTGCTGTCTTGATCGTTGGACAAACAAAGGGTTGTGTTCTTCTTAGCCAAGCTGGTGCGCGGGGCTTCTTGTCTTCGACGATGGATGGCAAAGTCAAGATTGACCACATCGGGAGCGGAGTGTCATTCGATGAAGGATGAAACTGGATTATCGCGGCGGAAGTTTTTGGCAGACGTGAGCGCAGGAGCGGCCGCATTGGGGCTCACGAGAATGGGGTTTGCAAAGGGGAAACCAACAAATTCGAGGAAGCCAGAACCAGTTTCGGTGGCGATTATTGGCATCGGCTTTCGAGGCACCCATTTGCTACAATTGTCGGAGCTTATCGAGAATATTCGAGTAGGTGCGTTGTGTGATGTTTTCCAACCCCACTTGAATCGAGCCAAAATGATTGCTGGAGCCAGCGTCCCGGCATACTCCGACTATCGACAGGTGCTGGACCGCAAAGACATCGACGGAGTCCTTATTGCGACACCCGAGCACCTACACGCGTCGATGGCCTTGGATGCCTTGGACGCAGGAAAAGACGTATTCTGCGAGAAGTCCATGACCCACACGTTGAGTGAGACCCGTCAGCTCATCTCAGCAATGAAAACAAGTGACAGAATCTTGCAGATAGGCCTTCAATGGCGGTTTCGGGGGCACAACCAGAAAGTTGTGCAACTGATCAAATCTGGGGCAATCGGGAGACCGCTGCTGTTTCGCGGAACGATGATGGCGCGCTTGCCGTGGTATATCCATAGCTCGGACGACCCCAAACTGAATCGTTTGCTGAACTGGCGGGCGTATCGAGAATATACGGCGGGATTGGTTTCGGAGTTTGGTGCCCACATTCTAGATCAGGTGAACTGGATTCTGGGGAATACGAGTCCAGCGCGTTGTGCTGGATTCGGCGGTCTCGACCACTGGAAGAATGGCCGCAACACCTATGACAATATCAGTCTGACCTACGAGTATCCCAACGGGGAACGATTGGCTCTCCTCTCTAGCGGATTCGACAGCCACATACTCGTGCCACTCGACATCATCGGCACTGAAGGCTCTATTGCGTTGGGTGGAGTTGCAGCTCGCCTCTTTCGAGGAAGAACGCACCAACGTCCTGCCTTTGAGCGGTACGTTAGAGCGGTGGAGACAAACATCCAAATGACGACGGCGATCGGCTCACCGTCATACCGCCTTGACGACACCGACTCGGGGGATGACAGTCTCCAAATCGGTTCTGTGCGGAGCGAAGGCCAGTCAGATTGGGGTGCGTTCAATCAACTTGTTGCGTTTGCCGATAGCATACAGACGCGAACGAAACCACTTGTGGACGTTAATGTGGGTGCGAGGACTGCGATATCTGCCCTCATGGGGAACGAGGCGATTGATCACGGCCGGGTGGCGTCTTGGCCTGAACAATTTGAATTGTGAGTGAGCCGGGGCGCGAACCGCGTGCGAACGCCTGAACAATTTGAATACCCAAGACGTGGGTATCCGCTGCACGAAGGTGCTTACCCGAAATGGGGGTCCCTTGCCGTCCTCGCTCGCTCCCCTCGCTGCGGAACGGCAGGGGACGTAGCATCAGCTGATCACCCCGGGTTGGAGTTGACGTAAGTCAGTGCTCCTCGTGTCCGGGTATCTCGTAGTAGGCGTCGGCACGAGCGAGCGCGGCGAGAATGGTAGCCCGATACGCAGCAAGCGGATTGATCGGTTGTGCAGACACCCAGATAAGCTTGCCGATATGAGCAAGCGAGAGGTGTCAGATGGGAACCCGAAGAAAACACACCAGAGAATT
>MGST01000168.1 GCA_001798605.1 Deltaproteobacteria bacterium RIFOXYA12_FULL_58_15 | reverse complement strand
TGACGGTGACGTGGGACTGATCGACGCGGCCATAATTGAGGGTTAGACCCTCCCCTTTCACGTCGAAGCGATCGACAAAGTCTGACAACTCTGTTTCGCCGTGCATGACCGTCTTGAAGAGCGCATAGGCATCCCGTCCGTCTTGATCCTTGAGGTAATGCGCCGCAAAGGGATCTACATCCAGGGAAACCCTGCCGCACTCGATGCGAAGATTGTCAAAGCTTCCACCCACGAGGTGTGGGTCGTTGACCCCGGCAGCATTGGAGACGCTCATCGTGATGGGCGTTCCCGGGCCATTGAGGGTGGCCGTGAGATGGCCGATTCGATAGGTTTTGTCGCTCCCCCCAGTGGTCCAAGACATCTCGTCGGGGATTTTGACATCCATTCCAAGCATATTGATCGACAGCCCCTTGACTGTCTTGTGTGTCACGCCTTCGGCGTCGGTCTCCCTGACGTAGTCGAAATGGGACACCACTTCGTGGGTGTCGTTGTCGGTGACAACGTATCGCCCCGTTGTCAGCGGGTCATAGCGCTCGTAGGTGACCTTGTCCCCCGGTTTCAGCTCTTCGCCGTCTGCCATCTGTCGCGTGTAGGTGAAATGTCCATCTTTGAGCTTGTTGATGAGATCCTCAGGCTCTTGGACATCCGGAGCGCCTTGGGCCAAATCCGTCACATATTGCTTCGCCACCTCAAACTTGTTGAATGCAAGCCATTCCTGTTGACTCTCGGCTTGCTTGACCAGGCTCGACGAAGTGTAGCTGACCGTGACCTTTCGTTTTGGTGCTGTAACCTCAACCCATTTGTTTGTCTTGATGGTGCGGTCCGCCTGGACCTTGGTGACTTCGAGTTCCAGGTTGTTGATGCGCGCCATGATCTCCCCTGGCTCTTCGAAAAGAGCAGTGAGAGAAACGGCGAAAGACTCCGAACCCCAGATGGTGCTCGTGCCGAACTTGTCGTCGGTTGGGTCGATGGTAAACGCCCGACTCAGGATCGACTCCGCCATAGGAGAGCATTTTGCCACGATCGCCTGAAATCGTTCGACATCACCCTTTTGCAGCAGGTACTCGCCGAAGGGGCTGTCGGCTGAAGGCCTGCCCACGACGATGAATGAGAAGAGATCCTTCATCTCGTCATCCGTCAACGGAGACACAGGAACTTCCACACCATCGACTGTCTGGGTCTGTGTGTGAAATTTTTCGGTGATCCCACGCTGAAAATCCCGAAATGCAACGGACTCGTACAGATTGGTGAGATCCTCGGGTTTGACTCCCAAGAGGCCGCGCACATCATCAAACGCAACATCGAGAATCAACCACACGGTCTTGCCGTCTGTTGCGTACTTGGTGGGATGCTCTTTGTAGAGCTTTTTTATCTTCTCAAACCGGCCCCTATCGGCATCGGTGACGGTGCTCTCACCCTTGTCATGGACCGTTTGCACCGGATCGTAATCATAGTTTACCTTGTTACCCTTGTTGCCGCGGATGTTGACCGAACCCGAGTCGGGCTTGGGTTCGTGATCGATCTGGACGTGTGCTTGGCCCACTTTGATGTCGGTACGATTGGAATACTCGGGAGGGAGCGCGGTTGGGGGCATCGTGCCTACGTAGACGGTCTCATTTATCTTCTGTTCTTGTTGCTCCTTGACGAGCCTTCTGCCGCCACCTTTCAGGGTGTTCTTCTCTCCGGTCTGCCTCTCGGCCTTTTTAGCCTTCTTCCACTCCTTTGTGTCCGACTTCTGCTTTGCCAGTTTTTCCTGCTGGCTCGTCTTTTCCGCGTCTTTTTGCGAGTCCGTGTAGGAGGAAGAATAGTTGCCCTCTTCTGAACCAACTTTGCCCGATGAAAATCCCATGCCCGCTACCTCTTCGCTTTGGGGCAGTTGTCAACGTCGCCGTTAACACACGAACCCCTCATTTCAAGACTCATTCTAACGAACGAACAGACTGTACCAAAGTATCTGATTGATGGTCCGCACCTTTTGAAACGACGTTCACCAGTAATCAGCCATCACTTTGTTAATCTCATCATGTTTCCAATACCGTTCAACAATCTATGCCGGTTATTGTGGGGCTCACAATCTATTTGCACCCCCCCAATGTCGTCGTCATCATATCTTGATTTTCGGCTATCCAGAAGCTCTGTTGCGTCTTCTGTGGGTTTTGTGCTGGGATCCAAAGACCACCAACGCTATTGCGCGCCAATTCTGGTATGGTGCGGAAATGGAATACGACCCTCACAACCTCGAAATGGGTGATCGCTACAAGCTTCTTATTGGCACCATCGTGCCGAGACCCATTGCGTTGATCTCGACAGTGTCGACGACGGGCCAGAACAACCTGGCTCCATTCTCGTTTTTCGCTGGGGTCGGCTCGAACCCGATGACCGTGTTGTTCTGTCCCGCCAATCGACCCGACGGCTCAGAGAAGGACACACTGCGCAACGCCAAACCAGTCAGCGAAGGTGGTGTGGGCGAGTTCGTAATAAACATCTCAACCGAAGCATATGCCTCCAGGATGGCTGCGGCCGCTGAACCACTGCCCCCCGAACAGAGCGAGTTCCTTTTCGTCGATCTCACGCCGACTGCGAGCCGACAGGTCAAACCGCCGCGAGTCCTGGAGTCTCCTGTTTGTTTTGAGTGCCGCACCCTTAGCGTCACTAGAACCAACGGCTCGGAGCCGTTGGCCGGAAATGTGGTGCTAGGTGAGGTTGTGCACATCTTCGTGGACGACGACCTCGTGAACGAGCAGATGCACGTAGATGCAACCAAGTTGGCTGCTGTGGGCCGGATGGGTGGGCTCGAGTATTGTCGAACCCAGGACCGGTTCAAGATGGCAATGGGCAAGGCGGCTTTGAACCAGCGACGGGGGGAGCCCTTCTGAGTTCTCACAACCCCGCGGCCCCGCGGTGGCCAAAAGATTGATTCGACGGGCATGCGGGGATCGCACCCTCGAGGATCGCCCAAGCACGAAGTGGCACACGAAGTGACAGCGCCAGGCCACGGCCGATTGATTGCACTCGAAGTGACAGTGCAAGGCCACGGCCGATTGGTTGCGTGCGCCAACGCCTCTAATCTAGGTCGATATTCTTGTCGTCCATTGGCCCGCTATATGCAACTGTGAACCCGAACATCTACGGATAAACGACGGCACGTTCATCCTCGATTTTGGATTGTTGATGCCGACAAACAAGGAGAATCTTATGGGTTTAAAAGAAAAGCAACTGGCGTCCCTTTTCGATCAGGCTATTGAAGTTCTCAATTCAGAGTTTGGCGAACATTTGCAAAAGACTTACGCCTGGCCGGTAGTTTTCAGCTACGACCCCAATTCGATTCCAGATGCAAACAAGGTTTCCGACGTGGCCTATTGGTATGCAAGCAATAAGGACAACAACATTATTTCGAGTTACCTGAAATTTGTTGCAAACAAAGTGATCATCGCAGATATCGCAAAACATGCCAAACCAAACGAGGACCCTACGACTTGGGGTGAGCTTGCAAAAATAGCGAAGATCCATTTTGTCTTCGGGACGACCAACCAAGTCAAACTCGCTGACGGCGTGCTTACAGTTACCGACGACGTGATTTCTGAGGCCTTCGAGCTTTGTAACGGCGAATACAAGCACCAGAAGAAGATGTCGGACGAGCTTCTCAACCAACTCTAGGGCAGCGAACCTCGGCGCATCAAGCCTTTCAGCTCCACAGCAGAAGTCGGAGCGCAAGGCATCTGCTGTGGGACCTACCATCAACAACTGGCTGGGGAGCAATCTGTTATGACGCAACCACCCAACCTCGATCTGCTGCTCGATGTTCCGGCGCAGAATCTGGTCGACGTACTGTCAAACCTGGCCGCCGCCGATCGTCGTCGCCGCATGTTGGGCGCGAAAAAGCTGCCGTCCGTCACGTTGTCCTTGGCATCGGGGGCCACGATCACCGGCATGTTGACTCACGTCGCTACAGATCCGACCTACGGATTGTCTGTGGCCATGGTCAACAGCGGAGCCGACGAGATATCTTTTGTCAGCGCTAGGAACGTCGTTGCCGTGGCGGTGTCACATGCCAGCGCGCGATTGCAGGAGCTCGATGCGTCGTCGCAAATTGCACCGCCGACTCGGATCGATCTGCGCCGTCGGGCAGAGACTCTTGCAATGCACCTTGCGGAGACAATGGACAGCAAGATTGAGCTTGTCGACCCAGACGGGTGGCCAACAGAGCCGGCGGTGATGTCGCATTTCCAGTACCTCATGGAAGAGACGATCATTGGGATACTTCAAGCGGTACCACTGGAATCCGAACGCCAGGTTTTTCGCGACAAGGTTCGGAATCTACAGTTCACAGTGGGGCGACCGGCTGGCCTCTTTTTGGAAGAAGGGACTCTGCGGGCGACTCTCGACCCTCAGGAAAAGCCGACTTTCTGGGACGCGAGTCGGGTGTGCGAACAACTGCTGCCGCTCATTTGAGCAACAAATATAAGAAGTCGAGAATGTGGTAGCCCAAAAAGCGTGTGGGGCGAGGCTAGCTGATTCATGTCAATCGTGCTAGCAAGCCCCAATCCGTTCTTTCTTCCAGGAGGAGGGAAAGCGTCCATGGGCGAGATCGACGTTACCGAGGGATTGTCAGACGAGCAACAGAAGGGTTTTGAGATGCTGTTGCAGGAAAGGATTTTCGAGAAGGATGTTCCAATTCTCGAGGAGGGCTTGCCGTGCCCGGGTTTGTTCCTGATGCATGAGGGTTCTGTCAGCGTCAGCAAGTTCGACATGGGTGGTTTGGAGCGGTTAATCACGGAGATCGAGGCCCCGGCCATTCTCGGTGAGCTCGAGCTCCTGACCTCTGAGGCATGCAGCGCCACCGTTAAGGCGGTCAATCCGGTGCGGTCGAGGCTGTTGCCTATGTCTACATTCGAGGAGCTTCTCGACCGAGGCGATCCGGCTGCGGTCAGAGTCATGCGCAATCTTGCACGTGCACTTGGAGCCAAGCTCAACGCCACCAACGAGGTCTATGTAGATCTCGCGATCTGGAGGTAGCTTCGAAGTAGCTTCGAGCTTCGAAGTAGCTTCGAGCTTCGAAGTAACCTAGTCCTCCTGAGAGCCACCCCCGGGTTTCGTTGGTGCGGCCTTTGTTCCGTCTGCGCTCGGCTCTTTTTGTGATTTGCCTTTGGCCTGAGCAACACGTGTGGCGACTTGGTTGAAAAGAGCGTCGGGATCGATGCCCGCATTCGTTACGAACAACCTTAGCGGCTCCGCCGACGGCGTTGCTTCAATCTCCATGCGAACAGCCATGTAGTCGACGCGGCTGAGAGCAAACGTGGAGCCATTGTCTGAAGCGACATAGACTTCATCGATCGCAGCCAATCCGGTACAGCGCTTGAGAAGACCGTCAAGAATCGTGTCTGGCTTGATGAGCTCCGCCGTTTCTTTGTCGAGGCTCTTGAACCACGGCGCAGCCAACGCCTTGAGGTACTCCTTGATGGGCTCATTGATTGCTGCCAGCGCTTTCTTTTGCGCAATCTTCTTGAGCAATGGCGGTCGCAGTTTGTCGTAAGCTGCCCCGACTCCAGTGAAGTAACGCTTATCACCGTCGACGACCAGGGTGCTGCCGCGCTGCACCCAATCCGGCGTCATCGAACCAGAGCTACCGCCTGATCTCAACAGAGCACAACCCTCGAGGCCTGCGGCAAGAGCGACCAACAGGAACAACGATCGAATCCATTGCTTGATTGTCATGTGGTCTCCTTCGCACGAGTCCTGGGCTATTTGAGGCCCTGGGGCAGATCATCGATGTAGCCGGAGTGGCGCAAATAGGCGCGCAATCGGCCGCGCAGGCGAGACTCGGCTGTGCGAACCTTCATCCGCGTAGAGCCCAACAGAACGGCGGTTTCCTCCTGGCCGTTGCCCTCGGCAAATCGCAGGATCAGCAAACGACGATCATGATCGGAGAGCTCACCCATGAACTTGTCAATTAGGCCCTTGAGCTCAGTGTGTTCCAACGAGGAATCCTGGGGCTTTGATGCCCGTCCATAGAGGACGCCAGTGAACTCCTCGGATATTTCGTCGTCCATCACCGTCAGGTGCGAGCGTTGATCCGAAGGGGAGATGTAGTGGCTGAAGGCAATCTCGCGGTTGCGAAATTGGTTGATGACCATGTTGCGACCGATGGCCAGCACCCAATTGGTGAACGAGTTGATGCCATTGTACGAAGTGCGGGCTCGCGTCTCGAAAGCACGGCGAAAGACCTCTTGAACGCCCGACTTCAGATCTGATGGGTCTTGGATCCCCTTGAAGAAAAACGCGCCCTTGCCGCTGCGAAATGTAAAGCCCTTGCGCAAAAAGGAGGTCACACCGGGAAAATAGTGGCGGTAGACATCGTCCATCGCCCATCTCTCACCAGCTTTGAAAGCGGCAAGGAGCTTTGGGTTCTTCGCAAGGTACATCGGGCGCAAACGTATCGCGAGTGTGGGGGCGACGCCAGCCCGGAAAATGTCTCTGCACCGCCCCGATTGACTCCGATTCACCCCGCACGGAGCTCAGGGTCACGTTACCGGTTGCAGATAGATGTTGATCTTGGGTCGATCACCCACTGGGGTCTCCAAACCCACCGCGTGAAGGGGATGCATTTGGTTTCCCGGTTCGAGCACTCCCTGGCAGAGTGCACCTATGACGGCATCCAATGGCGCTGTAGGGTGCCCACACATGCGCAAATAACTCGCGATGCGCTCGGCGTCGCTACTGGAAACCCGTTTGGGTGAGAAGAAGCCGGTCACCTTGAGAGTGCGCGGTCCTTCGCCGCACAGCGCGATGGCAATCTCCACCTCGTCGATCAGAGCGTTGCTCTCGATCATCGAGAGCATCCCCGTCGTTGGATCAATGCTGGAACTGGCGGAAAATCCAAGATGCTCACTTACGCGTTGCACAGTCGTCTCGACCAGGTTGCGCGCGACATGGATGTAGAGCTTGGCGCGACCCGTGGCGAGGTCGACGCCGACGCCATGAAACCTCACGTTGTCGCAATGTTCGTACAAGAGGTCGTAGGTTCCACGATCTTCGATCCCAGAAGCCCCAAGAAGACGAAGGACGCGCTCCCGGTGTGGCGTGGTGGTGTCGAGACGTGTGTTGAAGTACGCCTTGACTGCGGTTTGCTCGCCAGCGGGGACGAATCCGAGAACCATGGCCTGCGCTGCTGGCGAGTAGTGACTGAGCATGTGGAGACCTGGAAAGGCCAGGCGATAAAGAACGGCCAATCTTTCGGCCTGGTCGGGAGTATTCTGCTCCACCAGCATTTGCAGGGCACCACGCAGCAAGCCAGCGAGGGATTGACCGAGGGTTTCACACACGAGTCCGCCCGTGAGATAGGCAAAGCCCACGGAGGCACCATGGCGCAACACCAGCTCGAAGGTGGGCGGTTGACCCCCGGTGAGAGCGCTCAAATCGCCAAGCTGATCCTTTGAACATACTTTGCGGGGCTCGTAGTTGAGGCACGACCAGCACCAAAGGAATCGTTCTCGTTCTCGTCTTGCGTCCATGCCGCAGGCTGTGGCCGCACTTGTGACGGTGTTTTCAAAGCGTGCGCGAAGATCGCCGTGTTTTGGCAGGCCGCCGAGAAGGTCGCCAAACAATCCAAACATTAACTAACTACTGCTGCGGGCCATGCGTGAGATCTGCATGAGCTGATTGATCATACCCTGGGTGCGTGAGGACGTCTGGCGCAGGGCGCGGTTGGCCTCCTGCTTACCTTCCAGGGTGATCTGCGTGGAGTGATCAATGACAGTGTCAACGGCTTGCTCAGCGGCATCTTTCGCGCCCTCCGTTGCCTCGGCCATCTTGTTGAGCAAGTTGCTGCCTTTCTCCGCCAGCCTGGTGATCTTCGCCATCAACTGGCCCTCGCGATTGGTGCGCAGAAACTGCCCCGCTTTGCGCATCTGATCGACATCATCGGTGGAGATTGTCTTGTCGCCTGTCCTGAGACCTTCGATGAGCTTCCACGCGTCCAGATCGCCTTCGCCTTTCTGCTTGAGCACGTCCAACATACGACCTGGCAGAAGAAGGTCAGCGAGATCCTTCTGTGTGGCTGTTTCTTGAAACACTTGATTTTCGAGATCTGCCTTCTTTTCGAGATCTGCCGGCGTATCGGAACCCTCGAGCACTTTGGCCTTGTTCTCCAATTCTGTTTGCTTGGCCACTGAATTGGACTTGGCCTTTTCGGCAGCGTCATAAGCCCTGCCGCGATGCTTCGGCCTGGTGATCGAGGCCATCACCGATTCGTGAATGACGACCTTCATGGCCAAGATCTCGTGTGCTTCATCCTTGGCATCGAGCTTTTTGAGTTGTCCTTCAAGCTCTTTGATCTTCTCGGCGTTACCCAAGACGTCCTTCTCGAGACCCTTGAGCTGTGAGTCCAGCTCCTTGCGCTCGCTATTCCGTTGGACAACCTCATCCATACTGCTGCGCAATTGTGCCGACAAGTCGCGGCCGCGTTGCTCGATCATTGGCGCGGCGCTCTTTTGCGCCATCAATCCCTCTATGGTGGACTCATAGTCGGCCAGGTTCTTTTTGAACTGTTCGAGCTGTTCCTTGGACGCTTCTTTGCCATTGATGCCGAGGAGTTCTCCGGCAATCTCTTCGAGTTTCCCACCCTTGCCTTTGCCTTCCCGACGAAGATCCTCGAGCTCCATTTTGAGCTCCTCAATCTTTCCCTTCCCTGCGGCGATCTCATCACTCAATTGGGCGCTCTTGTCCTCACCATCCTTCACCGTTCTTTCGAGCTTGGCGATCTCGTCTGCGGTCCCCCCCTTTTCTTTGAGCTCTGCGAGTTTGGCCTTGTCTTTTTGGAGGGTCTTCTCGTTGTTGCCGAGCTCCTTGTTCTTTCCCGCTACCTCCTGCTTCTTGGCGTCAATCTCTCCCTGCTTCTCCCCCATCGCCTCTTCGAGCTTGAGCTCGCTGATGCTCTGTTGAATACCTCCAACCGCTGATTGGACGCTTTCGAAAAACTTGGCGGTGGCGTTGTTGCGCTCAAATGTTTGCCGCATGTCTTCGATGGCTTCACGCAGCTTCTTGCCAAACAGCGCCGATTTCCCCTGCAGTCGCCGCAACTCTTTCATTAGCTTTCGGTACTTGTGTAGGTCCTGCATCACCATCATGGTGAAGAACCACTGAAATGCATCCCAGTTGAAGTTGGCACCGTCAAAGCTCGAGTTGGTGATCAAGCCACCCCCGGCATTGTACAGTCCATCGGGCGACACGGTGGTGCTCCGCGCCAAGGGCCCCGGTCCACCCATACGAAAACTCGTATTGGACGTGGGGCGACCAAGGGACGGACCGGTCGCCTCTTTGCCCATGGGTTGTGCGGTCTTTCCTGTTGGCAATTTGACCGTTGGTTGGCCGGTAGTCCTGCCGCCAGCGCCTGGTTGGTTGGAGGTGGGCCCTCTGCCGGCAGTAATCTTGGCCGAGTTCTGCGCGGTCTGTTGCTGCTCTTTGGGTTTGGTAGCCGGCATTTCCTTGAGATTCGAAGCATACGCCTTGCGATCGAGGGACTCACCATCGATTTCCACAAAAGTGAAGATCTTGTCGAGCAGCTTGGTCGCTTGCTGCTCCGTCGTTGGTTTTGCAAGAGTCGGTGGCAGATTGGGTCCAGAGCGTGGATTCGAGCGAACGTTCTTGGCTTCCTTGTCGCCGAGCTCACCTGCTCTGGTTGATTTCTCTGTGCCCGCTGTTTTCTGCGCTTGGTTTTGCTTCTCGGCAGATTGGGTTGCAACCTTCTCTTTGCCCTGATCGGCCTGGAATTCCTTTTTTGTGTCGCCGAGACGCTGTTGTTCGGCCATCTTTGTTCTGCGCCTCGTGCGAATGGCTCGCAGCGCATCATCGCTGAGGTTTTTGCCGGTATTCTTTTTGGCAATTTGCCGTAAGCGATCGAGATCGGCTTTGTCCGTGTCGACCTGTGGGTCCTTTTCGCTGGTAGGTGCAACACCAACGTTCCCAATGTCGCCCTTGACGGTGAGATTGTCTGCCATGCCTGAATTCTAGCGCGACATCAGCCGCGAGTTATGGACTGAGTTGCCTGAGACTGCAGCTCGTAGTGCTCGC
>MGST01000167.1 GCA_001798605.1 Deltaproteobacteria bacterium RIFOXYA12_FULL_58_15 | reverse complement strand
GTTGTTGTATACCTGTTCGGATCGGTAAGGGATCGAAAAGATCCAGGAATCGGGTGCGTGAGGCTGCACCAGTAGGAAACTCACGCTAGATTGGGTACGGGTCTCACTCAGGTCCCCTTTTGCTGTGGTCTTCGTCGTCTAGCCCGCAGGGCTTCTTGCAGCTTCTTGATGGCCACCTCTTTGGCCTTGGCCTCCACCTCGACAGTGCAATGCAGGCCTTCCCAGAAGCGTGGGTAGTCCCGCATGTGTATGAAGTCGTGATGACGCGAGGGTTGTTTGCCGTGCCAGCCCTCCTTGGGACTCGATACGTGGAAGAGTGGCTCCCGGTTCCAGGTATCCATGGCCCAATCAGTGACCTGTTCAACGCTCGTGCCGTCATTTAGACATCGATGATGATGCACGTCGTAGACCAACGGGATTTGCAGATCGCGACACATCGGTAGGAGATCAGCAGGAGTGAAGACGCGGTCGTCGTTTTCGATCGTCACCAATGCACGGGCTCGCTCTGACAATCTTCCCCACGCTCGTACAAATCGAGCCAGGGCAGCAGGTTTGTCACCGTAACCGCCACCCGCATGGATATTGATCACGTCCGCTCCAATCCAAGAGGCCACCTCTGCATGGTATTCGATCTCCTTGAGGGAGCTGCTCAACACCTTGGTGTGAGGAGTGCTCAAGACAACAAATTGGTCGGGATGAAACGTCAAGCGAATGTCGTGTGCTTTCGCCAATCGGCCAACTGCACGAAAGCGCTCGATCGTGTCCCCTCCAATTGCCGTCGGTTCGTATCCTAGCTCGGGATGGGTACACAGGGGCAGAATCTGACTGTTGACGCGAAAGGACCCAATAGAGTGGTGAGCGCAGTATTGGATGGCCTCTCCCAGAGAGTCTGCGTTGTGGTCGGCAATCTCCTGGTACATACGCATTTGTGCGCCGAGATCGCGCCCCTTGGCGCTTTTTGCGGTGGTTTTCCGAAACGAGATCGGCTCGTCCTGAAATATGCAGCAAAGTCCCAAGCGCACATCTTCACCCCTGCAGTTCATGGCTGCCGGCGTCTTGTTACCCCAACGGAGACAAGATGTGCACGCACAACGGGACACGCAACGGGTTGATACAGCGTTCACACAAGTAAGGTCAGTTCGAATAGGTCTCCCATAAAAATTCAACGACGTGCCAAGCAGGGAGGTGTGTTATATGGTTACGATTGCGATCGCGATGGTGATTGCGATTGCAATTGTGATTGCGATTGTGACGGATCTCGTTATGGACCATGTGAAGTCACCCGCGAAGTTGAGCGTCGAACGGCGACGGTTCTCTCGTTTTGATGTCCAATGGCTCGTGCAATATTCGGCCGAAGACAAAGTTATGCTCGGTGTGGCCGAGAATATTTCCCGCGGTGGCATGCTGGTGATCGGGGGCCCGGCGCTGCTCCCAGGTCGCGATTTGGAGTTCAAGCTACGTGATGGTGGCGGCAAGATTCTGAGCGTGGTTGGGCGGGTGTGTGGGCAAAAAGCCGCTGGGGTGCACGTCGAGTTTCTAGCTGTGGCCGAAGGCTCAATTGAGGAGACGATTGAGCGCGAGATCATGCCCAATTTGTTGGAGGGATTGGCTGGCACAGACGCTGATGCGAGCGCGGTGCGACTGGTGTCATCCTGGTATCGCGAGATAGGGCAGTATGAGCGCGCGTTGCAGGTGTTGCGCAGTCTCGCCGCGGGTGCAAAATCCCCAGAGCCCTATGAGGAGCTTGCGCAATGGCTGCTTATTCGCAGCAAGCGGCTGCTATTGTCTGGAGGCCCGGAGTTGTTGCATGAGGCCCAGCAGGTCATCGGGCAAGGCCTCAAGGTAGCCGCGAGTCCCGTGCTTGTGCGGCTTTACCAAGAGGGCGTGCGTGTTGGTGAGCGGCTGCAGCAACTGCAGGAGGAAGAGCACAAGCGGCAGCTCGAGGATACGTCGGTTTCAGGTGAGGCAATACTGGCAGAGGGATTGCGCGAACCCGAAAGCGATCGACGTTCGGCGTTTTTCCCATCGATTTCGTCTGCGGCAGAGAGGGACACGGACCCAGACATGTCGTTGCCCGGCGGGATAGACACTGATCCTAACTCGCGTCGGTTCGATGTGACGGCGATGGACACCAAGCCCAACATGTTGCAGCCTGGTGACATCGATACGGTCCCGAACGCCCGTAGGTCCCATTTGGCAGAACTCGAGTCCAACGCCGGTTACAGTGCCGATCGCCCGGCCCCATTACCGTCGTTTGAGTCGCGTTTGACCGTGGTGACCAACGCTATTCGGAAGCGTGTCAATTGGCGTTGGTCTGCCGTAGGTGTTCTGGTGTTTGGTCTGACGATTGGATTGATGTTCGGTCTGCGGGCACCCGAAAATCCGACGATTGACTCGAGTTCAGAGCCCGTTTCTGAGCTGTCGGTGATACCCATGGATGAGCAGCAGTACGAGGATCTGCTAGACCTCGAGCCCGAGCTCTTGGCTCGACCGCCTGAGTCGGCCAACAAGAAGCCGCGGCCTGGCAAACGTCAAGGTCGAAAACCTCGTCGCTTGACTCCCGCGTCGGATGACGTTCTCCAAGGTGCGACCGAAACGGGGGCCGCAGACGTAGATCGACTGGCAAGTGCCAAGGACCATCTTGAAGGGCGCAAGGTACTTTTGGCGATCGAGGAGCTCGAAGCGCTCGTGGCAGATCAACCACGCAATGCCGATGCCTTCAGACTCCTAGGGATTGCCTACAGTTTGGCGGGGCGTGAGGAGCGAGCCATTGCGGCTTTTGAACGTCATGTCGAGCTCGAACCGGATGGCAAGCACGCTGAGAAGATGCGTTCGATCATCGAGGAATATCACAATAGGTGATGTGGCTCGGCAGTTAGCCGCCGCGTTGGAAGATCCTGCCGCGAACTTGGTCATGACCATCGCGTTTGGCGTTGTTGAGTTCCTCATCCGCAAGCTCGAGCAGGTCTTTGACGCTTGGGCATTCGGGACTTTCGGCGGTGGCAATGCCAATCGACACCGTTGCGTTAACCTTTTCCTGTTTGGGACTCCAGGCTGTGATTTTGGATATTCCATAGCGGAGGCGTTCAGCCACCCGTTTCGCATCAATGAGGCCAGTGTTGCGAAGCACCGCCGCAAACTCTTCACCACCGAAACGGCAAAACAGGTCTTCCTCGCGAAGTGTCTTCTGCGCCACTTGAGTCAACCGAACCAACAGCGAATCCCCTACCGCGTCCCCGTGGGTGCTGTTGAGATCTTTGAATCCGTCTACGTCCATGAGCAGAATCGATATCGGATGCTTGTGGCGGACGTGAAATGATATCTCCCGTGACACCGCGTCTATGAAATGCTGTCGGTTGTGCGTACCTGTCAGCGGGTCAGAAATCGATGTGTCCTGGATGACTTTCTGCAAATCCCGTTCGACATCGTTCACATAGGAGAACTTCAGAGTCGTTTCTGCCCCCACGCGAACATAATCGCCATCAATGAGGATCTGTCGACCCTTTACGCCCTTACCATTCACCCAAGTGCCGTTGACGGAATCTAGGTCGACAACCTCGACGTTTTCACCCACGACCTCGAGGCGGGCATGTTGACGGCTGACATCGCCCTTGAGAACACACACGTCGGCGTCTTCAGATCGGCCGATCAAGATGCTCGTGCGCAGCTCGAAAGATCTTCCGACGTCGACACCATCCATCATCACGAGACATGGGCGTCGAATTGCATCGCGGAGGTCAGGGTAGACATCGACCTCGGTGGTCTCTTGCATCGTTTTCTTGTCTGACATCAATTCCGCCGGCGCAAAGTTCCATTGAGCATTGAATGCCCCAAATCAATCCGTGACCACGCGATTGCGGCCGCCTCGCTTGGCGAGCAGCAGTCTTTGACTGACTCGCTCCATGAACATCCCCACATTATCGTCGAGATCACTGCAGGCTGTCGCGCCAATGCTGACTGTCACGGCCACCGCCTCTCCTGTGGTCGTTGTGAATGGCTGTTGTGCAATACTGCTGTGCAATCTCCTCAAGACTGTGTCGGCCTCCGTGATTGTACCATGCATGACCAAGCAGATCTCCTCGCCGCCATAACGGGCTACCCAATCGCTCTCGCGAACGTGACTGCGTACCCTCTGGGCGATGTCGGCGAGAATACGATCCCCGGACGGCCAACCGAATTCTTTGTTGACGCGGCCAAAGTGGTCGACATCCATCAAGGCGACGGTGAGGGCGTTTCCGCCCTGCGCGGCGACTTCGAATTGTGCGGCGAGTTGCCTATCGAGATAACGCCGACTGAATAGACCGGTCAGGACATCCAGATCTGCCTCGCTTCTTAGCTCTTCCATCAGGCGGCGTCCGCTCCTCGCGATCACCTCTGCGGCACGTTCCGTGATCACCCGGGTGCGGTTCTGAAATCCCTCGAGTGTGAGGTCCCGTTTCTCGCAGAGCGCCGTCCGTTCCAGATCTTCAAAATGGACTGTGCGGTTACGACCGTTGGCTTTCGCGGCATACAAGGCCTCGTCGCAACGACGATAGACCTTGCGCGCGTCCATCGGCTCCGCGGCGGTCGCAGAGCCGGCACTCGCAGTCACCTCCACTCCAGCGATCGGTTCGGCGCGTAAGTTCTCGAGTACCTGGGCTGCTAGAGAGGAGGCCTGTTGGTGTCCCATTTCGACGAGGATGCCGATCTCCTCCCCACCAATGCGCGCCACAACCGCAGACGCAGGCACTGATGCTTCGACGCATCGAGCTGTGCCAATCAGAATGTGATCGCCGCAGGCGTGTCCGTGCTCGTCGTTGATGGCCTTGAAATGGTCGAGATCTACCATGACCAGGGAACGGGGATTCTCCCTGCTCGCATTCCCCATCGCTTCCTCGAGTTGCCGCATGAAGTAACGGCGATCAAGGAGCCCTGTTAGGCGATCCCGGCGGGGCAGAGCCCGACGATGCAATCGGCGGATTCGTTCGAGCATCGCATAGGGAGGCTCGTCATAGAGACTGAAGCCGTCTTGGTCAGCGAGCCGCGGCGCGATGTTCTCAAGAGAAACAGCGTCGCACAACACCAGCACGGGAGCATCGACAGCCGCTCGTGCGCGCAGGAGATCGTCAGAGCAGGGGAACTCTCGCAAATCGAGAACCACAACATCCGCACGCCATGTTGACAAGCTGTTGAAACCACCGACATCGAAGCTCATGTCGTCGGTGTCCGGTGCTGCAATTGAGGCCAGCCAGGTTACAAAAATGCGATTTGACTCCACCAGCACAGCATATCAACAAGTGCGATGCTTGCGAAATAGGCCGAATGCTGGGAGATGCTGGCAGGTGTTTGTGGCAGCGGATCGGCAGTCACTCGCTCAAAAGCTCGGCTCAGCACCGTAGCTGTCGGGGATGACCTCGGGCACAGCGACAAAGCCATCGTCGTAAAGAATATCGTAAGCCTGGAGGTTGCTGAGAACTCGCTTCACATATTGGCGGGTCTCCCGGTAGGGGATCTCCTCAATGAATTCATCTGTGGCAATGCCTGAAGCTGTGTCGACCCACTTGGTTACGGCGCTCGGGCCGGCGTTGTAACTGGCGATCGCGAGTGGCAGATGCCCATGATACTTTGACACCAGGCCAGAGAGGTACCAGGCACCGAATTGGACGTTGACCGCTGGCAGATTGAGCATAGCGGCGTCAAACTGCTCTACTCCCAGTGCCGACGCGATGCGCTGCCCCGTGGGTGGGATGATTTGCATCAACCCCATGGCGGCGGCCCAGGAGCGAGCGCGGGTCTCGAATGCGCTCTCCTGGCGCATAACGGCAAGAAGAAGCAACGGCGAGACCCCATATTTGGCACCATTCGACTGCACCAACGGCTCGAATGCCGTGGGGTAAGCGATGTGAAACAGGTGGCGGGTCTGAGCGGCAGGGAGGGTGGAGATCTCTTTGCGGAAATTGGCGAGCGTCAGTTTGTATGCTGTGGCGAAGTCTCCCAGTCCATAGAGCAGTCTTGCTCGGGCGTAATGGACACTCGATGCCTCGTGGCCTGGTTGGATGGGGAGGTTCTGTACGAGATCAGCCGCTTCGTGGTGCAGACCGAGCTCGATGAGGACCAGTGCCCGTCTACCGAGAGGATTGTTCCAATCGAAGATCGCGCCACCCCATGGCAGTCGTGTGGTAGACAGCGGCTCAAATCGACCGCCCTCAGGCAGCTCGTCGACCGAGGGCTCCGGTGATGCCCGGAGTTCAGCACCTGACCCACCTTTGTCGGAAACAAGACCGCGCGGATCTCCTGTCGTCGCCACCAGCGCGGCGCCAACGATCGCGGTCATGTCAACGCCGCCACGCAGGCGTCTCGTTGCTAACAGGGCGTAGTAGTCCAGGGGGTTGTGGTCAAATGCAAGCTTGTATTGTTCTGCAGCCTTGGTTGCGTAACCCTGATGCTCAAGAATTCGTCCCTGCCAATAGATGGCACCCTGCACCAGCGGAGACCGCGGCAACTCTCTGCGCAGGCGTTCAAGGGTTGTGTAAGCTGTCTGCAAGTCGTCGAGACGGTAAGCATTCCAAGAGAGGTACCACAGGACCTCATCCACAGCGGTGTCGGTGGGGTACCGCTCCAAGAACTCGCCAAAATGCCGCACTGCCTGCTCATGCTCTCGGCTGTTGTATGCGAGCCATGCAGCCTTGAACAACGCTTCTCGGCCCTCTTGCTCGTTCTTGTTCTTGTCGGCAAGTGCCAGATACGCCCGAATGGCCTCTGCGTTCTTATTGGTCGACGACAAACACCGCGCCACCCACATCTCGTAGGACCGCTTGCGCCAACCGTGGCTCGATTCGGCGAGCTCGGCGTAGAGTTTCTGGGCTACTTCGGAGTCACGGAGATAATAGGCAAGTTGTGCCTTGCGCGCCTTGATTGATGTGCGGCGGGACGGACTGGTCGCCAGCGCATCGATCTCCGAGAGCTCTTGCTGCGCGTCATCGAATCGGCGGCTTTTCAACAATCGATCTATTCGGGCGATGCGGATGCCGAAGCTGGCCTTAGGGGCTCTGCCTGCTGCCACCAATTGAGCCAGCCTTGCTTGGGCGACATGGGCCAAAGGATCGGTGGGACGATAATACACAATTGCCGTGTATCCGGAGGCTGCCTCGAGCCAACGCCGTCGCGCCTCATCGATGACGGCGATGTTGAAACGTGCGGTTGAAGCGTGGTCGAGCTTGGGCGCCTCGCGAAGTGCGTGTTGGTACGCGCGCTGAGCTTCGTTGATCTGCCCGAGGGCGTAGTGAGCATCCGCCACACCATACAGTGCGGCGCCTAACAAAGGTGTGTTGACGGTGGCCATGGCGCATTGCCAGGCGCCTAGGGCATGCTCCCACTGCCCCGTCATGCGCAACGCCGTGGCCTGGGCCGCACAAATGAAATCAACAGCCTCGGGGATCTGCACTTCCAGACCGTCGAGAAGCGTTAGTGCTTCCGTCGGCTCACTCACAGTGAGTGCTGCACGAGCGGCAAAAAATCGGGCCGCTGGCCAGATGGTGCCGTCCCGCTTAGTGCCGAGCACAGGCCGCAGTGCATCGAGTGCCCCACGGTTGTCGCCCGCCGCAGCCGCGGTGATAGCCCGGATCACAGTGCGGTCGCCGAAGGTATCGAGGTTGGAGTGAAGGCACGCTGCGAGCGCGACAACTGTGGCGAGCATGATCGCAATGGTAGCCCACAAGTGCGGTTGGAGCAAAAACCCGACACGACACTGTCAACGGTTTCGTGGTATGGACGCCGTGTGAATCGGGCTCCGATTATCTTTGCCTTTGCGGCGTTGACATTGGGCGTTGTGGCGGCGGACGCTGCCCGATTATCTGCTTCCGACTGCGCGACGGCATTTTTCGTCCTGTTGTTGATCCTTGCCGTTGCGGTGTGGCGACGCACGGGGGTGGCGCTGGCTGCGTTGGGTTCGCTCTTGGCTGCAGGGGCATTTTCCACGGCCGTCCAATCACAACCCGCGCCCCACGTGGCAGCATGCGCGAGCGAAATGTGGCGAGCCGAGGTGGCCGGTCCCATTGAGCGAGTCGTCGATGCCGCCTCGGGTGACATTTGGCAGAAGACCGACATTGAGCTTCTCGGACAACTTTGTGCTGGTGTCTGGCGCGGCCAACAGGGTCGGGTTCGTGCGACGTTCTCGTCGGGGCCAAACCTGGTCCGTGGTGATGTTGTGCAGGCGCAGATGCAGCTCTTGCCGTTTACCGCGCCCCGCAATCCTTCTGACCTTGATATGCGGGTCTGGGCCAGGCAGCACAATCTCGGAGGACGCGCGCGTGTGCGATCCGAGCACGTCATCGTGAAAGTCGGTACAGGACCCTGGGCGTGGCTCGATGCGACTCGGACAGACGTCGCACATCGACTCGAACGAGTGATGCAGCGCGAACATGCGGCCATCGCCAAGGCAATCTCGATGGGCGACCGTGGCGGCATACTCCCGGAGCAGCGCGACGATTGGGCTCGGGCAGGCGTCGCTCACCTGTTGGCTATCAGCGGGTTGCACGTGGGGATTGTCGCAGCCTTGGTATTCTTTCTAAGTCGCATTCTGCTCGGTTGGTTTCCGGGTTCTGCTGAGTGTTTCTCCACACGCAAGGTTGCAGCGCTCATTGCCATTCCTGCCGCGATTGTGTTTTGTGTGTGGGCAGGAGCTCCGGCGTCGGCGGTCCGGGCCACAGTCATGGCCTGCGCGTTCATGCTCGGACTTGCTCTGAGCAGGCCTAGCAATGCAGTCAATGCTTTGGGGCTGGCGGGTGCCGGAATTTTGCTGTTGGTACCGACCAGTCTCTACGATCCAGGGTTTCTTCTGTCTTTCGCTGCGGTGGCAGCGTTGTTGCTATTGCCGCGGTTGCCGAAGAGTCGCGGCGTTGTGCACTCCATAGGCCGGGCGGTAAGGGATTCGGTGCTCGCCTCGCTGGCCGCTACTTTGGCGACCGCGCCGGTGTCGGCGCATGCTTTTGGCAGCGTGTCATTGTTGGCTCCTTTTGCCAATGTGCTAGCGGTGCCGGTGACTACTTTGGTGGTGACACCGTTGTGCCTGGTTTTCGCGGTGTTGGCAGGTTTGGGTGGCTGGGTGGAATCGGCGCTGGGATACGTGCTCGACGCCGTTGTGGGCCTACTGTCAATGTTCGCGCACGGCGTCGGCGGTCTTCGCTTTGCCGCGGTGAATGTGCCACAGCCCAATGTCATCGAGACGGTTGCATATGTTGGGCTGTTGCTTTCGGGTGCCATCTTCATCAAGACGCGCAACCGGGCATGGATTGCCGGTTTTGTGGCGCTCGTTGTTCTGCTTGGGTCTGCTGGATGGCGCATTGTCGGACGCATGGGCGACGGCACTCTCACCGTGTTGCATCCATACGTTGGTCAGGGCGAATCGACCATTCTGATTCTCCCCGAGGGCGGTGTAGTCGTCTACGACGCCGGGGGAGCTGAGCGGGCCGGCGGTCGCGACCCTGGTCGCGATGTTGTCGGACCGCTACTTCGTCAACGTGGTATCTATACCATCGATCTGGCGGTGTTTAGCCACCCACATCCAGATCATGTTGGCGGCTTCGAATATATCGTCGAGCATTTTGATATCGCCGAAGTCTGGCACAACGGCGCTCGGGACGAGCTCGTCCACCGTTTGCTGCTCAAACTGCGCGATGGCACGGAGAGCCGAGTAGCGGCGGCGCTACCCAGCAAGATCGTGCGTGAGGGAGTAGTCTTCGAAGTCTTGCATCCTCGGCCCACCGACGGCGAGGCGACCTTTGGGTCCTTGAACACCAACGACAACTCTATGGTGCTGCGGGTGAGTTATGGGGAGCGCTCGTTGTTGTTGCCCGGGGACCTTGGCGTTGATGCAGAACCACTGATCATTGGCAGCCTCTCCCCTACCGACATCCTCAAAGCGGGACATCATGGCAGCCAGACCGCTTCTTCTGACGAGTTCCTGCAGGTGCTGCGCCCCATGGTGGGGGTGATCTCTTGTGGAGAGGCCAATCGATATGGGTTGCCAGACGAGATAGTCCTCGAGCGATATCGCGAGCACGGCATGAGAGTCTTACGCACCGATATTGATGGTATGGTGGAAATGCGCACCGAGGGTAGAACCTGGCAGATCTCCACACAATGTGGCACCGAGATCACGATGCCAACTCCGAGTCCGAGTCCGAGTGGCTAGGACTCAAGCATCTTGCCGTCGTCGGGAACAACCTCATCCTCGATG
>MGST01000166.1 GCA_001798605.1 Deltaproteobacteria bacterium RIFOXYA12_FULL_58_15 | reverse complement strand
AGATCAACCTCTGCGCGCGTCGATGTTAGGGGGATCCCCGTCCGTGGAAATCCAGGCTAGGGCTGCAACTGCGGCACTTCGTGTCCTCTCATCGCGTTTGACTCTGGCGTGAACGGTGCGATCGCAGATGCCATGAGCGTGGCGGGCCTATTTCCCGTGCGCGATGTAGACAATGCTTGCATCAGATTTGCACAGATGGGCTTCGGCAACCCCGCCGACGGCGTTGGGTGGCAAGCTGCCGATCACCGTCCAAATTCCGTCCTTGAGCGTTGCTTTGAAAGGTTTCTCATCGAGAACGTCTTTTCCATAGATAGGCACCCAGACTGCAGCGGCGATCTTGATGGCCGTGGTGGCATCGGGGACAAAGCCGTCCCTAGGTGCCTGGTTGATGAGAACGGCGGGAGTTGGCCGGCACGTTGGCTGCTCAGCGCGTACCAGGCAGGGCGTCAGCACCATGATGGAACAAAATAGGAATCGCATGATTTGTCTCCTCTGTGTTGGATTGCCGGCGAGACCCCCGCTGATCGGCACCTTGACACCCATGCCCGGTCTCCAACAACCGGCGTCTCGGGGACGTTAGCTCGTAGGTGACATGAACACCATGAGCCACCGGCCCCGGAGTTTGCGAAATGTTGTCTGTCAGCCAAACCTGGCAGCGCGGCTCTACAATCTAGCTCCGGTCGTTGAGCTGTTTGATCGTAACGGGCCCATTTTTGAAAGATTTCGGACCGGGGCGGATGCGTCTACAGGTTCGAAATCATCTACGTTTTGGCTCCCGCTCTCGGAGGAGCGTCGAACTGCGATTCTGGAGGAGACTACAGTTCGGTGCCCCAGCAGGTTAGGACGCCGTTGCTATCGAGAGCGCAACTCGAATCCCAACCCAACGAAAGCTGCGCGAAAGCTCCTTGCGGAGAATCGCATTGTTCCGACGCATTCGAGCCAAAACACACAATCTGGCCTCCGTCGTTCAAGGCGCAGGTGTGATATCGTCCAGCGTCGACGGCGACAAAGTTTGTGCCTGCCGGGGCGACCGCCTGGCTGTGGTAATTGTAGCCCCAACATTCGAGATGACCGTCGAGTGCAACCGCACATGCGTGTTCCTTGCCGACGCCGAGGTGGCTGAATTCGCCAGACGGCGAATCGAGGTTTCCGGACGAATCCGTTCCCCAGCAGACGATATGGTGACTGGTGTCTATTCCGCACGCCCACTCGGCCCATCCAACTTTGACCTCGAGGAATTGACGAGATGGTGTCGACCCGTGGCCGAGGATATTCCCCCAACAGGAAGCGTGACCGGAGGCATCGAGGGCGCACCCACTGATCCCATCTACGTCCAGGCTCACAAAGGGGCCATCCGGAAGCTCAGACGCGGAGAAGAACTTTCCCCAACAATCGATTTCTCCGTCGCTGGTCAGCCCACAGCTGTCTTTGTAGCCTGCGGCTACGCCAAGGTATTGACCGGTCGGTGACTCTGCCTGTCCGTCATCGTTTCTCCCCCAACAGTAGGCGTGCCCAGTGAAATCCATGACGCAGGCGTGGTCGCCGCCAACATCGATCGACTTGAACCGGATGACATCGTCGCATGGCGGACAAGAACCTCCGCAGTCAACCCCGACCTCATCCGAATTCTGCACGCCATCATTGCAGGATTCACAGTCGGCGCCGTCAGTGAAATAGTCTTCAGGAAACGCATCCGCACAAGCCGCATCACAATACCCATCGTTTTGCCAACCACACGGGTCGGAAGATGAACACGTGCATGCTGTGTATAGCAAATCGGAACATTCGCTATCGCAATCCAGCGGCGAACACTCTTCACCATTTCGGCAGCTTCCGACAGGACATTCGGTGAGCTCAGTCCAATAGCGACAGCCTTCGGCGTCGGTCATGCAAGTTCGGATTTTGCCTTCGGCACATTGCGTCTCGTTGGCAATCTGACATTCATTGGTGCATGAATCGTCCTGAGAAAAGGTGTAGGTTGTGTGGGCCGGCTCTTGTTTCTCGCTGCAAGAGACCGCCAAGAGAGCTACGCTTGCTGCTACCAGATTTCTATTCCTCATTTCTTCGCGCCTTTCCTGCCCCGTCGGAGCTTCTGCTTGGATACCTTTGCGGGGATTTCCCGTGAGCGCTCGCTATCCGTTCGTACTCCATCCGTCCAACGAATCACCGTGGCACCGCACCACTGAGAAGTGTGACTGGAGTCACACTCAGGTGCTCGTGTCTTACAGCGTCTTCTCGATCGGCCAAATAGTTGAGCCGCTGCAGGCGGAAGAGTTGGCGCAATCGTGCTGGTCACGAGCTAGAACGCTTGCGTAAATTTGCCGGTCAAATCGAAGAACCGGCCATTCTGGCGGGGACTGCGTATCGACGAATCGACGATCAACCACACCATCATGCAAGCCTTCGGCTGTCGGTTGGCGTCGAGATCCGAGATCATGCCCAGATGCCGAGCCCAGGATTGAGCTCTGTGATGTGCAGATCATCTAAGGCCTTGTGGAGCTCGTCAACGCTCACGCCGATTACATCGCGATTGTCACCGATTTGATCGATCGCCTTGTGCATGGCTGCCACACTGGGGGCCACGCCGTCATCTTGCAGATTCAAGGCGGTCAATACGATGCGCAAGACGTCATCGGCTGCCCGTCGGTCGAGGAGCTCTTGCCCAAAGGCGTCGCTGCGTCGTTTCCCCCGAACCGCTTCATGTAGAAATTCCGCCAATTGCCACGCCCCTTCAACCGCTCCATTGTTGAAATTGACGTAGGCAGAGCTCTTGGTCTTGCCATTTGCCGCGCCCTGATACGACAGCACTGTGCAAATAGACATCGGTTGGTTCTTGTAACGATTGCGTCCTTTGCATATCTTATCGGCCTGTAGGTCCCATCGTTGCTTCCGGAGACCGTCGAGCCTCTGTCCTTGTCAAACTCGATCTTGGTGCCCGCCAATTGCTGCCAGGTGACGGGCCCAAACACCGACAAACGTGTGGCACCATACGTGGATTGGCTAGCCGAGGTTCGTAGATGACATGAACACCATGGCTCGTACTGTCACGTGAGATTTGTCCTTGATTGCCCAAAGCAGTGAAGAAGAGTCAATCTGACTCCAGAAGCCTTTCGAGCAGGGTCTCGATATTCAGCGCCTTTGCCCAATGGCGGGTGTATTCGAGATCGAGCCGTTCTCCCTGTGTTCGAACAATACCGAGTAGATCATTCCACTGTCGGTCGGAGATCTCACCGCCGGCTTTGAACCACAGCAACTTCCGCAACAAGATGTCCTCAGCGGTTTTGACAAACACGCGGCAGTTTGTTTCCGTGTCTACCACCTCGAGCCGATGTCGGTGAAACTCCTCGCGATCAAACGGCTCGTCGCCCGAGATGAAGAGATCGACCTTCATTGCCGTATTGAAGTGAATCAGATTGAAGCAGGACTTGTTGCGGATGGCTTCCCTAACGGCCGGTTCGCTAACATAGAACTCGGCCTCCACAGCTTCAACGAAGCATGCAACTGTGTTTTGTCCCATGTCCACCACGAGGTCTACGTCCTGAGTTTGGCGTGGCACTCCATGCAGAGAACTCGCGTAGGACCCACCCAAGTGGTAGCGGATACCCAATCGATCGAGAACCCCGACGACTTCCAACGCGACGTTCAATGCTTCGGGGATCTCGGGACTCATGTGGTTGGGCTCACGTCACCGCGTCGAGGGGGCCATAAACCTTCTCGGCGAGCTCTTCGCCGAGAACGAGTCCTGCGAGCCTTCGCCGCAATCTCTCCAAGGACTCCCCCGGATGGCGGGAACGCAGGCCGCAAAACGCCAGCTGGCGGGCAGTTCGGTTTGCATCCTCAACGAGCTCAAGCTTGCGCCAACCAGGCATGCGCCTGTAGAGGTCGATCATCACTGCCTGCGCTTGAGCTGACGTATCGATGAGCATCTTTTCCTGCATGCCCTTCAACAATAACACTTTGGCAAAGGCATACGCCACTATCCTTGTCAGTCACTGGTAAATGCGGATAGCCGCCGACGTCCTGCATTCTGCTCCATGAGGCGGCCGGCTACGCTTGCGATTGAACGGCGGTCACACGCGCAGGGACGAGGGTGGACTACTTCGCGGTGGGGGGCGGCCAGGCCTGTGGAAGGGAGAGCTGGTCGGTTGAGTTAATGACGATTTGTAGCTGCTCGTCGCCCTTGCGCGGGTGTTTGTAGATCTCGACCTTGCCTCGCACGCGCACGGACTCTGAGATGAAGCTTTCGAGGTCGAGGCTTTGGAACAAATCGCGGTCGAAAAAGATCAGAGGGAAGTCTTGTCGGTCGCGATGGGAGAGATAAACCCGGATGGGTCCGTTGCCGTAGTCCACAATTTTGGCAACGCCCCCAAGGAGCTCCACCGCTTTGCCGACGTGTTTGGTCAAGCGTTCCAGGGCGTCCGAGTCATTGAGGGCAATGAAATGGCTCTTGCCCACGGCTTCGTTGTCGAAGCCACGGACGATTTCGGCACGAGCGCGCCACCAGTCTAGCCGAACATCGTAATCGGGATATCGCTGCTCGTCTTTGTTCCAGATGCCACGGTGTGCTGCGCGAGCTTCGGTCATGACGGCCTCGAACTCGACGTGGAAACGGTTTGAGTAACCGTATTTCATGAAGTAGGGCGACATGCCCGCCCGGACGCACTCGACGTTGTAGTTTAGCCACTTGCCGTCGTGTTTGACAAAGACATACACAAGGTAACGGCCGTAACGGTCACGTATTTGATTTTCGCGGTCCCGCTCGAGGCGCACAGATTTAGCGCCGGCAAAGAAGTCTTGGGCAAAGGCCTTGGCTTTCTCTCCCATCGGGGTGGCGAACTTCTCCGGTTTGCCGCTCTGCAGGTGGCGGGCTACATAACCCGGCCAATCGGCCTCTGCCTCGCGGGCGTCGCTCTCAAGCTTGAATGTCTCTTCCGTATCGACACCAATGAGGCGCAGGGTCTTGGGAAGGCTAGGAATCCGCAGAGTGTCGCCGTCAATCACCGACTTGGGCTCGAGGTCAAACTCGCCAAGCTTCAGGGTGGGGCGATCGATGCCAGCCGCGCCCGGGTTGCCGGTTACTCCTGGGCCGCCCCCGCTTGAGCCAAGAGTCTCACAGCCAATCGAGATGGCAGCAAAAAAGACAACGGCTGTGGCAATGGAACGAATGTATTGGAGTGTGCACATGAGTTGCACATATGTCAGTTGCGCGGAGACGCCAAGATCACTTCTTTCGGGATCACTTCTTTCGGGATCACTTCTTTCGGGACAGGGAGATTTCCAGGATCCGCTGGGCATCATGGACCCTCTCCCGGACCGGTGTTGGGATCAACGGGTCGTTGGCGAGCTCTGCGAGGGCGGCCGTGGCGCTATCATGGCCGACGACGACGATGGCCTCGGCGACAGCTGCGCCGTGTTGGGGGCCGAGGTCGCCGGTAAGGAGGGTGATCAACAGGCTTGATATCTGCGAACGCAGCTTTTCGGAGCCGTTGCCGGAGGAGGCACCGAGAATGGCCAGGCCGGAGATGACCGATCGCTGCAGATCTGATTGTCCCAAGAGTGTGGTTAGCTCGCGGAGGCTCTCTTCGGGGTTCTGCCGGCCTGCCTTGGCGACACCAATGACCGCGCCTCCACGCAACCACGCCGACGCGCCTTGATCACGGGCCAACGCTGTCAGTTGCGGCAGCGGTGAGAGCGGGGCGATATTCGCCGTTTCACCGAGGGCAATGGCGGCGGCACGGCGCTCTGGCTCGAAGGTGGTTTGGTCGATCATGACGCGGGTGAACAACAGGGGCCCGAGGGGATGTTGGCTGCGGCCGAGGGCAAACAGAATGCCGATGCGCAGGGCAGCGGTTTCTTTTGCGCGTTGTTGCTCAGGATCCAAGTGTCGCGGGTAGGCATGCGTCTCAGCGAACGGATAGGCCACCTTGCGGGTGTAGATCTCCGCGAGCACGGGTGCCACGTCGCCGAGCCTTTGGAGCTCGCGACCGACCTCAGGCACCCCTCGGCGATTGCGTGAGTAGATCGCCGGTGAGAGACCAGTCAGTTTGTAGGCCCGTTGGCACAACGGTCGTTCTTGTTGCCACGCGTAGGCCGTTGCAGCGGCAACATCGACGTCCCACGTTTCGGCGTTCCACTTGGACTGAGCGACCCGCGCCTTCAGTATGGCACTGTCGAGGTCGACCAGGGCGTTCCGGGCACGCAGATACACATCGCCGTCGGACGCCGCCATGGTGTTGAGGAGGCCGTCGATTTCTGCTGTGGTGTTGTTGGCCAGGACGGTGTGACCGAACAAGAGCAACGGGAGAACGCGCAATGGCCGGAGAATCATAATTGCCACCATGGTGTGTCGTAAGCGTTGCCTTGAACGTTGGTGCCGCAGTGGGCTTCGCCCATGAGCAGGTGATAGCTGTCGAAAACGTCGACAAAGACGATGTCGACACCCAAGGGGGCGAGCGCCGCGGTTGTTTGCGCTTGCCACACGTCGTTTCCGCCCGGCCGCGGACCCTCGGGGTCAGGAACAAAGAAGACATCGTCGACCACCAACAGGTTTGTGATCCCCGGATTGTAGGCGACGCCCAACTCGGTGCCTCCGTAGTCGTAGTCGACAAATTCCTCGTAGATGACAGGGACGTCGATGAAGTCAATGGCCGTTAGGCCCAGGGCATCGCTGAGCTTCACCCGTTGCGCGTCGATGCGAGCTTGCGCCAGTTGGTTGTAGGTCATCAGATCCGAGTTGGCGAGAATATGCGCAACCGTGGTTTCCGTTTCGCGCCCATCGAACACTGGCAATTGACCCTGACCAGCATCGTAGACTGTCTGCAGAGCTTGCAGTGCGAGGGTGGTGCTCGCGATGATGATCTTCCACGGGCGCTCCGCCCCTTCACGATAGTCGGGAACAAAAAGAAAGAATTCGTCGATGTGGCCAACCGCCAGCCATTCGCTCGACACTTCCAACGCCGGGGCTTGCACACCCTGTGCATTCAGCCAACTGCGTTGTGTCTCATCCATGTGGTAGTGCCAGGATTCCGTGCCGAAGAGCGTGCCCTGATCGCCGCCGCCGATGACCAGTCTGCCGAGGGGGTAGCCGGTGTGTGTCGGTGCAACTTCTATGTTGCCACCATAGTCGAGTGAGGTGCCGTAACAACCTTCGGCGCAGGGGTAGTTGAACGCAAAATCTGGGCCGAGCATATCGGGGAGATAACTCTCGAGCCCCGCGGGAAAGCCCTCGCCAAAGGATCGTTCAGTCTGCAGATACGTCGGCAGGATGCGCATCCCAGTGGGTGAGGGCGCAGCCTGATATCCCGCTTGCATGTTGTCCTGAATCCACCGGTCCGCATCGTAAGTGTCTTCGTTGGCGACGCGCAGGGCGACGCCGCTCGGCAAGTTTGCAACGGTCGCATCATAAAAAGGACCATTGGGGCCGTTTGCGAATCTTTGGATGCGCATGATGTCGATGGCCGTCGAAGGTTGGGCGTTGTCTGGGAAGATCACCGGGGCGATTCGCATGGCGACCACATCTTCGGAGACCGTGACGGAGGCGTCGGCGATGCGGAGGGTCAAGGTGATCTGCCCCTCCCAGGATTCTGAACGACCGCCGACCCCCTCCACGTAGAAACTCGCGTCTGTTGACAAGGACAGGTTGCTGAGGGTGCCGCTGCCAATGCCCGGCGCAACGACGACGGCACCCGCATCATTGAAGATCCGGAGGTTGGGCCTCGCGGAGGATGGGCCGACCTCGAGGGTCACTGTGTGGTTCGAATCGAGGGCGGCGATCCGCCGAACGATGAGGTGGGTCAAATCGTCGACATCTCGGTTCCCATTGATTGCGGTGTCACTGTTGTCCTTGTCGCCGTCACCATCGTCATCATCCCAGTTGACCAGTACCACGGCACCCTTGGTGGATGACCACGATTCTTCACCCTCATCATCCATTGCAGTGATGGCACCATCTCGGTTTGAATCTACTGAGAGATCGGCCAGGGGCGTGTTGGCGTCCAGAACCCGGATAGGCTCGGCCAATGTGCCGGTGGTGCGAGCGCCTTTTCGATCGGCGACCTCGACACGCACCGAGTAGTTGCCCGGCGTCGTATAGGTTGTTTCGTAAAGCTGATTGGCAGAGTTGAGCTCGGTGTCCCAGGTGAGGTCACCCTCGAAATCCCACCGTACCTTCAAGGTTGCGCTGTCCTGGTCGGGGTCGGTGGAGCCCATGGCGTTGAGATAGACGCGCAAGGGTGCCCGACCGGACAACGGAGTTGCCAGGAGTTGGGCGACGGGGGGCGTGTTGGCTACTGCCGGGTAGGTGTAACGGTTCTCGACTGTGTCGTCATCGCAACCAGCGGCGAGCACGACTGTTGTAAGGCAGAATCTTGATGCCTTTGCCCGCCAACCTGTCTTGGCGGTCATTGTGGACTGTTGCATGCACTCCTCGGTTTCGCGGCGGCTAATAATGGAAGAACGACCCGCCGATGAACTCACGAAGGATCGAGCCGCGCGGAACGTCGTCGATGAAGATTGGCACGAACAACTGCAAGAACTTCCGCAGCGAATGGGCCGTCACAGCGGACGGGTGATCTCGCGGAACCTCCAACAGGTAGCGATCCGCGAGCACTTTGAGCACGGCGGGCTCATAGACCAACGCGCTGTTGAACATCACATCTGAGTGATCCTGGAATGGGAAAATATTGCGGCGTTCACCCCGTCGAACCGACGCCCACGAGGCGATGGTTTCGGCAGCGGAATAGCCACGATATCTCCGGTCTCGAACGATGCGACGAATCAATCGTGCGTCTGAGGTCGGGATGCGGTTGGCACTGTCGAGGACGAGCTGGGTGAGAGCTGATACAAAAATGCGAAATTTTTTGTTCGAGGGGATCGACTCGGTGAGCCGATCGTTGAGCCCGTGGATGCCCTCGATCATCAACACTTCGCCTTCGTCGAGGCGCATCGGCTGCCATTTCTCAGGCCCCGTTCGCAAGCCGGTGTTGAAATCGAATTTGGGTGTCTTGATCTCCTGTCCATCGAGCAACGCTGCGAGCTGCTCATTAAACAGCGCCAGATCGATGGCCTCGACTGCTTCGAAGTCGAAGGTGCCGTCAGGGTGACGCGGTGTCTGTTCTCGGTCGACATAGTAGTTGTCGAGAGAAACCGTCTTTGGGCGTATGCCATTGACGCGCATCTGGATGGCGAGTCGTTTCGAGAAGGTGGTTTTTCCTGAAGAGGATGGTCCCGCGATGAGCACGAGGCGAACGTCTGGCCGTTCCGAGATCATGTCGGCGATGCGGGCAATCTTCTTTTCGTGGAAACCTTCGGTGATGCGAATGATGTCGAGGACGCCACCGTTGAGGCAGAGCTCGTTGAGATCGCCGACCGTGTCGACCCCGAGGATTTCGTTCCATACGCGAGTCTCGTTGTAGGTCTCAAACAGCTTTTCGCTTGCGGTCCACGGCTCTCCTCGCCAGACCGGTGAGCGCAGTGACGAAAAATGCAGGATGAACCCTGGCTCTTTGGCGATGAGCTCGAAGTCGTCGATAGCGCTGGCATCGAGGGGGACTGGGCCGTGGTCGATGTCGGTGAACTCGCCGAGGGAGACGACATGAACCAGGCCAGAGGGCCAAACCCGCAGGAGGCGGACCTTGTCCTGTCTGCCCTTTTCGGCAAAGAGATCCTCAGCGAGCTCTATGGGCAATACTTGATGCTCGAACGGTGCCTTCTCGTCGACGAAGCGGCGCATCCTCGCGGTGACTTTTTGCAGGTCGATCGGTTCATGCTTGCCGTCTTTGCCATTGCCATTGCCGTTGACGCGGAAGTGATAGCCGTTCCCCATCGATTGGCCAATCTGCAACTTGCGATCGGGGTAGAGCTCTGCGAAGGCGGCAAACAACAGGTAAGTGGAGCAACGGCGATAGATGGACGCGCCAGCGGGATGTCGCACGATCACCGGTGTGAGTTGCGTATCTGTCGACAACGGTGCATCGAGACTTACGAGCCGGTTGTTGGCGATTGCACCCAGATAGGGGTATCCCTTTGGATCCCGCAGTCCTGGAAGACATTCGGCGACGGTGGTGCCTGAAGGCACAGACTTGGTTTGCTCGAGCACGGTGATGTTGACCGTGCCTCGCTCCGCGATAGGCATCGATGAACTCCTGCAGAAAGCGGCAGCGCCATTCGTTACAGACTTCTGGCTATACACAGCATTGACAGAACGAACAACCATGCCCCAGATGCTTTGCCACTGTTGCTGCGGATGCTGCTCTTGTCAGGAGTGGATGTGTAGGGACTGACACACCAGTTGGAGTCGAGAACGTCGTTGCCGGAGCTCAACCACGCCACTATAATGCGGGCAATCACGCCACTATAATGCGGGCAATCGAGATCTCAAGGGGATTAGGGCTCGTGCCTCGAGGTAGTCGGATGAAGTTGTCGACGCGTGCGCGTTAT
>MGST01000165.1 GCA_001798605.1 Deltaproteobacteria bacterium RIFOXYA12_FULL_58_15 | reverse complement strand
CGAATCGCGTTGCTCAGTCGGACGTGCGCAAGCTCGCCACGCTCGCACAATGAGTAGACGGTGGCCGTGCAGACACGGAGGAGTGACGCCACTTCGCGAACCGTCAACAGGTGGTCGGTGCCACCCGCGGCAACGCGAGCGTGGCCACGGTTTCGGGTAACAACCGGGTAACATGAAACCTGAAAAGGGGGGTGTTTTGGTGCTCCCCGGTGCTGTTGGCTGATCGGGGCTTTGCCTTTAGTTGCGGCTAGTTGCCTCTGAGTGCGACTCGGTGCTGCTCCATTGGGAGGCGCTTCTAAGCCGGGGGCAACAGGTTCGAATCCTGTCGGGCGCGCCAACGATTCCCTTTGGAAAGCCAAGACGTTGCGAGCGCAGCCTGTCGGGTCTTCGGCCCGGGTTTCGCTCTCGGGTGACGCCAGGGTGACGTTCGGTGACGAAACCGCCCCGCTGCAGGCCTCGATCGCCACGGCTTCGATCGCCACGGCTTCGGGCTCGACCTCGGGCCTGGCTTCGGGCTCGGCCGGAGCTCCGCCCCATGCCGTGCTCATCGCTGCGCGCAGGTCCTCGGCGAGAAGGTGGCCGTAGGTGCCGGTCGTGGTCGTGACGCTCGCATGGCGCAAGATCCGTTGCACTCGGTGCGCATCAACTCCGGCGCGCAAAAGGACCGTTGCCGCCGAGTGACGCAGGTCATGGAAGCGCAACGGCCGCGGCACGGCGTGAACCCACAATCGCATCCCGCAGGTCTCGCAATCGCGTGTCGCCTTGTCCGGGTGACGCCACGTGTGCGCTGGCCGCCGCTGGTGTTTGCACCCCCGGCAAACGTGGTCGTAGCCTTCGACTATCCCAGCGCGCCCCAAAGCGAAGCGCAAGGCCTTCTCTGGGTCGGAGTCAGGGCCACGCATGGACCCATCGGCTGCGGGGAACAGGTACTGGCCCGGCGTGCGTAATCCTGCCGTGACGTAGGCAACGAGCGGCGGGGGGATGGGCAATACGTCGGCGTGCTTCCCCTTCGTTGTGTCGTTGTCGTAGGAGGCGCGGATCGTCACCAGACCACTTGCAAGATCCACGTCCGTCTTGCGCAATCCGGCGGCCTCACCCTTGCGCAGCCCAAGATAGGCACCGGCGGCCATGAACCCGCGCCAGTCCGGCGAGACGTGGGCGAGCATGATCGGCACTTCCTCGGCCGAGAGGGTCTGATAGGCGCGTCTGGGCACCTTGCGGGGCTCGGTGTCGGCGGCCGGGTTATCGCCCATCCACATCCCGGCCTTGCGCGTTCGGTTGAAAGCCGTGCGGAGATAGGCGCGAACGTGGTTGATGGTACTGGGGCCAAGGCCAGCCTCTCGACTCAGGGAGCGGAAAAGCACTTCCAGCTTGCCGGTTGTGGCCACGGGCAACGGCAGGGTGCCGGCTGTCGTTTCGATCACGTGGCGACGCAACGTTGCGCCTGCGCGAGCAACCGAGGGTTTGGGACAATGGTTCTTGAGCCACCACGTGGCGAGCTCGGCGAGCGTCATGGTGGATTGCTCAGGGAGGGGCTCGAGCCCCCGCCGTTGTCGCGAGTCTGACATTGCCAACGCGACGGACAGGGGTTACGCTTGGGGTATGGATTCTGAGACAAAAATCGCGTTCTCGACGGTGGAGAGTAGGTTTGATCAGGTTGAGACTTTGCTTGTGGGGCTCACCGAGGGGCAAGTACGCACAAATGCCACAATGGGTACGCTCACCGACCGTGTGGATAAGCTCACCGAACAAGTGACCCGAACGGCCACGATCGTCAACGCGCTGGCCGAGGGGCAGGACGTTCTGCGTGACGGGCTCCTGCAGCTCACCGAACAAGTGACCCGCACGGCCACGATCGTCAACGCGCTGGCCGAGGGGCAGATGAAACTCGGAGAACGTGTCGACGGCTTCACTGCGGCTGTGCTACGCGGCTTCACTGAGGGCGCGGGGCGCGACCTGGCAAACGAGAGGCGCGTTGATGCCCTCGAAGCGCGCATGACCAAGCTCGAGCAGCAGTAGCCGTCACTCAAATTCCGCTTGTGCGGCGATTTTTCGTTTTAGCTGGGCGTCTGGAGGACAAACAGTCTTGCCCTTACCAGATGCCCCCCAACCCAAATTCCGCACCTGAGAACAGCACGGGAACAGCGTGCAAGGCACCGGGCAGGCCTTTTTTGACGGTGGCGAGCCGTTTCCAGTGGTGTTGGGTGCCAACGTGATAAATGTATCACGTGGCGAGCAAAGCCCGCCCCAAAACCCGTTCCCAGGGGGCGACTTTGCGATTTAACGCACGGTACAGCGAGCTAACGCCCCACCTCCGGACACATCACCTATCCGCCACGAAAACGCAGCCACGGGGCACCCGTGCGCAAGGCTGGCCTGTTTCGTTGACGTCCGGCTTGGCGAAAGCACCGCAGTAGGCTCTATGGAGAACACTAAGTATATTCCATGATGCGGCCTCAGATATTGGGCTTTGGCTCCAGTTGGTGTATATTGAGAATATCATGAGGAAGAACAGCACGAAAACAGCAAAGAAGAAGGTGAAGAAACGGCGCGCTGAGAACAGCACGGGAACAGCACGCAAGCCACCGGGCCGGCCGTTCAAGCCCGGCCAGAGCGGCAACACCGGCGGCCGTCCCAAGGCACTGGCCGAGGTCCACGACGCGGCGCGCGATCACACCATGGCGGCAATAGATGTGCTCGTCAAATGCATGGCGGACAAGAACCCTTATGTGCGCATTGCGGCGGCCAACGCCATACTTGACCGCGGATGGGGAAAGGCGACTCAGGCGATAGAGAGCAATGAGGCTGCCCTTACTCATGAGCAATGGCTTGAGGTGCTGAAATAGCCCCTCGCGAAGGCACCACCGTCGACGCAGCGCAAGCTACCCACAAATCGGGTGACGCCAGGGTGACGCGCCACGGGAGATCCAGGGTGTTTGGGTGCCACCTGAGGTGTTGGAGTGATCGCGGGTTGGTGAGTCAATACGGGTAGTTGTGCCTCAGTGCCAGTCGGTGCTGCAACACATGTCTCGGGGGGCGCTGGGGCATTGTCAATCGGGTTGTGGTCGGAAATGAGCAAGGTCGGGATTGCGGGCTCGGATGTGGAAGGTGGACCCAGCCAGGGGACACCCGCGAGTCGCGGCAACTCCATGGCGCTCTATGCGAACCACACGGCCTTGTCAGTGTACCAAAGCAGCGTTGTAGGCGGCGCAGCGACCTTGCCCTGTGGCAGCGGAATTCAGCTACTATGACTGGACTACGACCACGGACGGCCAAACCGACTGCGATGCCTTCATGACGGGAACGACGAACACAACCATTGTACGAGCACCTTCTTGCGCCGGGCTTCTGAGGTCATCGGCGATGGGATAGGCAACGACAACGGGTTGTGCGAGTCCAACGAAACCTGCATTTACCATCCGAACTATGGGCACTACGCTGGCGACGGCACCCTTGTCAGCACCTCCGGCGCATGCGCTAATAACATCGGCACAGGTGGACTCGTTGAGAACGTCAGACTGCTCGCCTATTCAAGCAACGGCCGCTGACGCCGCGGTGTTGAACGGTGTCTAGTTCATTCGAGCCGTCCTACAGACTCTGGTAGCGCACGCGCAGCTCGAGGTAGTCGACATCGACCTGCGCCTCAGCAACGCCATCCAGAGTCGCGCCTCGAGGGCGGCATTGCAGGGTAACCGTCCGGTCAGCGTGGCGGACCAATCGCCTGGCTACGGTACCGTCGGCACACCAGTCCAGCGGGGGTGCGAGGGCGGAGTTTGACGCCGGACACGGCACGAAGCCGGCAGCCTCGAGCGCTACCCAGCCGTCGGCGACGACATCAGGTCCGTGGGTGAGCCAAGCATAGAGCGCCGCGCCCAAACCGGCCGCAGATTCTCCCTGACACCAGGCGCGCACTCTCATGCCTCGAATCTCGGCCGCGGCAAATCCAGCCGTCGCCAGTGACACCGTCCATTGTACTGCCGGCTGACGGTCCAGCTCGGCGTTGAGCGACCAGAGATCATTGTTCTTCAACACGCTGCCTCCGCCAAACAGCATGGTCTCACCGCGAGCTTGTGAGAACGCCATGGCGTGACCGGCCCGCGGCGCAGGCGTCGTACCGAGAACCGTTCGTTGCTGCCAACCGGTGCTGGTCCATTCCCAGATGTCGTTGCCAACCGAACTCGCAGCGGCGTCGAACTGTCCGCCGACGACAACTGTGGTGGCTCGATCTGGATCGTACACCATCCCGTGGCCGAACCGCTGCCGCGGCCAGGGATAGGTTTTCGGTTGCTCCGACCAATCTGCCCCGTCCCAGAGCCAAAGATCGTCGGTCGGAGTCGAGCCGTTGTAGCCGCCAAACAGGAGGACGATGTCGTCGACCTCGTGGTAGGTCATGGCGCTCGCGGTTCGTGGCGGCGGGGAATGTGTTGGCGCGGCATCGTGCCAATCCGCACCATCCCAGAGCCAGGTGCCGAGCGTGAAGCCGCTCTCATTTCGGCCGCCGAAGAGGATCATGCCGTCCCCGGTGTAGGCCATCACCGCCGAGGTGGTCATCGTTGGTCGCGTGGTGGCGGGAGACTGCAGTTGCCACTGAGGCAGCGCGGCATTCCAGTGCCAGGTTTCATCGAATTGATACGGAAACGAGTTGTAGTAGCCGCCGAACATCACGGCGCGCTTGCTTCCCGAGTCATAGGCGATGGCGGGCGCAGAACGTCCCGCAGGAGCCCCGGCAGAGAGAAGGCTCCACCTGCCTCCAGCCCATTCCCAAGTATCATCGAGCGGCGCGTGGCTAGCGCTACTGCCGCCGTAGACGAGAAGACCCCGCCGAACCTCGTCGAACACCATCGGCGCGGCGTTGCGCGCCGCGGGCAAGAGCGCACTCGCTTGAATCTCCTCCCATGCTCCGGTGTTGGTCCATCCCCATATTGAGTTGGTGGGAGCACCGCTGCCGTTGCCACCACCATAGAGGAGGCTCCTGCCCCGGTGCGGATCATAGACGAAGCTCGCTGCCTCTCGTCCAGCAGGCCCACTGCCCACGACGGTGGGCTTGGCCCAACCTGCGGGAGTGTACTCCCAGAGATCGTCCGGCCAAGAGCCCGGCCCGGCGAATCCTCCAAACAGAAAGGTGCTGCCGGTCGCGGCGTTGAAGGTCAAGGTCGCGTTCTGCCGCGGCTCTGGGCGCAATGACGCCAGCGTGAGATCCTGCCACGTCGATCCGTCCCAGGCCCAGAGGTCATCCATGAGATCACTCTGTGCACTGGCAACGTCGCGATTCCCGCCAAAGAGCAGAGTGTGGCCAGATTGAGCATCGTACGTCATGGAATGTAGCACACGCGCGTCGGGCCACTCGCCCACCTGCGGATGCTGGTGCCATTCGTCGCCGTTCCACTCCCAGAGGTCCGCGAGGCTCGCCATGCCGTTGTGGCCGCCAAAGAGCACGAGGCAACCGCGGCCTTGGTCAATCGCCATCGCGTGGTACTTACGCGCTTCCGGCCAGTCTCCAGCCTTGGGACGCTCGGTCCAGCGGAGACCGTTCCACTCCCAGAAATCGTCAAAGACAGCGGAGTAGCTGGCGCCGCCAAACATCACCACGCGGCCGCGCATCGGGTCGTAGACCAACGAAAACGAGAAGCGCTCTCGCGGACCGCGGGTTCCTGATGTCGAAACCGTCGTCCAGCTCTCACCGTCGAGCTCCCACATCTTGAAGACGGTGGTGTAGGTCATAAGTACGAGCACGCCACGGGCGCTGTCCATCGCCATGCTGTTCGTGGTGGTGAGCTCCGGCACCACGGCGGATGGCCGATGCTCATGCCAGGTGAGGCCCGTGGCTACGGTGACGACTTGCGCGTCGGGCGCGCTCACGGTGTCGTTGTCGATGACTCCGGGATCAGGTGCGCTGAGGGTGTCTGCCGCGCGTGCCAGAGTGTGCAAGATGTGAGGGTTCTCGCCGGTGGCTGGTGGCCGTGGCGTTGCCACCCACTCAGCCTGGGCGATTGCTATCGCATCAGATTCGTTGCCTGCATCATCGATACCGGTCGCCCATAGCGTGGCCATGTCGCGAGGGGCGAGTGACACACGCGGCCAGAGGCCACTGTTTCCTGGAGCCGCCGAGCCGAGCAGCTCACCCTGCGCCGCCGCGCTCCATAGACGCAGCCGGTAGACGGCGCGGTCGCTGAAAACGAAAGCGTCCGCTGGCAGTGTGCTCGCGCCGACGAGCGGCTCCGTGGGTGCCAGGGCGAAGCCGGGCCCCGCCAAAATGGCGAAGGCGTCGTCAGGAGTCGTGAGTAGCTCTGGCGCGCCGTTTCCCCAGGGGGAACGAACAAAGGTCACGTGGTCTTGGCCAACCGTCAGGGTGGGCTTCGTGGTCAGGACCGAGACAGTGAGCGGGTCACTCGACGAGGCCGGGTCGGCGACGTTGCCGGCCTGGTCTCGCCAGGACACCCGCAAATCGTAGGTGCCGTCGGGTTGACCCATCGGCACGCTCGTAACAAAGGTCACCCGGGTTGGCGTCATGCCTCCCGCCGCCAACGCGAACGGAAGTGCCGTGGAGGTCGCTTGGTGAATGGCCAGGAGCTTTGTGTCGGCGTAGCTCGTATCCAGGAGCTCGTCGGCCACGAGGGTCACCGTGACCACCGTCTCGACCGCGGCGCGAGCGACGATTGGCAAAGGGTTGCCGACGGCGGGTAGATAGGCGACAGAGCCGGCCGACACCTGAGGCGAAGCCAAGTCAACCAACACGCCGATGCCGGCACTCGTTTGGTTGCCGGCGCTATCTCGTGCCTGAACAAAGATTGTCTTGACGACCTCGGTCCCGGCCGGAGTCTCATCACCGTTGACCTCGTAGGTGCAGTGATAGTTCGGGATCAGTTCACTGTACGGATCACAGTCCATGTCCACGCCGTCGAAGAGCACGACGAGGTCGCTTCCGTCGCCACCGAGCGCCTCGGTGGTATTGAAGGTGACCGCCACCTGATTGAACGGGGGCGTGGCACTGTAGCGCGTACGATCGGATGTCAATTCTGAGATCCCCGGCGGCGTGGGATCGAGCACCGCGGTGCCAACGGTCGCTGGCGCTTCGTTCCCAGCTCTGTCTCTGAGGACGGTCGCAAAACGCACCTCGCCTTCCGCATCGTTCGCCGTTACTCGGTGACGGTACCGATGGTTCAGCGTGCCGGGATCGGGACTCAGCTCGCACTCAGTCTCGAGCACCCCGAAGTCGTTCGTGAGGCCGGGCGTGATCTGGAGCACCACAGGCCCCGCCAGTGCCTCACTCGCGGTGAAGAAGACCTCCAACGTGGCATCGAGCGGTGTGGGCGAAGGCACCAGACTCTGGGCGGCAAGGCTCGGGTCGACAAAATCCAGAGTGAAAAAGGCAGCCTGGCGACGCACGGTTTCGTTGCCAGCGTTGTCCCTGAGATATACGTCGAGGGCGACGCTCCCGCCGAGCCCCCCGTTCTCATCTCCTGTGGCGGAGTAAGAGCACGTAAAGGTTTGGGCGGCGGCAGCATTGCAGGAGACTTGGCTCGGCAAATCGAGCCCTAGCGTGACCTCGGGCGAGGATGCGAGCGGTTCAGTGACGTACAGCGTGATGACGAAGACGCCCTCCTCGTTTCCCACGGGCGGCTCGACGGTAACTGGGCTCTCGAAATCCGGAGGCTCGGTATCGACGGTGCCGGGATCAACACAGAACCCAGCACGACAGGTCATGCCTTCTGGGCATTCGCTCACGCCCACACAACTGACACGACTCCCGGCCGGAACGGCGAGATCTACTACACACGCGGATCCGAGAAGACCCATGGCCGAGATTCCGCCAACGCACACAGAGCGCCACCACATCACGGTTCCTCCTCCCTGTCTCTCAACATCACGCAGCCGAAAACAGAGAACCGAAGGGCTCATGATGACCACGTAGATAGCCCCCGTCAGTGATCATTTGTCGCGCAGCGCAAGGGAAAGGGCAAGAGCGGCGTCGACACGACACAGGTACTCGCGCGGCAACGTACCGATCAGCTCCGTGAGCTGGTCCTTGTGCAATGTGTAAACCTCTGCGCACTTGGCCGTGCTGCGTGACGGCAGTCCAGCGGTTCCCCGAGGGAGCTCGACCTCCCAGTCATACGGACTGCCGGGTCGGGGTGCCGTTGTGAGATGTACGACCATAACCTTGCGATACCGCATGTTGTGGTTGAAGGGGTCGGCAGAAACTACAAGGAATGGCCGCTGTTTGCGCGACCCGCCGGGCAGGACCGGTTGCCCCCACCAGAGCTCACCGCGTTGCACGCGACTTCCCCCTTGGGCGAGGTGCCCGGACACCATCTTCGAAGGCTTGGCCGCCGATGATGTCGTCGTCTTCTTGGTCCAGCTCGTTGGCGCAGTACCTCTCGAGCTGCTCCTCCACGCGACTGTGGTTGAGGGCTTGCAGCTTGTCCGCGATGGCCTCTCGTACAAACTCCGAGACGCTCCGGTAACGGCCTTCCCGGACGAGCCCCTCCACGTCCAAGAGCTGCTCCGCCTCAGCGTTGATAACGGCCTTCCTTTTCGTTTTACCCATTCTGGTAAACTGACATGGTGCACCAAACGTGTCAACCATTTGGGTCAACCATTCACAGGCGTCCACAAGCCGCGGTCATACCCTCAGACACCGGGAACAACAAATCGAGCGCTGCCACGATCTCGGAACGCTGGGCTGACAGGTCACCAACTGCCTCCCCCAGTGCAACACGGCCAACTCCAGCCAACTCCTGCGTGACGAGTACGCATGGCTCGCCCAACACCGTCACCGTTGGCATCAACCGCCTGATCCGGGTGTACGGCAACAAAGCGGCACGGGAGATCGGTACCACGACACAAGTGGGCAGCCGTTCCACCGAGTCTGATTGCACATTCACAAGGAAGGGGTACGCCTGTTCGGTCTGGGGGTTCGCATTTCGATAGACGGCGAATTGAGTCATCACTTGTGTCCTAGAATCGACGCAGGCGGTCACTGAATACACCAACCTTTTGCACATGGGAGGCGTACTCATCGATCGACTTCGCGTTTTCAGCGACCCACTCGGACACATCCTGCGCCTGCAGCTTTTCGACCAAGGCCGCCTCGAGTGTTGCGGAGAGATTGATCTTGCGTTTGCGGGCCATCTTCAACAACCGCACATTGATGGATAGGTTCGCCGCCTTCTTGGGACCTGTGAGGTTATGTTCCTTCACGTTATGCTCCTCCCACGCAACATATGCGCATATGATGCGCATATGTTGCGCATATGTTGCGCATATGATGCGCATACAATGCGCAGATCAGATTAATTCGTGGGCCCAAGGCATGTCAAGCTCACCCATGTTCGATCTGTTCTTCGATGGGTTGCCATTCCCAAAACGGAAGGCCTCGTTGCCTCCTTGCCTCGTCGTCCAGCATGATTGCATTTCGCTGCTTGCAGCAGCACAATGAATGCATGTCTACTTCAATCACCATCCGCGATGTTCCAGAGGATACGCGCAACGAGCTTGCCGCCCGAGCTGCGCGCAGCGGCCGCTCTCTTCAGGAATACCTGCGTAGGCAACTCGTCGATCTGGCGCGCAAACCGGATGCGCAGGCTCTTCTTGCCCGAGTCCGAGACCGCAAAGCACGCAATCGCAGCCAGTTGCCACCCGACCGTATCCTCGAGTATCGAGACCTTGACCGACGATGAGTTACATTCTCGATGCCGGACTTGTGGTCGCCGCGCTCATCGACTCCGGCCCGGTCGGGAGGTGGGCGGAGAGCTACCTGCAAGGCGAGTCGCTGGCCGCTCCACACCTTATGCCAGTCGAGGTCGCCAACATCCTGCGGCGGTCGGTTCTTGCCGGCGATATCTCCGCGGACGCGGCGAGCATCGCCCATGGCGACCTCCTGGAGTTGCAGATTGAACTGTTCCCCTACGAGCCATTCGCGGACCGAGTTTGGGAGCTTCGCGACAACGTCACGAGTTACGACGCCTGGTATGTGGCCCTCGCTGAGTCGCTTCCAGGTGTCTTGGTGACGCTCGATGCCCGGCTGAGCCGTGCGGCTGGGCCACAGTGCGAGTTCGCCCTACCGCCCGACACCATGCCCTGACACGGTTTGGTATCAGATTTGCGCATTCAT
>MGST01000164.1 GCA_001798605.1 Deltaproteobacteria bacterium RIFOXYA12_FULL_58_15 | reverse complement strand
GACGTCCTGGAACATGTACCAAATCAGACCGGTGCGAATGTCGTTGGCTGTATGCCTTGATCAATCGGCGCATCACCGACGTCCTCGAGGAGATCTCCCTTGAGGAGCTTGCAAACAAACGCGAGACCAGAGGCTTGCTCGATGACTGCGAGCCATTTGGTCACGCTTGTCCCGAGCCTCAATGACGCTCGGCAACATTCTTGGGGTGCATTCATGTGCGCAGAAAATCGCGAGAAGAAGGTTAACGGTAGAACCATCCGGTTGCTTCAACACGACATCACCCTGCTAGAGGGCGTCGATGCGTTTGTGTTCTACGCGCAGCACGATCTCAGGCTCGGCTCCGGTTGGGGCAACGCGATCATGTCACGCGGCGGACCATCGATCCAAAAAGAGCTGGACGCGCTCGGCAGAATCGAAACCTGTCAAGTGGTTGTAACCGGCGCTGGGGAGTTGAAAGCGAAGCACATCCTTCACGCTGTGGGCCCCCGTTTCCAAGAGGCCAATCTCGAGGCCAAGTTGAAGAAGACTGTCAGCGAAGTCCTCGCGCAGGCTGACAAGGCGGGGCTCGAGTCATTGGCCATACCGCCAATGGGTTATGGGTTTTACGGTGTGCCGTTGCCGATGACCGCCAAGGTTATGGTCGACACGATCAAAGAACATCTCGAGTCGCACAAGGACAGCAAACTGAAAGATGTCGTGATCTGTCTCAACGACAAACGCGAAATCGCACCATTTGAATCAAGGTTGTCGGCGCTCAACTGAGACCGGCATTGAAACCGTTGGAAAACTACCAACCGTTTGGAGGAGTACGATGAGTGAGCAGCTCCATTTCGCCGAGCATACTCTGCAAGAGGTTGCACTGGGGTTTATGGCCCTGGTCTATTGCATCCGCATCTATTGGTTCACCCGCTTCACGGCCGGCAAAGAGCGACAGCCCCCCACCGGGCCGGCGTCGACGACACCGCGCAAAGGCATTCTCTTCTCCTGGGGCATCATCGGCATGCCGTGGGCGATGGAGAGCTCCCGCAAGAACATGTTCATGTGGTTGCAGTTTGTCCTTTTCCACATGGGAGTGGTCGCGGCCATTGGACTGTCGTTCATCATTCCGTATCTGCCCGAAGTCTTGGCCATCGCTGGTGTGATTCCAACCCTGCAAGTGTTGACCGGAACTGCTTGCGTCATCGGTGTCATGCGCATGATTCGGCGTCTCGGCGGCAAGCACATGCGGGCCATCAGCACACCAGACGATGTGTTCTCGTTGCTCCTGTTGACGGTCTGGTTCGCGTTTGCGTTTCAGGCCGTGCCCAACAGCACCGCCAACGGCGAGTGGCAGCTGATGACGTACTTTTGGATGACAGCTTTCTTTCTTGTCTACGTGCCGTTTAGCAAGATCTCCCATTACCTCTACTATCCTTTCACCCGTTACTACTTGGGCAAGAGCATGGGACGCCGCGGTGTCTTTCCGTTCGAGCGCGGACAACCGCAGGCAGCGCCAACAGGCACGCCCGGTGCACCTGCGTTGGCCAATGTCGGTGCCATTCAACGAGTCAAAGCCTGAAACCCAATTACGTCTAGGTAGAAGAACAATTAGGTAGAAGAACAATGGAACGATCGTACAAAGCTCAGAAAGTTATCGACCGACTCGGACAGAAGCTCAACCGGCAGGTTGTGGGTTCGTTGGTCGCTTGTGTTCACTGCGGCAACTGCACCGACTCTTGCCACTATGTGCTCGCCAATCCCGATGATCCGACATACGCGCCGGCATGGAAAGGCGATAGACTGCGCAAGATATTCAAAAAACATTTCGATTGGACGGGCCGCGTTGTTCCGTGGTGGGTGGGTGCCAAGAGCCCCGAGACTGACGCGGATCTTGAGGAGCTCAAGGACATCGTGTTCGGCAAGTGCACAAACTGCCGACGTTGCACCATGAATTGTCCCATGGGGGTCGACTTTGCCACCTTCAACCGCCTCACCCGCGGTTTGTTGGTTCACGTCGGTATCATGCCCGAAGGCGTCGCGGTCGTTAGCAAGGACCAATGGGAGCTTGGCAACCAGATGGGTGTCCTCAAGGAGGATTACATCGACACGGTAGAGTGGATGAGCGATGAGCTCGTGGACGAAGTTGGCGACGACAAGGCCGCCATTCCCATCGACAAATCCGACGTCGAAGTCATGTACACCATCAATCCTCGGGAGGCGAAGTACGACCCTCGGACGATCTCCGATGCCGCCAAGATATTTTGGGCTGCTGGTGAGAGCTACACCATGCCTTCGGAGGGCTGGGACATGACCAATTTCGGTTTGTTCTCCGGCGACGACGAGCTAGGTGGCACGGTGTCGCGACGAGTCTATGAGAAGGCACAAGCGCTAAGAGCAAAGAAGGTCGTCATATCCGAATGCGGGCACGGCTATCGTTCGACGCTCTGCGAAGGTGCCAACTGGGCACAGTTCGATGTCGACTTCGTGATGGAAAGCTCGGTCCAAACGATGTTGCGCTACATCAAGGAGGGCAAGATCAAGGTCGACAAATCGCTGAACATCTCCTCCTACACCTACCACGACTCCTGCAACTTCGCTCGCTCCTGTGGCATGACCGAGGAGCCGCGCGAATTACTCAATCTTGTGGTCAGCGATTTTCGCGAGATGTACCCCAACCGTGCAGAGAATTATTGCTGCACGGGTGGCGGCGGTGCCATGTCGATGACGGAGTATACGCCACAGCGTCTCAAGTCGGCCCGGGTCAAGGCGGATCAGCTCAAGGCGACTGGTGCCAAGGTCGTGGTCACCTCATGCCATAATTGTGTCGATGGACTCACCGACCTAATCAAACACTACGGGTTGGATATGGAAGTTACCCAGCTCGTCAATCTGGTGGCCAACAGTTTGTTGGTTGAGAAGGCTGCCGAAGTGCCAGAGGCAGAACACGCAGTTTCGACCACTCTGGCGTTTGCAGGCCGCACCATTCTCGTTGTTGACGATGAGGCTGATGCCCGCAGGTTCATTGCCACGGTTCTCGAGGACAATGGTGCAACCGTCTTGCAGGCCGTTGATGGAGACGAGGCGCTCCAGATGATGCGGGATAAGAAACCCGATCTTGTGACCCTCGACCTGTCGATGCCGGGCAAGGACGGTGGCCGGGTGTTTGAGGAGATCCGCAACGACTCTGAACTCAGCGGGGCGCGGGTTTGTATCATCACCGGCAAACCGGAGCTGCGGCGCTTGATCTACGAACGGCCCGTCAGAGAGCCCGAGGGCTACATCAACAAGCCGATCCAAGAGGACGTGTTGGTGAGCAATCTGCGCAGAATTTTGGAGCTAACGAACAAGGCTGCGTGATTGGGTTTCTGATGGGATGGGGGTGAGGCGATGGAGATGACCTACAAACAGTATTTCGAAGCCATGCCCTGCTACGTCACGGTGCAGGACCGGGACTTGCGGGTGATCGATGGTAACGATCGCTTCCGCGAGCACTTCGGCGATTGGGACGGGCGTTACTGTTACCAGCTCTACAAGAATCGCTCGGAGCCTTGCGAGCAGTGTCCGGTGGCGAGGACTTTTGATGACGGCGAGGCACATCGCAGCGAGCAACTCGTTACCAATCTCGATGGCCGTGAGATCTCCCTTGCTGTCTTCACAACGCCCATCAAGAACGACAAAGGTGAAGTGACACAGGTGTTGGAGATGTCAGCGGACATCACCGAGATCAAACGCCTGCAACGACAGCTGAAGGAGAGCCAAGAACGGTATCGCTTGCTCTTTGAAGAGGTGCCCTGTTACATCTCCATTCAGGACAAAGACCTACGCATTGTTGAGGCGAACCGCCGATTCCGCGAGGACTTCGGCCAGTTTCTCGGCTGCAAGTGCTACAAAACCTACAAACATCGCGATGAGGAATGTCTGCACTGCCCGGTGCAAGAGACTTTCACCGATGGTGGAGTGCACACGAGTGAGGAGGTGGTCACCGCGCTCAATGGCGATCAGATCAACACTCTTGCCTACTCGGCCCCGATCCTCGGGGATGACGGACAGATAAAATACGTCATGGAGATGAGCACGAACATTACACCCATTCGCGAGTTGCAGACCCAGCTCGAGTCGATGGGGACCATCATCAGCTCAATCTCCCACGGCATCAAAGGGATGCTCACAGGTCTCGATGGCGGCACCTACCTTGTCAATTCAGGCATGGCCAAGGACAAACCAGAGCGCGTGGCCGAGGGCTGGGACATGGTGCAGCGCAACGTTGAGCGTATTCGCGGCATGGTGATGAACATTCTCTATTATGCCAAGGATCGGCAGCCGAACTGGGAATGCCTCGGGGTGTCTGACGTCGTTCTTGATGTTGTCAAGACGATGACCGCAAAGGCCGAACGCCACAAGGTTGAACTGCAGCACGACGTACAGTTGGCGGTCGGCACGTTCGAGGCGGACTCGCAGGCGATTCGTGCACTGCTCGTCAATCTCGTAGAGAACTCTCTCGATGCCTGCGGCGCTGACCGCAAGAAGGACTCGCATTGGGTGAAGATGTCCACGCGAGGCTTCACTGACCATGTCGAGATCGAGGTCGCAGACAACGGCATTGGCATGGATCAGGAGATCCGTGAGAAAGCATTCACGAAATTCTTTTCGTCCAAGGGGATGGCGGGTACGGGTTTGGGGCTGTTCATTTCGGGAAACATTGCCAAACGTCATGGCGGTGACATTGACCTCGAGTCAGAGCCTGGGCGGGGGACCCGCTTTGTGGTGAAGCTGCCACGCTCACGGCCCCGAGATCCGGTGAGCCTCGTGGCAGCGGCTACCGGGTGAGATGGGGATAACAGCAAAATCGGTCCTCATCGTTGATGATGAGCATGATATTCGGCGTTTCCTCTCGACCATTCTCGAGGACGAGGGCTATCACACCACCACAGCCTGTGATGGCGAGCAGGCATTGCAGTTGCTTGAGACCTTGCTGCCAGATCTCATTACTTTGGATGTGGCTATGCCCAACAAGAGTGGGGTGGGGACCTATCGCGCCATACGAGGAAACCGTGCCCTCGCTCACATCCCCGTCATTCTCATCACCGGCGTCGCCCCGGAGTTCCAAGAGTTCATCTCGACGCGGCGGCAGGTCCCCCCGCCAGATGGCTATTTGCCCAAGCCAGTCAATCCTGCGGAACTGGTCGCGTTGGTGGAACGACTGTTGGCGTAGCCGGTTAACAACGACTCAGAAAAGATCTTTGATGTCAGGTTTACCGTGCCGGCTGTCATGCCGGGCGAATATGACACGACAGGAGATCCGCGAGATGCCGATGCTTTGGGGATTGATATGGTTTATAAGTTAGTTTACAATATGACTCATGATTAAACTAAATATTCATGAGGCAAAGACCCACCTCTCCCGTCACCTCAAGAGGGTTGAAAAGGGAGAGACGATCACCCTCTGCCATCACAATATTCCCATTGCAGAAATTCGTCCCCTTGCGGCCAAGGTGACAGAGCCGAGGCCCATTGGCTTGGCGAAGGAACGTTTTGCGGTCCCGAAGTCGTTCTTTGAGGCGCTTCCCGAAGATCTCGTTTTTGGTTTTGAGGGCAGCTCTCGCTAAGGCGACAAACCCATGAACGTTTTGTTAGACACGTGCACATTTCTCTGGATCATTTCGGACAGTCCGGAGCTCTCGCTGCCTGCGAGGGAGGTTTTCCAGAGCCCTGCCAATGACGTCTATCTGAGCTCAGTTTCCACCTGGGAGATTGCTGTCAAACACTCCCTCGGCAGGCTTCCTCTTCCTCAGGTGCCACAGATTTTTGTGCCCGAGCAGCGCAAGTGTCACGGGGTTGCATCACTCCTACTCTCGGAAGAAGCGACACTCAATCTGCCCAAGCTTCCCGATTGGCATCGGGACCCTTTTGATCGCATGCTGATATGTCAGGCCCTCTCGGGAAATTTCACGCTGTTGACCCCCGACGCTGAGATTCACAGGTACCCTGTGAACTGTTGTTGGTAACTCGTCCCACCTGGCGTGGACAAGGTTGGAACAGAAAATTTCCTAGCGCTTACTGACAATCGAGCCCCACACAATTTGCCGCCCATCATGGGTGAGCGCTGCGCACGTGTATTGCCGACATTCAACCGCGATGAAGTTGGCCCCAGAAGGCGGCGTGGATTCTCCATGGTAATCATCGCCCCAACAGGCAATCGAATTGTCGTCTCTAAGCCCACAGGTATGATAATCCCCCGCGGTGACGTATCTGAATGGGCCCCAAGGGGGGCTTGATTCACCATAATGGTTCGACCCCCAACATTCTACCGCGGTGTTGTTTCGGATCCCGCACGCGTGAGAATAACCTACGGTGATTTGCGTGAAGAGAGAGGTGGGCAGTCGCTCCGTTACGCCGTGACCTTCAATATCCCAACACTCGACCTGCGACATGGCGTTAATCGCACAGGTGCGGCCGTCTCCGGCGCGCAAAGAATCGGCGCGAAAATCGTCACGGGCAATTGTGTATTGGCTCCGTCCGTCGTCGCCCCAACATTCCACTATATTGTCGGTCCTGATGCCGCAGGTATGATAATTCCCGGCGCTCACATTTCGGAAGGTTCCTGATGGTGGTGTTGCCTGGCCATAGTTGTTTTCTCCCCAACATACGACGGTGTCATCGCCTTTTATGGCGCACGAATGAGCATATCCGACACTGATTTGTTTGTACGAATCAACGGGGGTTTTTGTGGGATCCCACGAATTGTCTCGCCAACATGCCACTTGCCCATCTGAGTTGATCCCACACGTGTGACTCGAACCCACGCCTATCTGTCGATACGAGCCAGACGGTTTCAGCGATTCAATCTGACCGCCCGGTAACCAACAAACCACCGTGTCGTCGTTTTGAATCGCGCAGGTGCGAATACTCGCGGCGCTTATTTGCTTGAATGCCTCAGTAGGTGTGCCCAGCGCAGCGTCACCATCCTGACCCCAGCATTTGACGGTGTCGTCCACGGCAATACCGCAGGTGTGGTGCATGGCTGCGCTAATTTGCGCAAACAAATCTGCTGGTGCTTCCGTTTGGCCCTGACCGTTGAAGCCCCAGCAGGTGACGGTGTCATCACTGCCAATCGCGCAATTGTGCATGGCACCCGCACTGATTTGTTTGAATGTACCCGCAGGCGCAGTGGATTGGCCATCGCTGTCAGATCCCCAACACGCGATGGTGTTATCGACCATCAAACCACAGGAATGACTGATGCCAATGCTGATCTGTGTGAATAGACCGGCCGGCGGCGTGGTTGCGCCATCAGCAGTCGATCCCCAGCAAACCACCGTGTCGTCACTTTTGATGGCACAGGTATGACTGTCCTTGGCGCTGACCTGCTTGAACGTACCCGAGGGAGCGAGGGTCTCGTCGTTGAAATCTTGTCCCCAGCATTCAAGAGTATCGTCGTCACGTAACGCACACGTGTAATTGTACCCCGCACTGATTTGCTTAAACACGCCCGCTGGAGAAAGAGTTTGATCGACGCGGTTGCCGCCCCAGCATTCGATGTTGAAGTCGGCACTTCGCAAACCGCAAACATGAAAAACGCCAGCACTCACCTGCAGAAATGGCTCGTTACATTCGCCGCCATTACACCCGCTTAGGCAAACCTGACTTTCGGCGACTTCACAACTGCCCCGTTCCAAAACGCAGCGCTCAACCATGTCGTTGTTACAAACGTGGCTGGGTGCGGGGGAACATTCGTGGAGACATATGTCGGCGTCTCCGGAACTTTGGCCATCGGCATTGTTGGCATTGTTGGCATTGCACCTCACGAGCGTGAAGGTGATCAAAACAACAAGTGAACGATGAAATGTAGAATTAACCATTAGAGCCCGCTATCTCCGGAACCAACAATATTTCAAAGTGAAGAACACCTGGCGTGCATAAACAGGCCGTCGAGTCCGCCAATGTATAGATTGTCGCCGACTCCCCAAACTGCGGAGGCCCAGATGCCGCCCTCATCTTGACGGGTCCAATGTTCGCCGTCGTAGCGAAACACCCCGTCGTTGCCAACTGCAAAAACACCCAGGGCCGCAGATCCCCAGACGGTTGACAAATCCCCCGACACTTCGCCGTCACCTGTTTGCGACCAGCTTGTCCCATCGTAGTGGTAGATGTTGCCATATTGGCCAACCGCATACATGTCGTTTGCGGCCAATCCCCATATGTCGAGCAAGGGTTCGTTGATTGGGGAAATATCCGGCATGACGGTCCAGTTCGCGCCGTCGTAGTGGACCACTCCATTGTTCTGAACAAAAAAGATATTATTTGCGCCAAATCCCCAAACAGCCACCCAAGGGACATCTGCGATACTTGCAGGGCGGGTCAATTCAATCCAATCGGTGCCGTTGAATTTGAGCGTCGACAAGTTGCCTGTTGTATAGAGATCGCTGGCGCTTGTGCCCCAAAGGGATCCCATGCCGCCATGCGCGCCAAAGGAGGTCTGACTCCATTGCCCGTCGTAATGCAGCCAATAGGTGCTGGAGACGGCATAAATGTCATCCGACGCGAGGCCCCAAAACGCCCCCGGAATGACAAAGTCGTCCACAGGGGGGGCGGGCAAAGTCATATTGGTCCACGAGACACCGTCATAGTGCATGACGGTTCCAGCGGGACCAGACTCTCCAGAAACCACGCCGCTCGCAAAAATGTCATCGGCCGCGATTCCCCAGATCTCAAAAATATCCATTCCCTCGTTTCCTTCGGGGAGCGGTATGGGGGTCCATACGCAGCTCATGACACATCGGTGGTTCACCGTATCGCAAAAGAGATGGCCCCGGCAGCGAACGGTGACGTCATCACAGAAGTCCCCTTCGTTTTCATTGAGACAGGCACCAAGCTCGCAGGTGCCGCCCGCAACGCCCGTGCAGTCCTTGAGGATAGGAGTTGTCCCCGCCGAGGAAACCACACAGGCCGTAACCAGATTGTTGCCATCGCAATAGGGGATAAAGTCATCTGGATTTGTGGCTTGAATGCAAACGTGCTCAAGGTCATCGGTTGGCGCTTGATCGCCGCCTTCCCCGATCATGCCCGCGGTACACCCAAACAATGGCCAAGCGGTAACCACGCCCAAACAGAGTAATCTCATGATCTTCATTCCCTCGAAGGATGCGCCGCGGCCTCTTTCATGGACGTGTATATAGAACCGCCGCGGCCGGATTGGAACTGGCCGGGCACCTTTGGCACCTTTGGCACCGATGGCTCGCCTTGAGTGGGATGGCTCTCCTGAACCAGGGACGAGCGCCTATTGTGTCAATTCATCAATGAGCGAAGCGTAGGTCTTCGTGTAGGAAGACTTTCCCATTTGGAGCGCTTGCGCCGCAGCCGTTCGAACCTCACGAGGGGTGTTGGGGTCCACCAATCGAGCCACGAGAGCCTCAAGGGCTTCGCCGTCCTGGGATCGCATCGCGGTGATGGCGGCGATGGCATGCTCTGGATCAGTCGCGGCAATAGATGCGACAACAAAACTCCGCGCCCGGGGATCTTCGACCTGGCCGATGGCCTCGAACAGTCGATCCCGGTCGGGCGCCTTGGGATCACCTGCCAACTCGATCAAGGAATCGAGGGCTTCGGGTGTGCCAAGGTTGGCCAACGCACTGAAGGCTATGCTGCGTGCCTCTTCGTCAGATCCGCTCGCGGCCTCCTTGAACAGCTCAAACGAGTCTGCGGCTTGCGAACTGCGGGACAGGGCCCCAATGGCGTACTGTCGGATCTCCGCGTTGTCCGATGCCGCTGCCCGGCGTAGCAACGCCACGACCTTGTCGTCGTTGTTGTAAATAAGCGCCGACATCGCAGTTTGGGCGTCGTCGGCATTCCCGCTCTCGAGAAGCTCCGCGACGAGGCTGAATCCTTCAGGCGTGTTGTCTTCCACCAATGAGCGCAACGCCATTTGCTGGGACTCCTTGCTGCCGCTTCGAGCGACCTTCGCGAGGGCCTGATGGGCCGTCTCGCTTCCCAAGGAGCTGAGAGCCATGACCGCCGCCTCCACCGTGGCCTCGCCCTCCTGGTCTAACGCTTGAATCAGAGCCTGAATAGCTGCGGGAGAGCCTGATCGGGCAAGACTTGTAGCGGCCCATTGTATTTGGTCTGTGGATCCATCTTCAAACAGTGCTGTTTGCAACATCGCTTGCACCTCGGGATCCTCGGGCGCACTCGCGGCGAGCTCCTGCAGGACGAGGCCGCGGTGGAATCCCGTTGTGTCGATGGCAATGTCCTTGAGCGCCTGCCGTGTCTGTGGCGTGTTGATGGCGGCCAATTGCTGCAAACCTTGGTATTTCTGCTCCTGGCTGCCATT
>MGST01000163.1:36165-43754 GCA_001798605.1 Deltaproteobacteria bacterium RIFOXYA12_FULL_58_15 | reverse complement strand
CGGGATGCAAGGGGTCAAAGCGGTTGCCGTCAGGTGGCCCCCAGGAGTTGTTGATGACAGCGGCACCGTGATCCACAGCCCACTGGATCGCCGCCGCAGCGCTGCTGCCTGTGGTGTAGAGGTCGCTGGGACCGCCGTTTGCGATCAGGCGAATCGCAGAGATTTCGCAGGTTGGGCAGACACCGGTGATGCCAATGCCGTTGAATCCACGGGCGGCGATGACGCCAGCGGTTTGGGTGCCGTGGGTGTCGTGGCTCGTGGCCGTTGGGTCGTCATCGTCACTGTAGATGTCTTTACCGGCAACAATGTTGCCGATGAGATCCGTGTGCGTTGTGTCGATACCATCATCGACTACGGCGACACGGACGGGGTTACCGGCAGATGTCTGTCCAGTGGTTTGGTCCCAGGCCGCCTCGACGTTGATCGGTGCTGCCGGTTCGGCGAGCTCCGTGATGTGCAAGGCCCACTGCTCCGGATAGCGCGGGTCGTCGGGCACCAGGCGTAGGACGACGGGGAATGGTTTGTCCTCCTCCACCCACCGTATGCCGGGACGCTTGGTGAGGTGCCGCAAGGCCGTGTCGACATCCGTCACGTCTAAGACGACGGCAAATGGGAAACGGGTAACCTCTACGGCACCGAGGTCCCTAAGCAGCGCCTCGACCAGTGGTGCACCACCGATGTGTCCTAGGTCAGGGTGATCGATGCCAACCACCAGTCGGGTGGGTGACGACGAGATCAACAGCGGTAGGAGCATCGCGGGGATCACGGGTTCGCCTCCCCGCTGGTAGCGCCATCGTGGTTCGGCGCATCCTCGGGTGCAACCTCACCATCGTCAGGTTTTTTTCCCGCCGCGTTGGTGAGTTTCCCGGCCTCGAGCCAGAGTCGATCTCTGACAGTGGGAAGGTCGAGGTTCGTGGGCCAACGCAATTCGGCGGCGCGCAGGGTTGCGAGACCCATCTCGAGGTCTCCGGCATGGGCATGGGCCACAGCCAGCTGCGCGTGTCGAAACGGCGTGTCTTCGCTATGGGCTCGCTCCACGGCGACGGCGAGCTCATCGGGTTCACTGATCTCCATTTTGCCGATGATATTCGCGAAAGCCTCCTCATAGTATGGACTCAACCAGCGGGGCACCGTGAAGCTGACAACATAATGATAATAGCCACGGGCGATGACCACGTAGGTTGCCTGGCTCACCAGGTCTTCGGTGAGAAGCTCTGCGACAACGACGGCGGCCCGGCACCCACCGATCTCCGACGCCACAGGCTCGCCGATCTTGAGCCCTTGGATGTCGGAGGTTTCGAGGTAAGCGGCCAGATCTCGGGAAACGAAGTCTCGTCCTAGGGATTCCTCTGGCACCGGCAGCTGCTCCAAGCGTGAGCGAATGCCGACCATGACCCCAGCGCCATTGCCGCAGGCGTAGGTCTCGGTGCGAGCGTCGCGTTGGGTGTTGAGCTCTTGCCATTTTGCCGGCAAGGGCACCGAGAGACCGCCGCGGGGGTAGTAACGGTTGAAAGTTAACGTGCCCACACCTTGCGGGAGGAGACTTGCTGCCGCAATAGCGAGGGCGCAGGCACTAAGACCCAAGAGCTTCGCGGGCAGCAATCGATCCTTGGGGACAAGCAGACGCGCGGGAAGAAATGATGCGGTGACACTGCCGGCGAGCAGGCCGCCCAGGTGCCCCCAATTGTCGATGCCATCGATGGCAAAGCCGATGTAGAGCGCGAAAAGGGAATAGGGGATGACAGAGCCGATGAAGTAGCGCCGGTATCGATCGGGGAGGATCTTCCGGTGGCGCATTCCGAACACCGCTGCTGCTCCCCAAACGCCAAACACCAGTCCGCTTGCACCACAACTCACAAGGGGATTGGCGGCGGCCGACAGCAGGGTGGTGCCCAGCAGGGATGCTGCCACAATCAGGGTGTAGTCCTGGCGCCGGAAGACGGCCTCGGTGGGGCCTCCAAGATTGAAGAGGAAGATGGCGTTTGCGGCGAGATGCCAGCCCGACACGTGCAGGAAGTTTGCAGTGAGCAAGCGCCACCATTGGCCGAGCTCGAACATCAACACTGAGCTCTTGGCGCCATGTTGCACGAGCTCGTCCTTGCCGCCTGGTGCCCCACCTTGCCAGACAAAGTAGGTGAGACAAAGGACGCCGATGAGCAGAAGCGTCATCCATGGCATGCGAGCCAAGTGGAAATATCGGCGAAAGGTGATGAGCCCGGAGGCGTAGAGGCCGCGATAGAGCTCGAGATCTCGTGCCGCGACAAACTTCTCGCCGGTGACCGCGGGAAAGCAAACCTGGTGCTGGGGGGCCACCTCGCCGTTTTTTGCGCGGCGTTCAAATTCCAGCAAGTCGAGCTCTTCGGCGGGCTCGTCGGGGTTTCGACGTACCAATATCATGGTGAACCATCAAGCTGTTTTGTCCGAACGATTGGCCCCACCAGGAACTCGCGAGTCTGTGATGACAGTGTCATGGTGACCAAGCAGCTCCTCATGCCTGCAGTTTTGCACAACCATAATAGTGTGCAAGTCCACCTGCGTGAGGCCGACCCGTCCGAAGGGGTTGTCACAACAGGATCGTGCTGGCCCGGTAGGCGGATGTGCCGCGGATCACCAACCGACAAACAGAGAAAAGGCATTGACAGCAGAAATTGCGAGGTGTTACACCCACGGTGCCCAGTTCTGTTTGCGCGCGACATCGGTTGTTGGAGGACATACTAAAGCCAACGGTTTGATAGTTGGCGATGGTTGGAGAGTTCGCGCGTATGAGATTCCTACCACGAGCAGTAACAAGCAAGTTATGTCGCTGTGTGCCATGGCGCAGGCGGCAACAGCAGCATTGGAGGAGCACGTGAGAAAACGAGGGGTCGTCACAGCGGCACTTCTCTTCATTACCGGCAGTATGGCCTGGGCCCAAGAGGCACCTGTTGATGAAGAGGTGAGTACAACTACTGGGGAGGTCGACCTTGCGCCCGTGGCAGGGGAGCCGACGGAGGAGCCGGCCGCAGAGGAACCGGCAGCCGTCGCGCCGGCCGAGGAGACGGAAGACCTCGAGGCCGACATGGAGGTTGCGAAGGAGAAGATCGACGCCGCGGGTTATGAGGAGATCGAAGCCATGCCGGTGTCGGAAGGCTCTGCCACCGAAATGCAAACAGAAGTGAATGACGTTCCCGCCAGCGTACGCCTCTCCGAAGGTGACACGAGCAAGGCGTGGGGCATGCTGGTGGTGATGAACCACTCCATGGGTACGGGCACCTTCCTCGCCGACTCCACCCAGCGCAGCACTTACGCCTATGTGGGGCAGAGCTGGGACCTTCGCCCGTCGTACATGTTTGATTTTATGGGGCACAACCTCAAGGCCATGGCCCGATTGGGCTTTGAGCTCGAGCTCACCGAGCCCAACGCCAATCCCGCTCGCCGTTTCAATCCTGCCGACGCGAGCCTCTATTTGATGGATAACAACATCTTCACCGAGCCAGTCAGCGGCGTCCGCTTCACCGGTGGTGTGCGCTACTTTTTCCCCACCTCGTACCAGAGCATCAACGTCAGCGAGCGTTGGGGCGCCTTGAGCCTCTTTGGTTCCGCCAACCGCTCCTTTGGGCCTCTTTATCTGGTCTACAGCTTTGGCTTCACTAAGAACTTCAACGCGACCAAAGGCGCACAGGTATTCAAGCCAATGGGTGCGCGCATTCGGCGAGACAACCCCAATGACGATCTGCCATCTCCAGCCGATTCTGCCGGGGACTACGCCGTTGGCTTCAATTCGAGCTTTTTGTTCAGCAATAGCCTCGCGGCCACCTACAACTTCACCGACGAGCTCAGCCTCAGTTACTCTGTCGCGTTGAGAAATTCATTCAAGTACACCCAGAACAACGTCAACGTCGTTGATGAGCACACGAGCCCCAATGCTGACAATGACACCGGCCGCTCCGACACGCTGTTATCAACCCTCGATGTCACCTACGTGCTCGATGGTGTGATCAAGCCCTTGGTCGACTTGCCCTTCAGCCTCATGGCCTCGGTGGGTCTCAGTGCCGAGCATCCGGCACAGACAGCAAGCAACGATGGCATCATGTGGCCGTTCTTCTACCAGGCAATGGCGGAAAATCGCGCGGCCAACAACTACGCCACCTTCTATGTCGATTTGATGGGGGTCTATTGATGATGGCCCCTTCGAAACAGTTTCCCATGGACACAATTGTGATTTCCCGGAGGACCAATATGCGAAATGCGTGGACCAGGCTCGTGCAGACGGCGGTGGCCGGATTGCTGGTGGTGGGCTTTGGCTGTGCGGGGGACGTCGACGAGGTCGATCGCGTTCAGCCCGCCTATATTACCAAGGCCGATCTGTTGGATAGCAGCTGGTATTACCGGCGCACCGTGGTCGACTCAGCCGAAACCATGGGGCCCACGACAACTATTGGTACGGGCGACCTCTTCACCATCGAGCGCATCCGTTGGGACATTCAGGAAGAGCTGCTCATCGCCTATCGCGATTACGAGTACATCATCGGGGGTGAGGATGGGCAACTGCCGGGCAGCGATTATTACGGCACGCCCATGGCAGCATTTCCGATCACCAGCCACTTCGACATCATTTACCAGTACAACCCCGAGACAGGTGAGAAGACCAATGTTCGGGTGGAAGACCAAAGTGACCGCCAGTGGTTCGAACGCGACTACATGCGTGTCGATTGGTCAACCAACAAGAACCCCGCCCTCGACTTCTTGATTCCCGTGGAGACCTCGGCGCAGGACTTCTATGTTCACGAGGACGACGTGACCAATCCCTATCGTGCTCGCATCGAGCCGGCCGATGGATTTATGGACTTTGTGGTCACCCATCAAATCACTCCCGATTGGTACACCTGCGGCTACGAGCTTGACCTTGGCTACACCTGGTGTGGTCCCGGTGAGGTCCGCGTCCGCCACGCATTCATGAAGGTGGACCAAGAGGCCGAAGACGGTTATCAACCCTTGTATTACCCCGACAGCGTCATCAAGCACGATGCTCAGGGCAACGAGATCTTCGACCCCGAAACCCTTGAGGTCATGCGCGAGCCCGTGTTCGAGCGCTTTGGTTACTATCGCCTCGAGCGCCTCACCTACGATCGGGAACGGGAGCTAACCGAGAGTGGACGGCTCTACCGCATTCTGCGTTTCGATATCTGGGAGCGTTCGGTCAACGAAATGGGCCAAGAGGTTGCCTACTCCGCGCGCACGGTCAAACCGATCATCTATTACTTGAACTGGGATTTCCCCGCCGACCTGTTGGACGTTGGCTATCGCGTGGGTGAGGGTTGGAACGATGTCTTTCGCGACACCGTCGCCTCTTTGCAGGGCAAACCCAAGAGCCAAGTTCCCGACGTCTTCATCGTCAAGCAGAACAGTTGCAACCTGACCAACCTGAGCCGTTATCTGGGAGCACACGATGACGTCAGCGACTCGGTCAACGCCGCCATGGGCGGTACCAGGACAACACGTGCCAAGATCGATCCTGCCAAGCTCGACAACTGGTGTGCCGCGACGGAGTACTTCAGCAAGGATCTCGACGATAGATTCACCTGGGAGCAGGAGGGTGATCCCCGTTACAACATGCTCAACTGGATCAGCGAGATCACCCCGTCGGGTTTTGCTGGATATGGGCCGATGCTCGCCGATCCCATGAGTGGACGTATCGTTACCGCCACCGCCAACGTCATGGGTTGGACCATCGAGAATGCTGCAACCCGCGCTCTCGAGTATGTCGACTACATCAACGACGAGCTCAGCCTCGAAGATTTGATGCTCGGATCGAATCTGCCGCGCTTGTACACCACTGAAGAGTTCGATACCCACCATACCAGCAGTCTCGAGAGTGCCCATCTGCGGGCGAAACACAGCGTCAGCCCCGAGCATCTCGAAAGTCTCAAGAGCCGGTTTAGCGAGCTGGAGGCGGGTGATTCCGGCCCAATGGTAGAGCTCGAGAACCGCGACCACTTTGCCGACCGACTCTCGCGGGTAATCGGCACGCCCTTGGAGCAGCAATACTCCATCACACCTGAAGATCTCATGATCGCCAGCGGCGCCCAGTGGCAGCCAGGCATGCCGGTCAGTGACGAGCTGATGCAGAACGCGTCCCGTTTCCAGCGCATCCTCGACGGCGTCAAGCAGATGGACAAACGTGACAAGTATCTACAAGAGCGGACGATGTGCCCGTTGGCGGAACTCGACGACGCCCTGGTGGGTCTCGCCAAAGAGCTCAAGTGTCTCGGCTCCTGCGCCGATGAATGTTTTGATGGTGGGGCGGCACCCGCGAGCTGTGTCGAGCTTTCCGCTGATGATCGCCGCCACGCTCGTCGCCAAGCGATTCGCGCCTACTATTTCGAGGCCGTTGCTCTGCACGAGGTGGGTCACAACGTCGGCCTGCGCCACAACTTCGAAGGCTCATATGACGCACTCAATTACAATCGTGAGTATTGGGAGCTCGAGACCTCCGGCCTCAGTGACCAGGAGAAGCTCGATGCACGTCAGACCGAGTACCAGTACAGCTCGATCATGGACTACCACGGCAAGATCAACGGCGACTTTCGGGGTCTTGGCCGCTACGACGCAGCAGCCGTGAAGTTCGGCTACGGCCAGATGGTGGAGACCTTCACCACCGCGAACGCTGGAGTCGGTAATCGCAAGGAAGCCCTCAATTGGCGCTTCTACAACGACTATACCAAGATCCCACAATACGTTGGCAGCGTGCAGCAGATGTATGCCCGTGCCGATGTGAAGTGGGACTGGAACGTGGAGACGACGCCACCGGCGAATGAGGTGCCGTACATGTTCTGCTCCGACGAGTTTGCCCCGTACACGCCGACTTGTCGCCGCTTCGACTTTGGTGCCAATCAGCGCGAGATCGTTGCAGCCCAATACTCCAAATACAAAGACTATTTCATTTTCACCAATTTCTTGCGCAACCGTTTGAACCTCGATCCCAACCGTGTCCTCAATCGCGGCCCGTCGACCTTCAGCGAGATTCTGATGACGTACCAGTACATGTATCTCTACCAGAGCCTCGACAGGGGCTTTTTGGACACGGATCTCGGCACCGATATGGCAGCCGCCGTTGCCGATGGTTTCAACCTCATGGGTGAAGTTCTGTCGATGCCGGTGCCTGGTCTATATCGCCGCTGCGTCGATCAGGGTGACGGTTCGGTGATGTACTACGAAAACGACGACGTGGTCGTCAATGATGCCGGCGAGTATCTCGGCTATGACGACGAGCTCTGCGACATGGACGAGGCGAGCGCACTGATCATGCCCCTGGGCGATGCCGAGCCACTGTTTTTGGAGCTCACCTGGGACATGGACTGGGAACAACGCACTTATACGTACTTCGGCACTTTCTGGGATAAGGCGGCGGCGCTTGCCTACCTGTCCTTGCCCTCAGCGTACTTCTTCCGCACCGACTCTTACGCCGACTGGCGTGCGTTCTCGGTCAGCCCCTATCGGATCTACAAAGAGCCGATTCTCGAGGTGATGCGCAGCCTGATGACCTGGGACCGCCGAGCCTTGGCGAGTCGATACGATGAGGTCAGTCACACATTCAAGCCACGTCGCCT
>MGST01000163.1:0-36099 GCA_001798605.1 Deltaproteobacteria bacterium RIFOXYA12_FULL_58_15 | reverse complement strand
CAACGACACATCCCTGCCGATGATCAAGCCGCCCATTGTCCGCAACCTGCGGGACGACGCCACCATCTATGGCTCAGCGTTTTTGACCTCGCCTCTCGATGACATGCTCGACTTCAGCAAACATACGCGGGTCACCGTCAAGGGCGGCTTTGATGACATCGAGCCGGCGAATCTCAACCCAGGTGATACCGCCGAATGCGCCATTCCCGATTCGGGCATCACCTACCGGGCATTTCGGGTCAACGATGGCTTTGAGATCGCCTGGGACCTGGTCAGCGACTGCGCCCAACAAAGCGGCGAGCTCAAGCAAGCGCAGGAAGATTATGCCCAGGCCCAAGTCGACCTGGCCGGCGACCCTGACGACGTGGCGCTGATCGAGGCGTACAACGAAGCGTTCGATGCCATGGATGATGCCGAGGATGTGCTCGCTTCCGTTCAACAGAACCTGCAGTACATGCGGCTGGTTCACCTCGTCTACGAATTTGGGGCCGAGCTATGAGGGGCGAACGAACAATGAATGCAACAATTCTCTCAGGGCACGGAGTGAAAACCATGCGCAAGTGCTTCTTGTTTTTGGCTCTAGCAGCCATGACCGCGTGTGCGAGCGACATCAATGTCGTCGACCGCACGCAACCGAACAAAATAGAGAAGTCCCTTCTCGAGGGTGAGTGGTACTTCCGACCCACCGTCGTCGAGGTCGACTACAACCAGGGAATGCTCTTTGAGGGATATGCCGGCGAGATGGAACGCATCCGTTGGGATATCCGTGAGGACCAGATCATTGCCTATCGCAGTTATGAGCTGCTTGAAGGCGCAGAAACTGGCACGGGGGCGGTCGCGTTTCAAGGCAATCCCTTGGCAGTGTTTCCGGTCAAGGAGCATTTCGATGTGTTCCGTGACTATAACGAAGCAACGGGCGAGCAGAAAAACGTCTTGGTGGAAAACACCACTGACCGCCCATGGTACGAACGCGAATACATGCGTGTCGACTGGTCGCAGAATCTGAAAAACGATCCCTACATGTTTGAGAGCGTGGTGAGCGCTATCGCTGGCGCTTCCTACTACGTGCAAGAGAACGATGTGGACAACCCGTATCGAGCCGAAATTACGGCCGAGAACATCAATGTGGTGGGCAGCTACTTGCTCGAAACCGATCTGTGGACCTGTTACCTCGTCTATCAAGATCCCTACTTCTGTGGTGCCAGCGAGGCCAAGATCCGGCTGTCGTTTATGAAGGTCGATCCCAACAATGACTACGAGGAAGTTTACTACCCCGACAATATTCCAGCCCGCGATGCCGACGGCGAGCCCGTCTACTATTGCGATGGTGAAGGGCACAACCCGGATGAGGCCTGGAACAATGCTGACTGCTCGAAGCAGGGCTTCCCCGTGTTCGAACGTTTCGGCTTTTTCCGAACCCAACGGATGGCATACGACGATGAGTACCAGTGGACCCGCGAAGGTCGAATTTTTCTGGCGAACCTGTGGAACATCTGGGGCAAGACCCGGGCTGTCGACGTGAACCCCTGGGACTTCCCCTTGGCGTGTGGATACGGGACGAATTTTGGTGAAGGGGACATTATTCCCAAGGCATGCCGCCCACCCGGTCAAATCACGTACTACACCAATGCCGGATTCCCCACCGATCCGGAGCTTTGGCAAGCAACCCAGGAGTTCATGGGCGAGTGGGATGAGGCATTTCGCGAGACAATCGCCGCCAACAGGCGAGTCTATTTCAAGAAGAACGTCAGAGCCGACGATATCAGAACGACTCTGCAGATCAGAAAGAACACCTGTGATGTCAACTATGTGCGCAGCTATGTCGCGGACAATGGCTATGCCAACGAGTTGCGGGAGTTTGGTATTGACACCGTCGAAGCCGGCAACCTCAAGCGGGCGTGCTCGGTTCTCGAGTGGGCTTCCGACGGCGATTTCCAGTGGCAGAAGCTTGGCGATTTGCGCCACAGTTTTGTCAACTGGGTCAACACTCCACAGGTGGCGGGGCCTTTGGGATACGGACCCTCTGCCGCTGACCCGGTCACAGGTGAGATCATCTCGGCAACGGCGAACATTTATGGTGCAGCCGTTGACGAGTACGCCGCCTATGCGGCGGACGTCATCTCCCTGATGAATGGCGACCTCGATGTCTACGACATCATCGATGGAGGGACCATTCGTGAGCATATCAGCAGCAAAAAGGGGCGCTATAATCGCGGATTATCACTGAACAAGATGGCAGCCGCTCGAAGTCGCGACACCCGTGCGTTCGCAGCGTCGCCGCAGGATGAGCAGCAAGAGGGACAGTTCGGTGGTTCATTCGCGAGTCAGAGTCGTGCCAAGTTGGAACGGTTGCAGGGTTCTGCTCTCGAGAAGGAGCTCTTGTCCTCCGACGATATCAAGCGCGCTCTCCTCGGGCCCGAGGGCTACCAACCGGGCATGGATGCAGCGGACCTCGCTGAGCAGTCGCCACTCGAGTGGCTCGCGGAAGGGGCGGCTGAACGACAAAAGGCTCTGGGCAGGCTTGCGGAGCACAGCATCATGATGGCCGAGTGGACAGATGTTGGTGCCGAGAGCTTGGTGCAGTCTGATTTCCAGGACATGACCTGGGAGCAAATCTACGCCAAGGTCCACAAGCTCATCTACAAGGCAGTCACCGCCCACGAAGTCGGGCACACCCTCGGTCTGCGCCACAATTTCTCCGGCTCCATTGACGCTCTCAACTATGACCCCAAGTTCTGGGAAGACTACGAATACAATGCCGGAATCGGCGAGGGCACGGTTCGTCGCTTCAATCCCAACGGCACGCCCACCATGGCCACTCAGTATATGTACTCATCGATCATGGACTACAGTGCACGCTTCTGGGCTGACGACGTTCAGGGTATTGGTCCGTACGATCTCGCTGCGCTCAAGTTTGGTTATGGCGGCCTGATCGAAGTGTTCGATGAGCCGGTCATGGGGCAGCCCTTCAATGTTTCCTTCATCAATGAGTATCTCTACGACTACACTTGGATACCCAAGTTGGTCGGAACTGGGTGGACGGATTACTACAGTCAAGATAGTGAGTTTTATGACTGGTTGCCCACCGCCATGCGACAGGCAACGCCAAAAGTTGACAACATTTGGAAACGAAGTGATGTCACTTTTGAGGAGTATGTTGAGAAGACCTCGGCGTGCTACCTTGGCTCGTGCCCATTTCCGCCGACGCCAGTGCCATACATGTTCTGCACCGACGATCGTGCCGGTTGGTGGTTCGACTGCCAGTTGTATGACCACGGTGCCAATCTGCGCGAGGTGACCGCCGACCGCATGGAGCGGTACGACGAATACTACATGTTCACCAACTTCAAGCGCGACCGCTTCGGTTTTGGCGAGTACAACGGCATCAACGATTATAACCAGAGGTTGTTGAGCCGGTACCTCTTGCCAATGTGGAACAGCTTCAATTTCTACTCGTACGGGTTCCTCTCCCTCGACACCAACCAGTTGACTGGCGAGGCAATTCTACTCAACGAATACCCGATGGCGCAGGGTTGGCAGGCGTCGGCCATGGACGGTCTCAACTACCTGGCATCGGTGATGTTGCACCCCGAGCCTGGCACATATTGCCTCGATTCGGCTGCCAACACCTATCGGCTGACGGGGGACCTCGGGGAGACGGTCACCTGCGCCACTGGCGCTCCCATCGAAGTGCCCCTTGGTGTGGGCAAATACCTCAAGACCCGATGGTCGAACGACTATTACTACAAGCCCACGCACATCGGTTCATTCTTTGACAAGTGGATCGCGACCTGGGCCTTCACCTACGACCAGGGCTTTTTCTATCAGGACTTCTCCGCGTCCCTGGACGCGGGCGCCTTCTCCTATTCGTATTGGCGCAGTTTGCAACCCGAAATGCTTGATCTGTTTGCACCATTGCTAACGGGCGCCGACAATCCCTTCAGTTGGCGTGTTGATGCCACCGATCCAAACCACCCCGAGTTCAAGTGGACCCCGGTGGTGGACATCTACGACGACGCCGATTGGGATGCGGTTGCCGATGGTGCCTTGCCTACTTTGGAGTCCTCCACCAGCTGGACTTTGAAATACTGGTCGTTGGTGCTGCCATTGGTGCGTTTCAACTCCATGGTTGACTACACCCTTGACTTCTCCGACTACGCGCGGGTTTGCCTCGAGGGATATCAAGACTGCATGGATATCAGTACCGTGAACAACGCTGGGGTAGTGTCGCCGGGGGTCGAGGGTGACGACTTTGTGGCTTACACAGATCCGCTCAACGGCTACCGCTACATCGCATCGTCGTACCCAGGCCGTACTGATCGTCGATCTATCGGTCGAGAGTTGGTGGAGGATGCGCAGGCTTATGCCAACGAGTATCTCCTGGCACGGAGCCGTTTCGATGAGGTTCTGGGCGTCAACGGCGGCAGTTTCGAGCTCGCCGATGAAGAGAAGACGACCTTCAACGCAGATTTCTACGGTGATCTGAACGCAGGGCAGAAAGCGCAGCTCTTCCAACAACGCCGCGATGACCTTTTAAGCAAAGAACGAGGCGTCAATGAGCGCTCGAGCTTCATCGACCTGGTGCGCAATTTCGCGCGTATGACGGAGTTCGAATACTGATTGCGAAGGTCGGTTGTTGTCGTCTGGGTGGGCTGCATTAGACGATGAACTTCGAAACTATCAAAGGGCGGGTCCGGGACAAATGGTCTGAGTTCCGGGCCCGCTCGATCTATTTTCAGCTCAAGGCACTGATCTTGGCGTCCTATGGGGCGGTGGTGGCGATCACCCTGTTGTGGGCACCGCCGTCAACCTTGGCAAAAAACCAGATTGGTGCCGGAATCATGGCTCTCGAAGGGGACGATATAGTTGGTCGCAGCTTCATCGTCGAGAATCAGAGCCGCAATCACTGGAGCAACGTCCGTTTCGAAATCGATGGGGGCTACACGGTCGAGCTCGATATGGTGCAGGCCGGTGACAAAGTCACCCTGTATGCCAAGGACTTCACGAAGAAGGTAATTCGCAAGCGTCGTGGCCGCGAGATTCCCAAGACAGTTTCCGCTCCAGTTGACGCTGTCATCACCAACCTGCAGATCGAGTGTTCGGAAGGCCTCGCCGTGGAGCCGGTTGTCAATCAGCCCCAATAGCCCCCTCCACGCTCGCGCAGTCCCCACCTATGTGAGATCGTGTTTGCATGGACAGGTGTCCCACCATTGATATCCGCGAATTGGTGCAGAGAAGAGGCGTCGATTTCGATGATGCCTTTGCGTCTCTGCTACGTCTCTACCTGGATGTCGACCGCCACAGTGGCGAGCTCACCGCAGGGTACGATCTTCCGTGCCACAAAGGTTGCGACGGGTGCTGTCATGAGAGTGTCTTTGTTACGCCACTCGAGTTCTACGGCGTATGGACCTGGTTGCAAGAGCATTACGGCGAAGGCGAACGGGCAGAAATTGTAAGACGTGCGCGTGCCATCTATGAGGCACAGCGTGACGCCATTCGCGCCCTGAATGCACCACCGCCGTTGGGTGAGGTTGACCACACCCAAGTGGCCCGGACCATTCGCTTCCGCTGCCCACTCCTTGGTGATGATGGTGGCTGTTTGGTCTATCCGGTGCGGGAGCTCTACGCTCGTCTCTTCGGTTGTAGCTTCAATGAGCAGAGCGGGATCTACGGATGCGACCTGTCGGGCAAGTACTTCGCAAACAAAGAGCTCACCCTGCTGCGGGCCCGCTCCGTCGCACTGCAACTCAATGATCTTCCCCTCACGGATATGCGACAGATTTATCCGTATTACATCTATGAGCTGTTTGGGGTGTTGGAGGGTTAGGGCGAGCTCAGTCCAATGAATTGAGAGCTCTGTCAATGATGGCGACCGCCTCCGCGATTTCTTGGCTCGAGACATTGAGGGGGGGCAGCAGGCGAAGCACGGTTCCTCCGGCGACAGTGGCGAGCAGGCCGTCGATGACACACTGGCGATAGATGGGTTTGGCGGGTCGGTCGAGCACCAGTCCAACCATGAGTCCCCGGCCACGGACTTCGAGGGCGCAGGTGTGTTTTGACACGAGCTCACCGAGGGCAACGCGCAACTCCTCACCTTTCGTGGTGGCATGATCGAGCAGCCCCTCCTCTTCGATGATGTCGAGGGTGGCAAGGCTTGCGGCGCAGGCGATGGGGTTGCCACCATAGGTGCTGGCGTGGGAGCCTTCCGTGAGAACGGCAGCGATCTCGTCGGTGGTAATCATGGCACCGAGGGGGAGGCCTCCCCCGAGCATTTTTGCGGCTGTCAGGATATCGGGCGTGACGCCTTCATGTTGGTGCGCAAACCACTTGCCCGTGCGGCCGATGCCACTTTGCACCTCATCGAAGATAAGGAGGCAACCTTTGTCGTCGCAGAGATCGCGGACAGCCTCGAGATATCCCGCGGGCGGCACCTTGATCCCGCCATTGCCTAGGATTGGCTCGATGATGACAGCCGCTGTTTGAGCGGTGACGGCTTTGTCGAGTGCATCGATGTCAGCGAAGGGAACGTGGGTTATGCCGGGCATCATCGGGCCAAAGCCCTTGTGCAATTCGGGCTGACCGGTGACGCTCAGTGAGCCATAAGTGCGTCCGTGGAAGGAGTTGTGAGCGGCGACAAATTGGGTGCGGTCTTCATCTCGAGCATGAAAGTAGCGACGAGCAACCTTCAGTGCGGCTTCCACCGCCTCGGTGCCGGAATTGGTAAGGAAGGTGCGGTCGCCGAAACACATCGAGGCGAGCCGCCCACACAGACGAATGTACCCCTCGTGGTAGAAGAGATTCGATGAGTGACAAAAGCGCGCGGCCTGCTGGGCAATGGCGGCAACCACCTTGGGGTGATTGTGGCCGACCGCGATGACGCCGATGCCGCCAGCGAAATCGAGGTACTTCTTGCCGCCCTGATCCCAGAGGTAGGTGCCCTCGCCGCGGTCGAGAACGAACGGCGGGGGTGCATAATTGGGTGTCATGTGGGTGCGAGCGGTTTCTAGGAGTTCTGAGGTCAGCATGTTTGGTCCGTTTGGCTGAGGCTGGAGCGCAGATTTCTACAAAATGTAACGACTGAGGTCTTCGTTTTGAATCAACTCCTTGAGCGAATCCCTGACGAACGCGCCATCGACGACCACTGTCTGACCGGCTCGCTCCGGGGCGTGAAATGATACGTCCTCCAGCATCCTTTCAAAAATGGTATAGAGACGGCGTGCACCAATGTTCTCGCTGCGGGAGTTGGCCTCAGCAGCCGTGCGAGCGATCTCGGCCAGGCCATCCTCAGTGAAATCCACGGTGACGTTCTCAGTCATCAACAGCGCGCGGTACTGGCGCGGCAGAGCATTTTGCGGCTCCTTGAGAATTCTCAGCAATTCTTTTTCGCCCAAGGAGTTGAGCTCGACACGGATGGGAAACCGGCCTTGGAGCTCGGGGATGAGATCGCTTACTTTGGCGATGTGAAACGCGCCAGCGGCTATGAACAGAACATGATCGGTTTTGACCACACCATATTTTGTGGTGACGGTCGACCCTTCCACTATCGGGAGAATGTCACGCTGCACGCCCTCGCGGGAGACATCGGGGCCGCCTCCTCCTCCTTCCCGCTTCGAGATTTTGTCGATCTCGTCGAGAAAGACGATGCCAGAGTCTTGGGCCCGTCTCATGGCCTCCTTCGTGATCAGTTCCTGGTCGACAAGCTTGTTTGCCTCGTCTTGAGTGAAGGTCTCGCGAGCTTCAGGGATTTTCACACGGCGTTGGCGGGTCTTTTTTGGGCCGGTGAGCTGACCCATCATGTCTTGAATGTTTAGGCCCATTTCCTCGAGGCCCGCGCCGGAGAACACCTGCATGGTGGGAAAACGGCGCTCTTCGGCTTCGATCTCTATCTCGCGTTCGTCGAGTTCTCCTGCTCGCAGCATGGCTCGCAGTCGGTCGCGGCTCGTGGTGTCCTCCTCCTCGCTCGCACTCGAGGTTTGCTCGTAGCTTGGACGGGGAAGTAGGACGTCGAGAATGCGGTCCTCGGCGCGGCGACTTGCCTCCACCATGACTCGTTCTTTTTCTTCTTCGCGGACCATTTGTACGGCCGCTTCGACCAGATCGCGGATCATCGAGTCGACGTCGCGACCGACGTAACCAACCTCGGTGAATTTTGAGGCCTCGACCTTGACGAAGGGGGCCTGGGCCAAACGTGCCAAGCGTCGAGCGATCTCGGTCTTACCGACGCCCGTGGGACCGATGAGTATGATGTTCTTTGGCGCGATTTCATCGCGCAGGTCCTCCGGCACCCGACGGCGGCGCCAGCGGTTGCGCAGGGCAATGGCCACGGCCCGCTTGGCATTGTCTTGGCTGACAATGTAGCGGTCGAGCTCCGAGACGATTTCGCGGGGAGTAAAGGAGGTACCGGTTTCGGTGTCGATGGCCATGGTTGTTACTCGCAGAGCTCCTGAAAAACAATTTGATCGTTGGTGTAGATGCACAACTGAGAAGCAATCTTCATTGCCTCTTCGGCTATTTGTCTGGCGCTCAGTTCTGTGTTGTCAAACAAAGCCCGTGCCGCTGCTGCGGCAAAGTTGCCCCCCGATCCTATGGCCATGACGCCAAAATCAGGTTCGATGACATCCCCGCTTCCCGACAGGAGAAATGTCTTGTTTCGATCGGCCACGAGCAGGAGCGCCTCGAGGCGTCGCAACATGCGATCGGTGCGCCAATCCTTGGTTAACTCAACTGCGGCGCGAGTAACATTTCCCGAGTAATCCTTGAGCTTGCCTTCGAATCGCTCGAACAATGTAAACGCGTCAGCGGTGGACCCTGCGAAGCCTGCAAGAACCAGGTCGTTATAGAGACGGCGGACCTTGTGCGCACTGTGTTTGACCACCGAATCATTCATGGTCACCTGGCCGTCTGCAGCCATAACCACATGATTGTGACGCCGAACCACCAGCACGGTGGTCGAGCGGAATCTTGGTTGTTGCGGGTTGCTCATCTTCTGCCTTGGATTTGGGAAGATCGGTCAGTGAAGGACCTGTTGTTGGGTGAGGGACATGGGCTTTTGCACGTAGGCGATGGGATCTTTGAGGCCGGCGGCGGCGAAGCCTGCGAGTCTGAGTTGGCAGGCATCGCACCGGCCACAGGCGATTTCATTTTTTGGGTCATAACATGAATGAGTGAGGCTGTAGTCGACGCCAAGCTCGGTGCCCTTTTTGACGATCTCTGCCTTTGTCATGTGGAGCAATGGAGCGTGAATGCGGAACCTCCCCGCCCGAGTGACGCCAGCGCCCGTTGCCAGGTTGGCAAGTGATTCGAAGGCGGAGATGAACTCGGGGCGACAATCAGGGTATCCCGAGTAGTCGACCGCATTGGCACCGATGAACAAATCAAAGGCGCCAAGCACCTCCGCCCAGCCGAGGGCGTGCGCCAAGAATATGGTGTTTCTCGCAGGCACATAGGTGATCGGGATATCCCTGCCCATGACGCCTGTGGAACGGTCCTTTGGGACCTCATGGTTACCGGTTAGCGCCGAACCGCCATAAGTCCCAAGGTCGAATGAAAGGATCAGGTGCTCGGCGACCCCCAGTGCCTCGGCCACGCGGGTGGCGGCGTCGAGCTCAATTTTGTGACGTTGTCCATAATTGAAACTGAGGGCATGGCAGGCGAAGCCCTCCGCTTTGGCCATGGCCAATGTGGTTGTTGAGTCGAGCCCTCCGGAGAGGAGAACGACTGCAGATGCCGCCGTCAGCATGGGCAACCTATAGGGGTCGACCTACCACCTGTCAATCCGCCTGTGCACGCGCGGGCGCGAATAAACAGCACCCACCGACCCACCGACCGAGGCCGCGCAACCTCTCACTGTGGCAACCGATAACCTGCCCATGGCGGGATGAACATCTTTAGGCGGGTAGATGACTGTTGCAACAAGAACCTCGAACAAGACCGACCGTTGGGTCGATGTCCTGGCAACGACAGTTCCTCACGTGAGAAGCAGTAAATGCCCTCGAAACGGAGAGGTTGTTCGTTGTATCAAAGATTTCTTTGCCAAGGGAACGCGGCCATCGGGAGAGACGGTACTGGAGGGACCAACAGGCGCGACAGCGGCCATCACCCCTGAGCTTCGAACGCTGGTGTACAGACGAGCTGCGGAAATGATTCGTACTTGTGTGTGGGGCGTTATCGACAAGTCAAAAGGCTTCGCGAGGTTGCGGGGTTCTCCCAAGGAGGCGACCCGACCTTTGCTCGAAGCATTCGACGCCAAACTTGCATCCTTGGTCTTCGATCCGGCCACCGGTCACGCCACCAGCAACACGGCTGAGGAGGCAGCTGTTGGCTTGGTCGGCCGCATGGGTGGTGTGATCGCCGGTCCAATTACTCGAGACGCCACGGGTCTTGCGGAGTTCATCGGAATCGAGGACGTGCATTGGGATGTCAAAAGTCCTATGTCGCCGCGAACAGACCAACACTGGACGTTTGATGCTGGGCATCAGGTTGAGGTTGTCCGCAAGAACATCGGCGAAGGGGAGTCGATTCTTCTCAACCTCTCTCGCTGCACCGAAGAAGACGCACGAAACGTCGTCACGTTGATCCGCAGGGCGCTATCGCGGGAAGAACTGCAGTTTCTCTACGTGCTTCTGCCCATCGTTGCAGTCGGTGGTGTGCGAGAATCTTCGTCATCCGCAAATAACCATCCATTGCTGAACCACTAGATCCTTTTCCGGCATGGCACTCAATCGGATCTGCGCCCTCACGGTCGACCTGGAAGCCTTACGATGCTAAACCCCAGAGCATGGAGAAGCTTACTTTCGCCCTCGATGGACCTGTCGCGTTGGTTACCATGGACGATGGCAAGGCCAATGTCCTGTCCCATGGAATGATTGATGCGTTGCACCGAGCTCTCGATCGTGCAGAGAACGAGGCACGCGTTCTGGTTCTGGCTGGTCGAACCGGGTTGTTCTGTGCAGGTTTTGACCTCGGCCCAATGACCAAGGGGCCTGAGTCTGCACGTGACCTGGTCAAGGCTGGTACCGAGTTGACGATGCGATTGCTTCTGCAGCCGCAACCGGTGGTGGCCGCCTGCACAGGGCACGCCCTCGCGGCAGGTGCCCTCCTGTTATTGTCCGTGGATACACGTATTGGCAGCGAGGGGAAATTCAAGATTGGGCTTAACGAGGTCTCTGTTGGTTTGCGTCTGCCGATTTTTGCAGCAGAGCTTGCACGCAGCAGGTTGTCCAGCCGTCACCTTGTCGGTGCCACTGTCGAGTCCCGTTTGTACGATCCCAAAACAGCGTGTGACGTGGGCTTTCTGGACAGCACGGTGGTTGTCGAGGATTGCATTGCCGCCGCCGTTCGGGAAGCACACAAATTGTCAAAGCTCAATCTGCGGGCCTTGGCAGACACGAAGAAGACCTTGCGCGGGGCGATGATCGAACATGTGCGCCGAACCCTCGAGGCCGACCTCGCAGACCTCAATATCAGTGAAATGCAAGCGAAGGGTTGAGCCGCCGCGAGGGAAATCGGGGACCACCGCGACCTGTCGCCGACAATCTTTGGGAGCTTGCCATCTGAGAGTTGCCGAGAGTACGACAAAGGCATCTCCGTAGGAGGATTGAGTATGTTGTGGAATGCGGCGCGTCGCTTGTGGCTCATCGTTTTGGTCTCGAATGGTGCGGCGTGCCAGTCTGCAGACTTGAGCTCTTCGACTTGGGCGAACCCATTGGTCAGCGTCGATCCGTTTATTGGCACCGGTGGGATGGGCTTCAACCAAGGCCAGACTTTTGTCGGACCGACCGTACCCTTTGGCATGGTCAAGCCCGGTCCCGACTCCACCGGTTATCTCCGCCTTGGCCGCGGCATGGTGAGCTGGGCGCATACATCAGGGTATTGGCACGCAGACAACAAGATCGAAGGTTTTTCGCAGTTGCACTTCTCTGGCACCGGCATCGAGGACTACGGTAACTTTCTCTTGATGCCCACCGACGGTATGGACGCCGGCAAGACCGAGGAAGAAGGGTATGCGCAGGAATTTTCCCATGAACAGGAGAGTGCGAGCCCTGGTCACTATGGTGTAACCCTCCTCGATACGGGGATCCGTGTCGACCTGAGCGCCTCTGCCCATGCTTCACATCATCGCTACATTTTTCCGAGCACTGTCGCGCGGCCAACGGTCCTCATCGACGTGAGTCACGGTATTGGTGACTACCCAGCCCTCGATGGTGGGGTGACCGTCGATCGAGCTGCCGGCACAGTTGAGGGGTGGATGCAGAGCGGCGGGCGCTTTACCCGTCGGGAGTGCGCCTTTCCCGTCTATTTCTCGGCGAAGTTCTCTGCGAATGTTTCGGGCCATGGTGTTTGGCAGCACAGCGGTTTGCATGAGGGGGAAGCGGCGATTGACGGGCCAGGCATTGGTGCCTGGGTAGAGTTTTTGCAACCCGGTGAAGTGCAGGTGCGCATCGGCGTTTCTTACGTCGACATCGAGCAAGCGCGCCTTAACCGTCAAGAAATCGACGATAAGCCACTGGCGGCGACGATTCTCGATGCAGAACAGGCGTGGATGGAGTACCTCGGTGCCATCGAGGTACGCGGCGGCAGCGGTCGTCAGCAGCGGATTTTCTACACCGCCCTGTACCATTCTCTGCTCATGCCAACCCTCATGACCGAGGGGGGCCGGTATGTGGGCCTCGACCGCAATGTCCACGCTGCCGACTTCAGCTATTACTCCGACATGTCGATGTGGGACACCTATCGGACCGTGCATCCGTTGATTTCCCTCCTGTATCCAGACCGCGCCACAGAATTCGCAAAGACTCTTCTGGCCATGCGCGCGCAGCATGGAAAGATGGTCCGTTGGCCTTTGGCGGTGAACGAGACCGGGACCATGCTTGGAACACCAGCGGCGATCATACTTGCAGACACGGCCCTGCGTGATGTGGATGACTTCGATGTCGACGGGGCACTGGCTGCTGCTCTCGAAGATGCAAACAGTCTCACGGACGTCAGCAGTCGACCGCCGGGTTGTGTCGAGCACGGCTATTGTCCAGAGGATGAGGTGAGTCGTGGCACCTCGTGGACCCTCGAACTCGGTTGGGCGGATTTCGCCATCGCCAATCTTGCCGATCGTCTTGGCGATATGGCGATCGCCGATGACTTCAGGCAGCGGGCCCGCGCCTATGAGAATCATTGGGACGCTGAGACCGGTTTTTTGCGCGGTGTCAACACCGACGGCACCTGGTCCCAAAGCGCGTTCTCCCCCGAGAATCAAAGCGACGATTATGCTGAGGGGAATGCGTGGCAATACCTGTGGGCGGTGCCATTCGATGTGACGGGCCTTGCCGCGCTTTTCGGTGGGCGGGAGGTGCTTCTCGACCGGCTCACCGGTTTCTTCGAGATCTCCCGTGCTACGCCTACGCCCATGGTCGACGTTGTGACTTTGCCTGACACCTACTACTGGCATGGCAACGAGCCCGACATTCACGCGCCGTTCCTCTTTGCCCTGGCAGGTGAGCCTGGCCTTGGTGGCGAGTGGGTCGACTGGGTGCGGGAGACGCGTTACGACGATGCCCCCATCGGTCTTGCCGGCAATGATGACGCCGGGACTCTGTCTGCCTGGTATGTTTTTGCCTCTCTGGGTTTCTACCCTCTGGCAGGCAGTGAGCTTTTCTTATTGTGCCCACCCATTTGGGACGAGGCGATCGTACATCTACCGGCAAGCGATTTGCGGGTTGTGGCGCAGCGAGAAAAGGCCAGTGACCGTGCCCTGCACCGGGCGAGTTTCAATGGCCGGGAGCTCGACAACCCGTGGATCAGCCATGCAGAGCTTGCCGCCGGGGGTGAGTTGGTATTGGAGATGCGTGCAAAGTCTCGCGGGTGGTCAGTGGATCCCTATCCGGCGTTGTCTCCATAGCGGGGTGTCGCCAAAATCTGGCGTTGTTTCCAGAGGCCAGATCTCGGCTCAAGAGTCCCGGAGCAAGTGCGCTGCAATCGGAGCGACCATGGTGGAAAAGCGGATCGGCGTTTTCTCGAAATCATCGAAGGGGTAATCAAGACGCTCGAAACGATGGGTGGATCGGGTGTAATCGGTGTTTGGGTCGACGACGCCGTAGTCCTCGCGCCCGAGGTACGACTCCAGGGTCGCGCCGTGTCCGAGGAGACGGCCGACGAAAGAGGTCACCGAGATGATGCGGCGGAACCTCTCCAACAGTTCCATCTGCGAGGGGTAGGCCTCGAACGCCGCCATCTTTGCTTCTAGCTCGTTCTTCCCGAGCAATAGCACGCGGCGGTCACCGTGAAACTCCGGGCCGAAGCGCAACGCCCAAAGGTTGCCGTACTCGTAGGCTGGTACCTGAATGATGGGGAGGGGTCGGCCCGTCTGCTTGCGCAATTGCCGCACGGCCCGGACTGCCATGACATGGACGAGGTCGTGCTCCGGTTGACCACCTTGCCACGCAAGCACGAAGACGCGGTCGGGCTGTTCTTCCTCAAAAACCGTGCGAATGCGTTCGGCCTCGCGGGTGAAGAAGAGGAGCGCCCGGTCGGCTGCTTGCTTGCCCGCATTCATGTCAATCATGTATTTGTAAATACTGACCTCGGATGTGCAAAGCTCCGTCTTTCGCTCTTGTGACAACCCGAGCCGACTCAAGGCCCGGGCGGTCTCGGCCATGCGCGTTTTGGCATACTCGTCGAGGTCGGCGCCAAGGGCGGAGGCCGGCCCATCGCCGTTGGTCCACCACACGAACCTACCACGCTGATCATCCCCGGCAACCCTTTGGATGACACCGGCCATGGCGGTTTCGTCATCTTGATGTGCGAAGACGAACATGGGTTTGCCGCTGCGTTGGAGAATCCATTGGCTGCTGACGTCCTCGGGGTACGGTGAGCGGGGGTCGGCGTGGAGGTTCATCCCAGAGCCCTCATTTCTTGATTGGATACTTGGTGAAAGCAATGGCAGCCACCAACAATCCGGTGCCCGCGAAGGCACCGCATAGACGAACGCCCAAATCGTTGTCGAAGGCTGTGAAGATGAGTCCGGCGATCAAGGGACCGAGTCCGGCGGCGATCTTCAACAAAAAACCCTCGACGCCGTTGTATAGGCCCTCTCGGTGTTCCCCCGTTCGCTCGGTGTCGACGTCAATGATGTCCGCGAGCAGAGGGCGGATGATGACCATGGCGATGGCGACAGGAAAGGCGGCGAGCACGTACAGACAGACCGTGTGTAATACAGGGGAGATAAACGGCAGGGTGCCTATGGAAGCCATCAGGCCAAGGACGATCCCCAGCCACGTGAGGGCGAGAATGAAGAGCGCGCGTTTGCCATATTGGGTGACGAGCTTGCCGACCAGCGGAAAGAGCAAGAGAGCCCCAAAGAGCACCAGCATCATCAAGTAACCCGCGACCTGCGGCCACTGGGGGACGCCGTTGTCGCCCACGACTCCAGGCATGATATTCAGTATCGCCAGGTCGACGGGATTGAGGGAGTAGGCGGCGAGGATCTGAGTCGCGACGAACGGAGAGATGAACACGGTGATGACGAGGGAGAGGCGATAGAAGAAGACGCCGACGATGTATCTCTGAAAGACGTCGCTCCTGAAAACCGACCAAAATTCTCTGATAGCGATGGCGATGCCAATTTCTGGTTTGCTCGCGACGCCAGATTCGGATTCCAAAGGTGGCGTGTGGACTTCCTTGGTGAACACGGCCGCGACAAAGGCGAATGCGACCGTCGCGACGGCAAACAACAGCGCCGTTGTTTGCCAACCGTCTTTGCAGAAGAGAAAACCTGCGGCGGTGAGTCCTGCGAATACGGGAAACAGGTTGCCGAGGGTGGGACCGATGACTTCGCCAAAAATGCTCATGAATACGGAGATGCGAACCCGCTCGTTGTCGTAGGGGGTGATCTCGGGGAGCATCGACAAATATGGCGCTACCACGACAGTGAAGAACAGCCAGAACCCGGTGAGGGCAACAAAGAGCAACACGTTGTTGGCGACGGAGGGGGTGTCGGTGATGGGCATCCAGGTGAGATAGAAACACAGGGCGAGAAATGGCGCCCCGATCAGAACCCAGGGGCGTCGTCGTCCCCAGCGCGACCGGGTTCTGTCACTCAACAGCCCCACCACGGGGTCGGTGATGGCATTGATGGCATTGGCCAAAAACCAGATAAATCCGAAGGTCGCGGCACCCATGAGAACAATCTTGTCGCCGCCCGCGCCCTCGCGGCCAAAATAGTAATGACCCAAATAGGCACTTGCCGCCGTAGGTACGAGGCCAACGGTGAGATTGCCACTTGCGTAGATGAGCTGACGCAGCAGGGAGAGACGTTGACCGATGCGGTTCGGGATGGCCTGGCTGGAAGTCATGGCTCTGCCTTGCCGGGTGGGCAACCTGTCTTCGTCGCATCTCGGTGAACCAGGCCAGGGGCGTTGGGACATGCATCGACCGCGTCGACGATTGTGTCGGCGTCGGCATCGGCACGCGGGCAGCCAGAGCCATCGCCACTTGGCTGCTGCGGGCACGGGTCGGCGTAATCGGGGACAAAGTCGCCGTCGCCGTCAAACAATCTCAGGGGTTCTTCCCAACCCAAATTGAAGCTGAAGCGCCAGGTGCCAGAGCCGAGGGCGTCGGTGAGTCCGTGCCCAATGCCAAGGCCGATGGCCAAGGGGCCTACATACCATCGGGTGCCAACCATTGCTGTGGCCGCCACACGGTCACCGATGATGCCGTTGCCATCGGGCAACGAGAACCGAGCATTGATCTCGGCAGTCACCAGACCCCGCTCGTCGATCACGTGCCAACCAATTCCCAAAGGCAAGTCGACTTGGTCTGCGACCATGGGGGCGGAGTCGAAGCCGCGAGCGACGAAGGCAGGGGCGAAGGTGGCAAAGAGGCGACCGGACCGCAGTCCGACGAGGGCTCGGGCGGTTAAACCCCAGCCACCGTCACCGAGCCATGCGTCGCGATTGCCGAACGGGATGCTGAGGTCGAGCTGTGCCGCGAGCACCCAGGCTCGGTTGTCGAGGCTCGCGAGGTTGCCGCGAATGGCAACGGTCCCGTCGGATGCTACGAAGTCGTCGTCATGCCAACCGACCGGCATGCTGGCGGCAATGAGGAGCTGCTCGAGGATCATGGCCGAAGCTGCGGCGTTGAGTACTGTGTGCCCCGCGGGTATGGCACGGTTTGACTGGACGAGGTGGTGCAGATCGAGACGTGCGTCAGCGGCTAGCAGACTGGGTATCCACGCAGCAGGCATGGAAACGAACGCGTCGCCGGGAAGCGCCGAGCCCACAGGTTCCATGCGACTTTGTCCTGCGACGTTGTTGGGAAACGCGACCGCCATTGTGATGGCTATGCTTGCAAGGTCGGTGCGAAGCGTCACGTATCGTATCTCACTGGGAGCGTGCTGCGTCCCGTTGGAGTGTTAGAAGAAGTCGTTGACTGGGATGAAGCCCTCTATGGTCATGCCGTATTGGTTGTCTAGGCGAACGGTGTTGCGGCCAGCGACGATCCAGCGGGCGTTGGGGGTGATTCGCAAAGGCAGATAGAGGGGAAACAACGGGATCTGCGCTGCAACCACAACGACGTGCACCTCCGATGCGGCAAACATCTCCAAGGATTTGGCCCATTGCTCGAATGTGCGGCCTGCGTCGGTATCGGCGGCGTCAAACAAGGGTGCCTCGTTGCGCACGAACTGCCAGGTTCCCGACAGTCCCGCGCCAAAGATATCGAAGGTCACGCCCGCCTGGACAGTGGTCGAAAGGGCTGGCTTGACACGATAGGTCGACTCGAGGGCGGCCATGTTGGGGAAAATCTCCGACTGGTCGCGATCATAGGATGGATCGAAGGGGGCAGATCCTGCCGAGCAGCGGTTCGCGGTGCGCTCGTCGGCATCGCTTAGGCGAGCACAATCGGTGATCGCGAGCCACTTGGGTGACTTGCGCTCGTAGCCAAAACGGTACGAGGCGCCGACGTCGAAGGAAAATATCAGCCAACGCACGGGACGGATGTCCACGGATGAGTTGAGATTGCCGGCCCAAGCCCCCATGCCACGGTCAATCTCAGGTCCGAGGAGGAAGGTGAGATCGTTGTTGGGATTGGCCGGTGTTCCCGTGGGCAAGGTGACCGCGGGGGTCAAAGCCACCGAGAGGTATTCGTTCCGAAAAGGATTCCAGCTGACCCCAGTTCGCATGTCGCCGAGATCCATCGAGCCATTGAAACCCTCTCCCGGAAGTGGCCGGCCATTCGCCATGAGAAAGCTTTCGAAGAAGCCGCGGGTCAAGGGGTCGAGGTCCTCACCGTTGCGCCGCATGTGCAGTGCAAGCTCGGTGTCGGCACTGGTAAATGGGATCTTCACGAAGACGTCAAACGCATCGGTGATGCCGTAGCTAACATCAAGCGTGTGCTCGGCACCACCGCCATTCACTCGGGGGTCGATGACCAGCTCGTCGCCCGGATCGGGGAAATCATTGATGGTAATCGGTGGGATCAGGGTGACGGATTCACCTTCACCGTTGAGGTACGTGTCCGCGTTGGCGAAAACGATGCCGTACTTGATCTTCAGCATGCCCTTGGGGAGCTGTCCGGTGTTGCCCCAAAGCGGCATGACCAACGCCTTTTCAATCCAACCATCGAAGTAATCGGTGTACCTCTGCCACGGGCCTGGCGACGCCGGAGCTTGGTTTGTGGCATCGGTGGGTGGAGTGTTCATGTCGACGGAAGCGGTTGCCGTGGTGCCGGCATCGACAGCGGGGGGCACGAGCATTTCCTTGGGCACGTCGAGCTCAGCGTCGAGTTGGACTGGGAGCACGGCTACCTTTTCGACGGCCGGGAGAGTGGCGAGCATTGCGAGAACGGGAACAAACATTGGAAACTCCGGCAAGTGGAGACAGCCGACGATAGGGAAAAGCAGGCCGACCTGCAAGCGCAGCGGGTAGACTTCGTGACGGACAATGGGCTACTAAGGAAACGCAAACGACCCTAAACATGGTGGTGGTTCGATGATGACGAAGAACTGGTTGGGTGCATGCTGCGTCGCGGTTCTTTTTGCGGGTGTGACAGCTTGCGAGGAGGACAAAAAGGAAGCCGACAAGACCTTGCCCACGGGCTCGCCATGCGACGTGAGCAGTGAGTGCACTGGGGGTGACAAAGCGGTCTGTCTAGACAACGCCTCATTTAGGCAGCTCGTCGAAGAAGATGTGAATATTCCCGACGGGTATTGCTCGCGCTTGGGATGTGTCACCAACAAGGGTGACGAGGAGTGCGGTGAGGGTGCCTACTGCTTTGATCTGCAACAATATGTCGAGCAGCCCCTAGGGGCCTGTTTCAAGGTTTGTCAAAGCGGCACTGATTGTCGTCCGGGTTATGATTGCATGGACGGAGCCGGCGGGGAATTTCAACCGCTGCCGTTCAAGGCGTGTTTGCCGCCAGAGTTGACCTGCCTGTTGTCGATACCGCACCCATCTTGTCCGGCACCCGACGGCGGGGATGACGGCGCGGCTGATGACGGTGCCGGCGGTGATCCAATAGGTGGTGATCCCCAACTCGGCGACAACTGAGCCGGCACTGCCCTGTGGGTGCACACCCGGTTGGCCCCACGCGGATGCATGAAATCAGAGCTGAAGAAGTGACCCAGTCTCTCTATCTCGGGGCCGACATCGGTGGCACGCGCTCGCGCGTATGGGTGGTGAGCGCCGCAGGTGAGGTGCTCGGCCGCGCCGAGGGTATCGGTGCCAACTATCAGTGTGTGGGCCCCCGAGTAGCCGAGGAGCGAATCTCTGCGGTGGTGGGGTCTGCTCTCGGAGTTGCTGGCGTGGCCATCGGAGATGTTGAGGCCGCCTGTTTTGGGATCGCCGGGGCCGACCGTCCTAAGGATTATCAAGCTATCCAAAGACAGCTTCCCCCTTTCCGCAATGCGCCCCTTCTGGTCAACGACAGTGTTATCGCTCTTGGCGCAGGGACTCCGGCTGGAGTTGGTGCTGCCATGGTAGCGGGGACCGGCACCAATACGGTCGGTCGCGACGCTCTGGGCCGGCTCGAGTTTGTTGGCGGTTATGGCAGCGAGCTCGGTGATTCTGGCTCGGCCAACGACGTCGGACGCGAGGCGCTTGGCCTTGCCATGCGGGGTCGCGACGGCCGCGGCGAGCCGACGGTCCTGTGGGATAAGCTCTGTGCGGCGCTCGGTGTGCCCGTTCTCGAAGACATCATTGATCTGTGGATGGCTGGCGACTTCCAGGATTCCCACTACGGACGTTTGGCACCGTGCGTGTTTGAGGCGGCAGGCGAGGGTGACGCTGTCGCCCGTGCGCTGCTGCAACGCGCTGGGGATGAGTTCGCTCTGTGTTTGCGGATTGTGCTCGATCGTCTGTTCTCCCGCGACGAGATCGTTCACGTCGTTCTTGGCGGGTCTGTGCTGCAGAAGGGCGACGACCGCACGTTGATTCGGGCAGTCGTAACGAAACTGCGACAGTCGTATCCGCGGGTGCGTGTCGCGCGGTTGCGAGTCGAACCTATCGTGGGTGCCGTGATGTTGGCTTACGACCACGGTCGGGACGAGTCAGTGCGGGTTCAGCACGCCGCCACTCGCGACCCCTCAGGGGGGGGCAACATTGCTACGGTGTCCCCTTCGAGGGCGAGCGTCGAAGAAACAATGGCCCGAGAGAACTTCGTCGCTGGTTTGGAGAAGAGCGTCGGTGTCTCGCCGTTTGCCGAACTCATCGATTGCGATTGAGTCTCATCGTCCGATTCCTGATCAAATCTGTCTGCGTAGGCTATCTGAGCTCGGGGAGATAGTCCTTTTGCAGCTCGAGCATGTCATCGAGAATGCCGCGAGCGGCATGGAGGCTGTGAATGCATGGATCGAGGAGCAGGGCCTGCAACAGCGGCCGTTTTCTGCCTGTGTGGAATGCCTCGGTGACGAGGTCGTGGATGGCGTAGTGGGTGCGAATGATGGCGGCGATGGGCTCCGGGATGGGCCCGACCTTCATTGGATGGATGCCGTCGCCATCGACCATCGCCGGAACCTCCACGATGGCATGACGGGGCAGGTTTTCGACGAAGCCACTGGTGTTTTGCACGTTCACCGACGGGCGGAACATGCGACGGCGGAGTTCGATGTCAGCGATGATGGGAACGGTGATCTCACAGCTGGGCTCGACGAAAGCATCGTCGAGTGGCGTTTCGCCGCTGGCATAGGGTGCCACAGGTGGCTTGGCGTGGAAGATGAGTTCATTGCCGGAAAGGGGAATGTTGCGGCACTCGCGACCATAGGGCCATTTGCCATGGCCGAAGTCGCCACCGTAGGCGAGGTATTCGCCGATGTGATCGTCTGATGGGTAGGAGAACAGACCAAATACTTCGATCATCTGACGCCACAGGGGCGGCGCTTGGGGATCCTCGAGGCCGCGTTTGAAAACCTCCTCGGTGAGGTCGTCTCCACTTTGGCGATCGGTCACCTTGAGCACTGTGTAAAAGTGATTCATGCCGGCCGAGATGATCTCGAGATCGTCGGGTGATCTGTCGAGGTAGCGGCAGATCACTTTCTCCGCGGCGAAGAAACCATGGCAAAAACCTGTGGCACGAACCTTGGTGAGATGGGTGATGGCATGGAGCACCCGTGCCTCGGGATTGGTGAAATTGAAGAACTGCGCGTCGGGGCAAATGGTCTCGATATCCCGACAGATGGGGATCACCAATTTGAGGCTGCGCAGGGAGTGGAATAGGGCTCCCGGTCCGCCGTTCTCGCCGAGGATGTGTCGCACTCCGTATGATTGGGGTACCCGGTAGTCTTGTTCCCACAATGGCATTCGTTTGCGCGCTACAGCCGCGAGGACATAGTTCGCACCTTTGAGAGCGACCTGGCGGTCGGTGTAGGCGGACAAGCGGATGTCGGACCCCACATAGTCGGCGACGCGTTTTGCCAGCGCCATCATGGTGTCGAGGGCACGCTGGTCGATGTCCACGAGGACGAGCTCAATGCCGCGGCCGCGCAGATCCTCCGCGGCGAGAATATCGACGATTTGTCCTTTGCCAAAATCGATGCTACCCGCACCTATCAAAACGATCTTTGTTGCCATGATGACTTTCTTAGTCTCGTGTGATGACGACAGTGTCAAAAGGTTCGCCGCTATCGGTGGGGTCGAAGGCCCGCAGGGTTAGGCTGTCACAAGTGGCGTCGGCCAAAACATAATGATGGCGGTATTGTGTGACTTCGACCTCCTGAATATCCCTGCACCAGTGGTCGAGGTCGCCGCCGCCGCCGCCGGAGATGATGTGGGTGACGCCATGGGCGCTGCCTCTCTCGTAGGCGTGGGTGTGACCCGCGAAGTAGGCATGAAAGTCGTGTTCCTCGAGAAGGGGCATCAGCCACTCATCGATGGCACTAAAACGCGCGATGCCGTCACAGTGCCCCCAGGATTCGGAGAATGCCCAGTGGTGACCGATGGCGAGTCGCCAGGTGGCATTTTGTGCCGCCTCGGACGCGAGCTGTTTACGGATCCAATCGGTGACGTCGGATTCTTCATAGGTTGCGAGCCCGAGTAGAAAATTGTTGGTGTCGACGACGAGAAAAAACACGGTGCCAAAGGTGAAGGAGTAGAAAGCCCCACGGGCCGGTTCGCCAAAGATACCGGTGTAAGGATTGTCTGAGTAGTCGTAATAGAACTGCGCGTTGTTCTCGTGATTGCCCATGGTCGACCAGTAAGGAACGTAGTGGCCGAGTTGGCGAAGCGGGGTGAAGATCTCATCGCGCCACTGGTCACGAATGGTCCCGTCCTCCACCTCATCGCCCGCGTGCATGATGAAGGCCGGGGCGTGGCCTTTCATGCTGGCGAAAGCCGTCGAGGAAATCTCCGGGTGTGACTGGGTGTCGCCTATCACAGCGAAACGCACGGGAGCCGTGGGAGCAGGTGCCGTCGCAAAGGTGAGCGTTGCCGTTTCCAGGTCGCAGGCGCGGGCGCGATAGTCGTATTCAACTCCAGGTTTGAGGCCGTCGAGAGCTGCCTTGTAGATCCGCCCATTGATGGCTGCTGCCGCCGTGCGGCTCAAGGGCGCCCCTTTGGCACCGTAAACGATCTCCCCTGTGCAAGGGTCTTCGCTCTCCCACATGATGGTTGTGGTGGTGCCCGTTGTGTGGAGCACGATGGGCCCAATGGGAAACGTCGTATCGATTAACTCTGGAAGAGTCCGCGTGGTCAGATCCCCTTCGCAGGTGACTGCCGACTTCTTGCTGTCGTCGCTGCAGCCCAAGGCAAGAATCGCCGTCAAGGCGAGAATCGCTGTCAAGGCGAGTGCCGTCGCTGGTCGGAGCAAACCCATGGGCATCAAGAGCCTCCTGGCGGCAAGATAGAGCCCCGCAGACCCTACGTCATCCTCTTTTTGTGAGTGTCTTTTCTCATTTCTGTTCCCGCGAGACCAGCTTGCGGGCTGCATACGAGGCCGTTACCATGCGACTCGAGTACGATTGAGATGGGCGGCAGCGGCGAGCGAGTGTGGGCTCTTCGCGATGATGAAGGATAGGGACATGAAGATCGCAGTGGTTGGTGGAGGCAGTACCTACACACCCGAGCTCATTGATGGCTTGGCGAAAAGGGCCACGGAGCTCAGTTTGACGGAGGTGAGTCTATACGACATCAATGCCCCCCGCTTGCAGACGGTTGGCCATTTCTCACAGCGCATGGCACACGCGATCGCCCCAACCCTCGATGTCAGTTTGCATTCGTCTCTTAGTGATGCGGTACGCGATGCCGATTTCGTGGTCACCCAGATTCGGGTGGGCGGGCAGAAGGCGCGGCAGCGTGATGAAGAACGCGGCAAGAAACACGGCATTCTCGGTCAGGAAACCACTGGCGTTGGCGGCTTCGCCAAGGCGATGCGAACCATTCCGGAGATTCTCAAGATTGCCGCGGCAATCGCGCAACATGCTCCGCGTGCGCATTTGATCAATTTTACCAATCCGGTTGCCATCGTCACCCAGGCGCTGCTCAATCACAGCAACGTGCCCACCATCGGGTTGTGCAACATACCTCTCGGTTTCCGCATGGATTTTGCAAAACTTCTCGGGGTGTCACCCGAGAGCCTGGAGATCGACTCGGTCGGTCTCAACCATCTCTCCTTTATTCGCGGCGTGCGCCATTGCGGCCAGGACATCCTGCCCCGTTTGATTCGGGAAGCGTCGGGCGAAGCCGGCAAGCCGGCCAATCTGCCCGATCTCGAATATCCCGATGGTTTTATCGAGGCCCTCGGCATGATTCCGTCGGGGTATTTGCGTTACTACTTCATGCGGCGCGAGACGATTGCCGAACAAGCAGCGAAAGAGAAGACACGCGCTGCCCTGGTCACGGAGGTCGAAGAGGAGCTGCTCGAGTACTATGCCGACCCAAACCATGTCGACAAGCCCGCGTCATTGGAGAAACGCGGCGGCGCTTTCTATTCCCATGCAGCCTTTGAGGTCATCGAGGCCATTGCCCATGACACCGGTGCGGTATTGACCGTCAATATTCAAAACGGTGCCACCGTTCGGGATTTGCCAGAGGACGCCTGCATTGAGGTTCCTTGCAAGGTGAACAAGGGGGGGGCGCATCCGCTTGCGCAGCGGCCACTCGAGCCAGAGATTCGTGGCATGATTCAACACGTCAAGGCCTACGAAGAGCTCACCGTCCGTGCGGCAATGACCTCCTCGCGCCGTGATGCGATCCTCGCCCTGACCAGTCACCCATTGATGCCGTCGGTGGCGGTGGCCATTGAAATCGTGGACGAGATAGGTCCCGTTCTTGGACTCAGGTAACCGGAGTTCTTTGAGCGCAGACAGTTGGTTCTGCCGTTTTGCGAATGGGTGGGCCAGGGCCGGCTCTATTCGTCGGAGGAGATCGCCGTGCTGGTCGCCACATCGCAGCGGGTGTCGACATTCATGAGAAGGATGATCCCCTGTTGTGACAGCGACGCCGTACCGATAATCGAAGCTCGGGCGCTGCGGCGTGATCGGGGCTCAGTCTTCACCAGCTGAACACATTGAACCCCTCCCTTTCAGCGGCGTCGGAAAGATTCCGATCGAGGCAGACGAAATCCAGGGTGTCTGGCTGGCCTTCTGAGGCGGCCCATGCAGCGCCGAGTTGCAAGCTATCGGCTGCGCGAAGAGAGTGGCGCGCCAGCAGTTGGATGGCGCGTCTGCGGACCGCTTGAAACTCAATGATCTCGCCCCAATCGCTTGCCATTCTTTTGACTCGGCGCAAGAGCTCGTGACGCTGCCCTGCGTCCAATAACCCAGTTCGGCACAGCCGCTCGATGGCACCACATAGCTCAACGGAGCTCAGTGCCCAGGTGACGACCCGAGGATCCTCAGTGATCCAATCTCTGACGAGGTCGCTTCCGGCCTGTTTGACGAGCAGGGGAACCAACGCAGAGGTATCCCAATATCGCATCTAAACCCGATCCCCTCGCTCTTCATCGAGCGCACCAGACAGATTCCCACCGGCAATGTCCAATGGTTCTTCAGGGCAAAGGGACTCTTCCACACCCATGCGCAAGACACCTTCGTCTGCCAGACGCTGTTCACGCTCATTCCCTGCACTCTTGTGGATTCCAACCAAGCGCGCCACCGGCACACCCCTGTTTACGATTTGAATTTCTCCACCGCGACGAACTTTGCGCAGGTACTTGGAGAGGTTCTCCTTGAGGTCGCTTATAGACACAGACATATGACCAGTTTAGTCATATTGACTTAACTAATCAAGACTTTAAGAACTACCAAACCACCACCAGGGCTTCGCCCGCTCTCGTCGATGCCGAAAGTCGATGAGCACACGAGTCTGTCATTGGCGCTCCCAGCTCGCTCTCGGGTGATCCTCGCATTGGTCCACACAGGCGACAGGTCACCATTCGAATGGGGCCAAACCTCTTTTTGTCAGGCCGGGCGCTCGAGACCGAGTCGTTTCATCTTGCGCCATAGGGTTGTGCGGTGCATGCCGAGAGCTGCAGCGGCCCGTGGCACGCTCCACATATGACGTTCGAGAGCGCTCTGGATCAATTGCCGCTCTGAGCGGGGGGGGGTTCCGGGGGAGGGTGGTGCCCCGTCTCTGACGTGTGCGGGCAGATCGTCGGGACCGATGCGCGAACCCGCGGCGACGATGTACGCGTGCTCGAGCGCATTCTCGAGTTCACGGACGTTGCCAGGGAACGGGTGCTGCAACAGCATCGACATGGCACCATGGGTCAATCCCTGGAGGTTGCGTCCCATACGCAGATTCAACCGATCGATGAAGAAGTCGACCAACAGGGGCATGTCTTCTCTGCGCTCCGCCAGATTCGGCAAGTGCAGGACCACGACGTTGAGTCGATAATAGAGGTCTTCGCGAAACGATCCGGCTTGCACCCGTTGGCTCAGGTCGTGTTTGGTGGCAGCGATGACGCGGACACCCTCGTCGTCGGCGGGTTCGAGCGCCCCAAACAGCTTGGCCTGCAGTGGCAGCGGAATGTCGGCGACGTCGTCGAGAAATAGCGTGCCATGGGTTGCGGCTCGGAGTCGCCCGCTCTGGGCGTCGTCGGATCCGAACAATTCGGACTCGAGAATGGCGCTTGGCAAAACTCCGCAACTCACCTTGACGAAGGGGCCATCCCTGCGCCGGCTGGCGCCGTGAATGGCGTTGGCGATGAGCTCCTTGCCGGTGCCGGCGCTCCCCTCCACCAAGACCGTGGCGTTGCTGCGTGCGACGTTCGGCAACGAGGCGACGATTTGGCGCATGGTCGCACTCTTGGCGACGATGTCGTCGAACGTGAATTGATGGCGAATGGCTCGGCGCAGATCCTCGATGGGTGACATGTCGCGGAAGGTCTCGACGCCGCCGACGAAGTTGCCTTCCCCGTCGAGCAATGGCGCTGTGGATACACTCACGCTTTGGCGCTTGCGGGTGCTGGTGAGGATGTCAACCTCAAAGCTCTTGACCTTTTCGCCGGTGTGGAGCGTGTGTCGCAAGGGGCAGTCCTGACCGCAAAGCGGTGTTCTAAAAACCTCGAAACAAGGCCGACCCACCGCCTCATCGTGGGAGAAGCCGGTGATTTGTTCGGCGGCCGCATTGAAAAAAGTGATCTTGAAATGAGGATCAACAGTGAACACACCGTCGGCGACGTTGTCCAAGATCAAGTTCACCATTTTAGGTTCGAGATCTTGTCTCACCCAGAACTCCTGGTTGCAAATGGTTGCATTCTCTGTTGCGCATGCACCATTTGGCCAAACAAACTCAGGTTGCTTGACGATATTCGGTGTCGTCCCGGCAAAGCATCAGCGTCGCGTCGGTTGTTCGGATTTGACAATAAATCCAGTACTTTGTCAATCTCAAACTTCATTCATCCTCAGGCTGCGGCTGTGAACGACTTCTGCATATTACCAAAATGAACTGTGGACAACATGTTTGCTATTGTTGTACACAATACCAAAGGCCCGTTGCAACCAAATGTTGCAGTGTTAGTGCAACGCTCGAGAGGATGACGCAACAGAAGCAGAAGAGGTGAAGAGGATGGCTTTTTTCCCACATATCATCACGTACATCGCCTTGGGCGTTTTCGCCATTGCGTGTATCGCCAGGGTTCTCATGTGGATGCGGATGCCCATGCACCTGCGTTGGGAGCTCTACCCGGTAGCTCACGAACCAGGTAATAAGGCCAAGTATGGCGGCTCCTATCTCGAGGAATCGGACTGGTGGAAGAAGCCCCGCGAGGTCTCGATGGCAGGTGAGCTCAAGGTGATGGTGCCAGAGATTCTCTTTCTAGTGGCGCTTTGGGAACACAACCGAAAGATGTGGGTCCGTTCCTTTCCGTTTCACTTTGGCATCTACATGGTGATTGGCGCTACGGTGATGATGATGGGCTCGGCATTACTCGGCCTTGCCGTTCCTGATTTGATGGCAGGTGGCCTCGGCACGTTTCTGCACAACACCGTTCTTTTCTGCGGCGCAGGCGGGTTGGGTCTCAGCATCTTTGGTGCCTTGGGCTTGTTGCAGCGGCGACTGACCGACCCGGGGCTGCGTGATTTCACCACCGTGGCGGACATCTTCAATCTGGTGTTCTTCATCGTTGCCTTCGGTTTGGCGTTGGTTCACTTCATTGCCATCGATTCCGATCTGTCCCGTTCAGCGGGGTTTCTTGCTGGCATCGTCACCTTCAGTCCCGTGGCTCTGACAGGCTCAGTGCACGAAGTGTCTTTCACCAGCGCGACGATCATCCTCATGGGAGTCTTGGTTGCGTATATTCCCCTCACCCACATGTCCCATTTCATCGGCAAGTATTTCGCCTACCATGCGATTCGTTGGAACGACAAACCCAACCTCAAGGGCGGCGATGAGGAAGCTGCGATTGGTGAAATGTTGACTCAGCCGGTGAGTTGGGCCGCGAAGCACATCGGTGCAGATGGCAAGAAGACGTGGGCGGATCTTGCGACGCAGGAGTACAAGAAATGAATGCACCTCTCATCAGGGATATATCCAAAGGTGACGGCCCTCTCGTTCATATTGTGAACGAGGATCAAGTTCCGCTGCCGCCACCGTTCGACAAACTTGAGGATGAGCCGCGGATACCGCCCTTGTCCGACCAGGTGAAACAACGTTTCGAGTGCAACCTCGATGACACCATCGTTGTCAACATCCCCAAGGCGAAGAGCCCAGCGGAAGAAGAAGAGCTGGTCAATAAGTTCCTCTCTGGACTGCGCAAGTCGTTCACCAAGGAGAATAATTGGACCTTCTTGATGCCGTTGGTGATGTCCATGGAGCATTGCGCTCGCTGCCAAACGTGCAACGATGCATGCCATATCTACGAAGAGAGTGGCAAGAATCCGCTTTACCGGCCGACCTACCGCTCTGAGGTCCTGCGGCGGATCTATTACAAATACGTCAAAGAAGAGTCGACCTGGGTGCATGGCGACGTCGATCTGAACTGGAAGACCGTCTCGCGTCTGATCGAACTCGCCTATCGCTGCAATCTGTGTCGGCGGTGTGCACAGACATGCCCCATTGGTGCAGACAATGCGTTGATCGCGCGCGAGTTGCGTAAGATTGCCAGCCAGGAAATGGGGATCTTTACCCGCGAGCTTCACCAGGATGGATCGGAGTTGCAGCTCACCGTCGGGTCGTCTACGGGCATGAACTCTTTGGTGGTCAAGGACAACGTCGAGTTCATCGAAGAGGATACAGCTGACCTTACCGGGCTCGACCCCGAGAAGACAAAGATCCCGTGGGACAAGCAGGGTGCCGAGATTCTGCTCATCCACAATGCCGGCGAGATCATGGCGTGGCCGGAAAATGTCGGCTCATTTGCAACGTTGTTCAACGCGGCCGGCCTCGACTGGACTCTGTCGAGTGACCTCGCTGCCTACGATGGCATCAACTACGGCGTCTTCTATGATGACATGCAGACCGCGCGAACCTTGCTTCTGCATGCCGAGGCGGCAAGAAGGCTCAAAGTCAAAAAGATTGTTCTCGGCGAGTGTGGTCACGCTCACAAGGCATTGACCATCATTGGTGACAAGATTCTCACCGGCGACATGAATACGCCCCGTGAGAGTTGCATGCCGATTCTTCGGGACATCGCCAAGTCCGGCAAGATCAAATGGGACAAGAGCCGCAACGACTTTCCCGTGACCTTGCACGACCCATGCAATCTCGTTCGTTTGATGGGGGTGAACGCGCCGCAACGCGAGGCCCTCAAAGAAGTTGTGCCGGAGAACCGTTTCCGCGAGATGACGCCCCATGGTGTCAATAACTATTGTTGTGGCGGCGGATCGGGGTTCGCGATCATGAGTGGCAACAACTTCGCCGACTTTCGCCATCATTTCTACGGACGCCGCAAGTTCCGGCAGATTCTCGAGGCGTTCCAGGACGAGCCGATGGACAAGGAGCACCCGAAGTATGTGTGCGCACCGTGCAGCAACTGCAAGGGGCAAATCCGCGACATCATCAAGTACTATGACGCCTTCGAAAAAGCCGGTATCTACTACGGGGGGTTGGTCGAGCTCATGGTCAATGCCATGGCAGACGTGAAACCGGGTTACATTGATTTTGAATGGCACTGATAGGGGGCCGATGTGAGTGACAAGAAGAAGATCCTGGTCATCGACGACGACGAAAACCTCGTCACCTTCGTGACCACCCTGTTGGAAGATAACGGCTATGAGACCGTCAAGGCGCACAACGGCGCAGAGGGCCTCAAGCAGCTTCGCGCTGAAAAGCCGGACCTCGTGCTCCTCGATATAACGATGCCGGAGAAGTCCGGTGTGCGTTTCTATCGCGACGTCAAAGAAGACGACGCATTGAAGGCGACGCCGGTGATCATGGTCACCGGGGTGATGGAGGAGTTCAAAAAATTCATCTCCACGCGCAAGCAAGTTCCCCCGCCAGAGGGCTACATGCAAAAGCCCATAGACAACGACTTGCTGCTCAAGACCATCGCAGACGTCTTGTCAAAGGGTTGAGCAGGCCCCGAATCACCATCTGCGCCGTTATCTCTTCGTCGCAGCTTCGGATTTGCTGCTCGCCGTACTCAAAGTACGCCTCGCACAAAACATTTCGGAATTGCGCGCAAATCCTCGCTGCTCCTCGACCTAACGGCACATCTGGCGATTCGGATAGTATTTGATGGTGGATTGGGTAGGCCCTGGCTGCGCAAAAGCATCTCGCGCCTAACTGCGCGCCTTCGGGGCGATATTACCCTTTGGATAGGAGCCGAGTCAGAGCCTTGCCATCCGCATCCAGGAGGCTCGCGACAAACGGACCGTTGACTTTGGCGACGATGATCTGGCCGACTTCCTTGGCAACGTCGCTGAACAAACCCTGAGTCAGCATCTTCTGCGTCTGATGTTGGTTGTCATCGGTGGGGGTCACGTAGTGAATGGAATTGACCTTGTAGCGATGAATCAGGAACACGTGCACCAGTGTCATCAATCGCTTCTTCCGCAGATTGTGATCGAAGGTGTTCTGGTCACGAATCGACAAGATGTTGTTGCCGCGGCGGTCGACAATCGACGCGAAGATGACGTTGGCCACCTTGTCATCCTTTCTGCCGAGGATCTGCAACTCGAGTAACTCAGAGCCCGCCTTGTGCGGTTTGAGCTCGACGCGCATGGGCGTGGCGACGTCGTTATGTTGGCGCCAAGAATCGAGCCAACCTTCGAGAACCTTGGTGGGCACTTCTGTCTGAATCAGGTGCTGTGATTGGGTCGATCCTTTGCCCATCGCCTTGGTGGTGGCAGTTCGACCAGAGCACGCCATCAGTGCCGCGTCGAGACGTGGACCGCCAACCAAGGTCTGCGGCGTACGGTAGGGGGACTCGAGCAGGCGGATCTTGCGCTGCAGTTGCGCGAGGGCCAGCATGCCATCTTCCTTGAGCGCGCGAGAGAATTCCTCGGCGGCGATGCCATCGATTTGGTGTCCTCCATAGGTGATGAAGGTGAAGACAAATCCGAGCTTGCCGATCTCCTCAGGAAATTTCTGCATGTCCTCGTCTGACATGCCCGTGGTGTCCCAGTTGAATGACGGCGACAGATTGTAGGCCAACATTTTTTCTGGGTACTTGGCATGAACGGCGTCAGAGAACGCCTTGGCCTGTTTGAGATGGGCTGTCTTGGTCTCCATCCAAATCAAATCGGTGAAAGGAGCCACCGCAAGTGATTTGGCAATGCAGTATTCGAGGCCATTCTTGATTTGATAGTAACCTTCTGGGGTCTTGGGGTGTTCAGGATCCCAGATGATATTGATCCCCAGAGAACGTGCCTTCTCACGGGCGGCGAAGAAAGAGGCGGTCTTGGCGAAGTCATCCCACTGGTTGACGCTGAGGTCGAACTGCTCTCCCTCGTTGCTGCGAAACGCAATCACGTCAGCGATGGCACGGCCAAAGGTCTTCAAACCCGCCTCGGCTTGCCAGGTCTGCAAGTATCTGTCGACGACGGGGTCGAGCATGGTGTCGATGGTTGGGAACTTGCCCTCTTTGTAGCCCTCTGCGTGTTCTTTGATCATGCCCAGGACGCCAGTGCGCTTGAGCCAAGAAGTCGATGCTTGATGTTCGTCGTCGGAAATCTCAAACAGCATGTGTCCGCGGACGTCGTCGATGCCGAAAGCGTTGAAGTGGCGAAGGATGGCGATGAAACCGGATTTGTAGCTCGGCAGGCTCACATTGGTGGCACCGAGGATGAATGGCTGATCCCGTTCGTCATTGCGGCTTTCAATGAAGGTGGCCGATTCGGCGTCGGTGCGGGCAACAATAAGGCCCGCCACCTTCATGACGTCGAGTTGGAACCGCGCGGCGTTGAGTCTTTTGATCTGCTCGTCGACTCCGACCAGGACCTTTCCCCCTTGATGACCGCATTTCTTGACGCCGGGCTTTTGGTCTTCAATGTGGTAGCCGGTCACACCGACTTCGACAAAGCGGCGAATGAGATTGCGGACGTGAGCGTCGCCGCCGTGGCCGGTGTCGGCATCGGCAATGATGAATGGTCGATAGTCGACCTCGGGGGTTTTCTCGCGCTCCTCCTCGGTCATCTTCGAGCGGAGGAAGTGCTGATTCTTGTCGGCGGTGAGCAGCGCTCGGACGATGGGTCCGGCTTCGTCGGGGACTTGGCTCAAGGGATAACTCGCGAGATCGGCCCCAGGATCCTCGGCGAGGGACCCCTTGGCAGACGTGGCCCAGCCGCCAACGTAGATTCCTTCTATGCCGTGACGCTTCATCGTTACGGCTTGGCCAGGGGAGTAGGGGCCAAAGGTCGTGATGTTCTTTCCCGCGTTGAAAAGCTCGCGCAGTCGCTCGTGAAATGCGTCGGCATTGTCGCGGGCAAGCGAATAGCCATCAGCGATTGTGCCCTGTTGTTCCGCGATCTGTTGGGCGGAATAGAGTCGAGTAATGCCATCAAACCGCGCTCTGCCCATCCACTCTTTGGCGTCAGTGATCTGTTGCTCTAGCCTTTTCATTTTGGCCCCCATTTTCATGCAGAGAAGTCGAGATTTCTGGTGATGCGAGTACCGTCCTTGCGGAAGGCGCTCATGTAACCACGTATGCGCTGTGTGGCGCTCTCGAGATCGTGGTTGTTGAGGTTGATGTTGAGGAGATCGATGTACCAGGGTGCCTTGATGTCATCGATGACGTAGGATCTGACCACTTCTTTGGCGATGGGCAGGGTCGTGGCCTTCGAGTTGTCGTGTACGTCTTTGTTTTTTGCTGCGAGGAGCTTGTCATACTCTTCATCGAGCAATTGGGAAAAGATCGCGGGTGTCAGCTTGCCGCCAGCTCTGATTCCGGTTTCGGCATCGCCCTCGCTGAACGCAGCAGCTTTGTGTAACCACTCCCAGAGAATGCTGAGGCGGATTTCACCGGTCGCCATGTCTTCCATGAGATAGAGGATGTCGTCGTTGCCGAAGAAATCGGCAGGTTTGAGTGCCGCGGCCTGGAACCCTTGCGCAAATGCGTTGCCGTACTGCAGCGCAACGCTGAGGAGATCGCGGGTCCCACGCACGGTCCGCGGTGCGCTCTCCAACTCCACCAGGAGATTGGCGTCCTTGGCCGCATAGGTGAGAGGCAGGAACTTGCGGCCCAGTTGATTGTCGTCTCCCACTCTCTCCCATACCGGTCGGACGATATGGACCATGCGCCAGTGGGCGACCCATTTGCCGCTCGCACCCTCACGTTGTTCGCGCTCGGCACCCGCGACGGCTTTTTTCATGCTTGAAGCAATCCCCGCCGCGGATCCGACGGGGATGTTAGGCTCCATGCCGCCTTGCCAAAGGGCGAAGCGACCATTCCTATCTGGGGTATTGACTGCGCGACGCACCCGGTCTTCGTAGTTCTTCATGTAGCCGTAGGTCATGGTGATGGCGTCGATATTGGGGTTCTGGAACTCGGGATCCCAAGCCAACGCGTCGGCGACACTGTTGATGTAATCCCAACGACCGGTGTTGAAGCCGACAAAGTGCGGGCTCAATGCTGCGCGGATCTCCATGAGCTGGAATGACGCCTCCAGTTGTTCCACGAGAACGTACGCCTTGATGGTACCCACGGTGATGCCTAGGTGACTCTCCAACCCGGTGAGCAACCCGTTCCAGAGGGCAGCCTCTTCTGCTGTTTGAATCTTCGGCAGGTACAAGACGACGCTGGATCCGCGTTTCTGCAGTTCTTCGTGGTTGTTCGTGACGAACAGGCACATGTCGACGATCGAAGCGGAAAATCCCGAGCCATCGTTTATTTGTATGTGTCGATCATCGAGGTGCAATCCCCGAGCGCGAAAGATCTTGGTGGTGAAGCTCAGCTGTTCTTGCCAATCCGCGATGATCTCACGGCCGAAGAACTCCTTGGCCCACGTGTTCATCTCCGTGGCGACAGACTCTGCGACTTTCATGAAAGTCGCGTCTCTGGCGATGGCGAGCTTGAGATTGCGCTGGTTGTCCAGGGACATGGTGCTGATCTGTCCGAGGGCGTCTTCACCATCGAACATCCAACCGTCTGCGCCGGAGAGGAGGGCGTAAGCGACGTTGCGCAGGCTACTTTCCAAGGTCGCACGGGGCTTGGCACCAGGCCCAGTTCCCTGAATCCATTGTCGCCGCAAGTCTTTTGGGATTTCGCTGCCATCGAACTGGCCAGCGCGCGCATCGGCGACCGTGAGGCTGGTCCTGCCAATTGTCGCCTGTGGCGAGAGAAACTCAATTCGTTGTTTGTTCTGGTAGCGCTGCCGCCGACGTTCGACCCGTGCCCGCATCAGATTGAGTCGATCGACGTTCAGATGCGCCAGAGCCTCGATGGCAGCCAACGCCTTTCCCGTGAGGATGTCGGCATAGCTCTCTTTCAGACCCTTCCGGACGACGAGGGTTGACACATTGCCTCGTGTGATTTCCATCGCGGCATCTCCTTAAACTGTTGGGTATGCGGCAATGTAAGTCGGCAACAGGTGGCGTCAAGGTCGTGATGCCGGCCCCCACAACATCTTGTGTCTCGTCCGCTCGTCTTTCTTAGCTTTGTGCGCTTGGGTTTCAGTTGCTGAAACAACTGTTGCGCAAAAACGGCTGAAGGGTACCGGCTTCGCCAGAGACATCGCTCGCGTACGGCGTGACCGTGATTTGGCCGCTGGCATCAACCGTTATATCCGCTACCCACCATATCTGTTCCTCCTGAACCGTTCGGTGGAAGACGAGTGGATCACCACTGTCGATGTAAATGCGCACGGTATTCAACGTGGGAGAGTGCTCGTCGTAGTCAGCCCAATAGTGGATGGCGAGGCGATAGGTGGCGGGTGCCGGAGCTCCGACCGAGATAGTCTCCGGCCCCTGGCCATAGGTGTCATCGATGTCTACTCGGGGGTTTGGACCCTGGGCAACAAAGCACTGTGGAAACCAAACGGGCTTCCTGTTGCCGAAGTAGCAGTCCCAGGGGTCGTTGCAGGCGGCGCTGCTCCCCGGAAGATAGAGGAGGTGCAAGTCCTGATCATTTGAGAGATCATCCCAGGTGAGTTGTATGTGCAGCCGTGTGGTCCCGTTCTGCGCATACGGGCAGCTCTCAACACAGTCATAATCGCAGGAGCATGAAGACTCACAACCTTCGGTTTGGTCGCAATCACACGGGGTCGCGCAATGGGGGTCGCAACGGCACAGCGGATCGCAAGCGGTGCTGGTGTCGCAGGTACAGACCACGGGGCAATTGGGATCGCAGAGGCAAGCTTCGTCGCAGCCACCGCTCACATTGCATCCGCAAATCGAACACTCGAGGTCGCACACGCAACCGCTCTCGCATGCCGCGGTGAGGTCGCAGTCACAAGGGACCGGGCAAAGGGGGTCGCACGTGCAGTCTTCGTCGCAGTTGTTTGTCGTGTCGCAGTCGCAGGTGCAGTCGGGATCGCAGGCGCAACCGTCTTCACAGGCGTTGGAGGTATCGCAAGCGCAGGTGCAGTCGGTGTCGCAGGCGCAGCCGTCTTCACAGGCGTTGGAGGTATCGCAGGCGCAGGCGCAGTCGGTATCGCATTCGCAGCCGTTTTCACAGGCGTTGGAGGTATCGCAGGCGCATGTGCAGTCGGTATCGCAGGCGCAGCCGTCTTCACAGGCGTTGGAGGTATCGCAGGCGCATGTGCAGTCGGTATCGCAGGCGCAGCCGTCTTCACAGGCGTTGGAG
>MGST01000162.1 GCA_001798605.1 Deltaproteobacteria bacterium RIFOXYA12_FULL_58_15 | reverse complement strand
GCTGAGGCCGTTATCGCGACGAGTGGTCATTTGCTCGTAGCTGAACCGAATTCGCGGGTGTTCTGCGTCCCGGCGCAGCAGAAAGATTCTGTCACGATCAGCGAACTGGGAGAGACCACCTGCACGGGCGAGCACTTCAAGGATACCTTCGTTGTCCCGCAGCTCGAACTGTCCGGGAGTGGCTACTTCGCCGAGCACGCTGACAATGGGCATTCTGGCAGTGCGCAGAGCCACCGTGACCTTGGGATCGACGACCATCCCTTCGAGTTTGGTGGTGATCTTCTCGGCAACCGCACTTGTGGTGAGTCCGGCCACAGCGATATCGCCCACAAGCGCCAAGGTAAGGCGGCCGTCAGCGCGGACGAGGTGCTCGCCAGAGAGCTGGGGTTGGTTCCAGACCGACACGAACACCAGGTCACCGGCGCGAACGCGGTAGAGCTCCGGCGCCGATGCTGTCATTGGTAGGTCATCTGCCCAGACAAATGGCTGCACGTGGCTGCATGTCGTGCCGGTTGTCAGGAGGAGGACTGCAGTTACGCCAAGGTGGAAGTGTCTCGTCATCGCTCTTCTCGTTGGGGACTTTGCCATATCAACTTGGTTCATTGACTCTGTCTTTCATAGCCCGCCGCTCGGCGAGCACGGTCTTGAACGTGGTCACCATATCACGCAGAGGCAGCGCCCCAAAGGTTACCCCCAAAATGCCATACAATACTATCTCTACGGGGCCGCGGAAGTTGCCGAGCGGCGCGAGGAGGGGGTGCACCGCAGCGACCGCGCCACACGCCAGCGCGAGTCGCAACAACAGGACCCCAATCTGACGGTCGAAGCCGAGGCGACCCAAAGAGATGAAGAACAGGATCGCGACGAGGATCTCTGTGAACACGGTTGTCGATGCGGCGGCAATGCCCGCGCCGCCGTCTCCGAGCCATTTCCAGAACAATGGAATCAAGAGCGCGTTGAGTGCGGGATTCACCGCCAGGCCAAAGAGGGAGATCTTCGTCACCGTCCAGATGCGTCCCAACTGGATCAAGTGTGACGAGCTCATGACGCAGATGTAGGTGACCGGTACCAGCGTCGACATGATTTGCAGGCTCATGACCGTGGGGCGATAGGCCGTGGTGTAAAGCAAGCTGACGACGTCTTCGGCGTTGAGAGCGAGCAGAGCGGCCATGGGCATCGTCACGATCATGATGATGCGGACAGCGCCGCGCATGGTCTCATGCAACGCTTCTGTGGACTCCTTGGCGATTCGTGAACCCATGGGCAGCACCACCGCGTCGAGGACGGGGAGGAGCAAATAGATGGCAAAGGTGACGTTGACCGCTGCCCCATACCAGCCGACTTCAACGTCGCTGGTTAAACCGGAGATCATGCTGACGTCGACTTTCTGGTAGAGATGATGGGAGACGTAGTTGATGAAGTACGGCAGGCTGGCCGTGAGGATGGCAAAGGTGGCACCCGTGTTGAGGCGCAAGCGCAGGTTCAGACTTCTGTGCGCAGACCAATACAACACCGGGACTTTGATGGCCTCTGTGGCAAGGAAGGTAAAGGCGACGACCTCAAGGCCATACCCGAGCATGAGTCCACCGACGATGGCGCCGCCCCACAGGATTTTGCTCGCCGCGCTGGTCGTCGCCAATACACCGACGGTGCCGTTGGCTTGGAGCATCGAGGCCAAGGAGGTATTGGTGACGAAGAGCACCTGGCCGGCCGCAAAAATGTAGACCAAGCGCCACTCGAGGGGTTCTTTGCCCATGGTTTGAAGGATCGCTGCCATCCCAAGCATGATGAGAACTGACAGTCCGAGACGGATCAGTACGAGGCTCCCAAAGAACTCGGTCGCATGCTCAGGACGGGTGGCCACCTCTTTGCGGATGTATGTTTCCGCACCGAGGGTACCAAGAACGAAGAAAGCGGCGGCGAATTGCTCGGCGAAATGCAGCATGCCGAAGGCTTCTGGCCCGAGGAAACGCGGCATCCAGAAACGAACGACGAACGCGACGGTGAGGGTGACACCCAAAGACGTCGCCAGTTTCATGGCGTTGCCGAGGGCGAGCAGGATCTCCCGTTGCGCTACAGAGGTCTTGTCCTCCATTTGTCAGTCCGCCTCCTGTTGCATTTGCCCGTCTCGGAAGATTTCATATCGGAAAAGTTCGGTCCGTACGACCAAATAGGTGGTGGATGGTTTCTCAACTTTGGAATTGAATGTGTGGCCGCCCAATGCGGCGGAGTTCCAAGAATCCAGATCAACTGGCTCCGCGGCCAGCGAGGACCACGGGGAAGGTGCGTAGGATGAGACGAGAGTCCAGTCCCAACGTCCAGGTGTCGATGTATTGCAAGTCGAGGCGCATCCACTCCTCAAATCCGATCTGATTGCGGCCGCCGACCTGCCAAAGACAGGTCAGGCCCGGGCGCACCGAAAGCCGACGACGCTGCCATGCTTTGTACTTTGCGACCTCTTCGGGAGGCGCAGGACGGGGGCCGACGATGGTCATGTCGCCACGCAGCACGTTGATAAGCTGCGGTAACTCGTCGATGCTGTATTTGCGAATGAACCGACCGACGCGGGTGACCCGCGGGTCGTTGCGCATCTTGAACACAGGACCGTTTTGTTCGTTGAGGTCCTGGAGCGTCGTCTTGAGTCGCTCGGCATCAACAACCATGGAGCGGAACTTGAGGACATCAAAATGGGCACCGTGCAGACCAACTCTGATCTGGCGGAAAAATATGGGTCCGCGGGACGTTAACTTGATCATGACCGCGACGCCGACAAACAGAGGTAGCAACAATCCAATGCCCGCAGCTGATGCGACAATGTCAAATAGACGCTTGACCGCGTACTGCATGGGCTTTGAACGGGTGGTCAGGTAGTGCAGGTAGCCATCATCTGTGGAATCTGGTTTTCTCAACAACGAAGCCCGCTCGAGGTGAATACTGTGCAGCGGCAACGCGAAGGGAATGCCAATATTCTCGCAGGAGCGCACAACCTCTTGCATGTGCATGCCTTGCGAGAGCACGCGACCAGCGATGTATACTTCGTTTACTGCGCAGTCGCTGAGCACAGCGTCGATATCGTCGCTTTCGCCGATGACCCGCACGTCGGTGCCCCTCAGAAATGTTGGCTCACCAGGAAATCTCAGAACAGCGGCGACCTGCCGCGGATTGTCGACCGAATCGGTGAGGCGTTTATAGGTCGCGACGCCCATGGGGCCAGTACCGACGATGACGATGTGCTCGGGATCTTCGCCAGCTCGAGATGCCAGGTCTTTGCCGAGGAAGAGCGCGTTTAGGCTTCCGAGAGCGAAAACGATGGATCCGAGAACCACAACCTCAATGGAGTTTGCCGGATGTGTGAACACCGCGTGGGTGGTCATCGCGGACAACACCACAGCGATGGTACCGAGCCCGCGCAACAGCAGGCAGTCGATCAAGGACCTCGCTGTGCATGGTGAGTAGAGTCGTGAGATCGCCGCTGCGAAGAACCAGGCCAGCGAAGCTACGCAGGCCACCGCTACGAGCTCGGTCTCAAACACTGTGGTGGTTCCGCCACAGGCCCAAAAAAGGGCGACCATGACCACCAGAGTGTCGAGAAGGAGGTGAAGCTTACCAAGCGTTCCTGGCACAAGCCGATCAAATCTATCGTGCATGGCTGTTCCCCCCAAACTGGAGTTCCAGCGGGACTACAACAAACTGAGCAACTGCCGATGTTGCGCGAAGGCCCCTGCTTGTGGGCGACCGATTGACCTTTGACTCATTGCTCATCGCAACAGAGTTTTCGGCTGGAAGGTTCGGGGCGTTGCGTAAAAATCACAAAAAAACAAGCGACTTCATGATCTGCGAATGCAGCCATAGCGCGGCGGGGGTTTGCGTTTGACCTTGGCGGGGATGCCGACGGCAATGCAGTCAGGAGGCACATCGGTTATGACCACGGCGTTGGCACCCACCGTGGAACGTGCGCCGACCCGCACCGGGCCGAGGATGCGGGCACCAGCGCCAACCCACACATCGTCCTCGATGGTGGGATAGCCGTCTTCGCGGGCGGTACCAACGGTATTGTTACCGAAGAAGCGGACGCGGTCACCGATCCGAGAATTGCCGCCGATGACAATTCCCAATGGGTGGTTGAAATAGACCCCGTCGCCAAGAATGACATCTTTGCCGATCTCGATGCCGTGGACGGTTGTTTGTACCATCCTTAGGAAATGATTGGCACCGGGAATCCCCCACCTGATGGCGCTCATGCGGATGCGTTGCAGCGCCGTGATTTGGTATGAATCGGTGGCCAAGATTGCCCGCATCAGACGTTTGGCGTCCTTGCCACCATATGCCGCCTGCGCGAGCTCATTGGCGTCGTGCCACAGCTGGCGGAGAACCATGAGACCGTCCTTCTGTTTACCGTTGCTCCGGACGGCAACGGTGTTGAACTCGATGGGATACTCGATAGCACATTTAGGGAGGGCGGTGAACTCATCAACAGGGTGGTCCGGGGTGGTCCAGAGGGTCCAAAGTCCAGAGGGGTGGGCCCGCAGGTGGTGCCTATTTTCGATATGGGCATTGGAGGGTTGGCAACGAGTGACTACAATGTTGGTGCCCAGGGGGAGGATCCATGGCTGAAGGTTTCACAGCGTTGGCGCGTTGGATGCGTGAGATTCGCGATAAGATGGCACGGCATCAGAAGCAGCCGTTGCGAGTGATTGCATCAAAGGCGGTAGGCTACGTTTCTGCGGTTGCGACGGCACCGTTGTACCTGCGTGGCGTTACCTCGGTAGGTGAAAGAGTGCGCACCGTTGGAAGGCCGCGGATTGTCAATTTTGGCTCAATGCACATTGGCGACGACGTAATCTTGCGGTCGGTCAATGTTCCAGTCGAGTTGTGCACGGAGGCAGGTGCCATCTTGCGGATTGGTGATGGCTGCAGTTTTAACTATGGCGTGTCCGTTGGTGCCACTCTGAGCATCGACATAGGCAATCGGGTTCGCCTAGCGCCCTACGTGATGGTGGTCGATTCGGAATTCCACGACATCTACGATCGAAGCACGCGGCCCAAATCGCGGCCGGTGGTGATCGAGGATGACGTTTGGGTTGCCGCCAAGGCAGCGATTCTGCCCGGTGTTCGCATTGGCCAGGGATCCGTGGTAGGCACAGCGTCAGTTGTCACTCGCGATGTGCCGCCGTTCACCGTCGTCGCCGGAGTGCCGGCCAAGAAGATCAAAGAGCTCGACCCCGAACGTTTTCACAAATGAGGAACAGTCTGGTGACATCATCCGCAGTAGCTGCATCCAAGACAGCACCCAGAAGACCGCCCAAGGTGAAGGCCTCGGTCGTCATCGCAACCTACAATCGAGGTCCGTCCCTTTGCGACTTGCTCAATGACCTCAATCGCCAGACCCTCGACCCTTCCTCCTACGAAGTTGTGGTAAACGACGACGGCTCAAAGCCGCCAGCGGACGCGGTGTTGCGAGGTTTGCGGACATCGTACCGACTCGTCAAGATGCGACAGAACAACGCTGGGCCGGCGAGTGCGCGCCACAAGGCCATTGTCAAAGCCCGCGGTGAGGTCGTGATCATCATCGACGACGACATGCGGGTGGAACAAGATTTCATCGAAAGTCATCTGCGGGCGCACAAGGATGGTACCGATGTCGTGTTGGGGCACATCCTACCTGCTCCCGATCTCGAGCAGATGCCGATTTTTGAACGCTTCCACGCTCAGCAACTTGTTGGTTTTGTGAGCGCCGTGACCAGCGGTCGCACCAAGGTTCGGGGCGTGCACCTGTGCACGGGCAACATGTCGGTGCACAGGTCGCTGTATCTCGAGGTCGGAGGATTTGACAGCGGGCTGTTACGTTCAGAAGATCGTGAGCTAGGAATTCGTTTGGAGAAGCACGGTGCGACGTTGCGTTTTGCCCACGATGCGGCCACGAGGCACTGCTCAAATCACGCGGACCTTGCCGTATGGCTGGGCAGGGCATTGCGTTATGGCGTTTTCGACGCGCAGATTTCCCGCAAACATCCTGATGTGGAGATCGCCGATCCATGGCGTTTCTTTTTTCTGATAAACCCTGTCTCTCGACCATTGATGCTCACCGTGATTGCGGTGCCGGCTCTGGGCAGGACGGCAGCACGCGTGGTGATGGAGGCGGCCCGAGGGCTGGACGGAATTGGCCGCGAGGATCTGGCCATAACCGCCACGACCCTCGCCTATGGCATCGAGTACTTTCGTGGTGTGCGACAAGAGTATGGCACCTTACGCGCATCTCTTACCGGGTTGTGGCGGCACCGTGGCGTGCGCAAGGGAACGAGAAGGCATGGAGAAGTTGAGGGTGCGGGCAAAGGGGGACACATGACAAAGTCGAGCGGCCGAATAGGCGCATTGCGGCATTTCGTTCACGCGTTGCGAGAGGACTATGGCTCGGTTCAGCGCAACCGAGAAAAGTATCATCATCAATCGATCCCACTGTCGCGAATGCCTGTACACCTGCTGCAGAAGATCGGTTTGCAGATGTCCGCCGCCGTGCGGGTGATGCACCTGTTTCGCGACGCCGGGGTGCCGCTGTTACCCCAGGTCACCTGTCGATTGATCCGGCATCTTTACGGTGCCGAGATTCATTGGAACGCTGATATCGCACCGGGCATTTCCATCGTTCATGGCAATGGTCTGGTCATCAGTCATGCGGCGACGGTGGGGGAGCGCTGCATCCTTTTTCATAACGTGACACTTGGTGAAGGAATCGATCCCAAAACCCGCGAGGTGGGCGCGCCCACCCTGGAAGCCGACGTGCACATTGGCCCCGGTGCGACTCTTGTTGGGCCCATCACGGTAGGCAAGGGCACCAAGATCATGGCCGGCGCAGTCCTTGCGGAGTCAGTTCCACCGCGCTCATTGGTTTCTCCTGGAAGCGTCCAGATCAGCCGTCGTGCGTCGAAGTCAGATGGCAACGCGGTCGTCAAGGTGTCTGCGGCAAAGCCGGTGAGCACCATTGCGTCAAAGAAGGCGGCAAACAGGAAGCCGACGAGCAAAAAGCCTCTAAGCGGGTGATTCTTTGAAAAAAGTCAAACTTGGGAAGATTCACGCAGACCACGTGACGTTTCCGCAGGCTCTCGATGCGATCGATCAGATGGTCGCGGCTGGGAGCGGCGGTTACGTGGTGACGCCCAACGTTGATCACGTGGTCTTGGCCGAGACGCGCTCCGACTTGCAGCGCGCCTACGAGGATGCCTCCCTGTCCCTGGTTGACGGCATGCCGCTCGTGTGGCTCAGCCGGGCACTCGGACATGCTCTACCCGGGAAGGTTTCCGGCTCAGATCTCATGGTTCCGTTGCTGCAGAGAGCGGCAGACAAACACTGGCGGGTTTTCTTCAGTGGCGGCGAGCCGGGAGTTGGCGAAGAGGCAGCACAATGTCTGCGACAGTCAATGCCGGGACTTCAAGTCGTCGGCACCGATTCGCCACCTTATGGGTTTGACAAAGATCCGCTGATGGAGCGGCGGGCTCTCTCTGCCATTCGCGACGCCGAGCCACAACTGGTGTTGTTGGCGCTCGGTTGTCCCAAACAAGAATTGTTGATGCACCGTTGGTACCAGGAGCTGTCGCCCGCAGTGTTGCTCGGCATTGGTGCCAGTCTCGACTTTGTCGCCGGCCACGTGCGGCGGGCACCCGCATGGATGTCGCAGGTCGGGCTCGAGTGGGTATATCGAATGACGCAAGACCCACGACGGTTGGCCTATCGCTATCTCGTTCGCGACCGCGCCTTTGTCCCTATTGCCGTGCGCATGTTTCGCACTCCCAAGGCCGACCGCGCATATTCTGGTTGAGCGATTGCCCATTTCCCAGAGCCTTCGCGGGGCCGGACATCGTCGTCGATTGTCGTCGCCCGAACCCACCATGTGGCTGGAGATTTGAGGCACGGCAAGGTCGTGGTATGAGAGTGAGATGACCAATCGGGGAAACACCAACCTAGAACAAACACAGCGCGCTTTGTCGTCTGTTTCAACTCTTCCACTGGAACATGCCTGGTACGAAGTGAGGCGCGAGAAGAAGTGGCGTTCCCTCGCGTTGGTGCCGGCAACGGAGGGGCTGCGGATATTTCGCACGGCTATGGGATTCGCACACATGTCGTCGCGGGAGTCTGCCCAACGGGTTCTTGTCGTCAACGCCTCCTTAGCTTCCTGCCAACCTTCGGGTAACCTGTCTGGTGCTCGGGTCATGGATGGATTTTGGAAATACTCGGCCGGCTCGAACGAGGGTGAACCTTTCACTCGATGCGACCTCTCCGATTTGGCTTTGCCCGACGCCGAGAAGGTGCTCTCGAGTCTGCCAGTCGAACTCCCAGGGTTGATCGGTGACGCGGACTACACCACAGCCATCTTCGCGGTGGACTCTCCCATCAGTCAGACTCGGTCCATCGGGTTGTTGCGTGCAGTCGACCGTGTGGTGATCTTTGTACCGTTGGGCTTGGCCGAATTTAGGGCGACGCGACAGATCATTGACATCATCGGTTCCGAGAAGGTCATGGGTGCCGTCGCTGTCAAGTTGCACTCGTCGCCACGCCCCGCCACCCGAATTGAGTAAACGGAGACTGACGATGCACGGCAACACCCCCTTTCAGATTGACGGACCCAGGAAACAATCTACTATTCTGCCTATGTTGATTCCATTAATGGGGATTTTGAGCTGTGGTCAGAGTTTCCCACCTCCCGAAGCAGTGGATGTCGACAGGCAACATATCCAGGCGTTGAGCAAGAGAACGCTGTTTTTTGGCCATCAATCGGTGGGGGGCAACATCCTTGATGGGGCAAGGTCTCTACTTTCGAGGGCAAGCGCCGGTGTCTCTATCGTCGCAACCAAAAACGCCGCTGACCTCGAACCTGGTACATGGGCGCACAGCTTGGTTGGGAGAAACGAAGACCCCGCAAGCAAAATTGCGGCATTCAAAGAAATCATGGACGGCGGACTTGGGGACCATGTCGACTTGGCGTTTGTAAAGCTCTGCTATGTCGATTTCAACGCAGCGACAGATGTGCATGCGTTGTTTGCCGACTACCAGCGGACTTTGCGCGGTTTGGAGAAAGCCTACCGGAAGACGATGTTCGTGCACTTGACGGTGCCGCTGACGATTGTGCAAACGGGCGTCAAGAGTTCATTGAAGAAGATGCTCGGCAAAACTGTGTGGGGTGAGGCCGAGAACGGCAAACGTTTCGAATTCAACGAGCTGCTGCGTCGAGAGTTTGCGACGGCTCCGGTGTTTGACTTGGCCAAGCTCGAGGCGACGACTCCCTCTGGCAAATCCCATACCGTCGAGGTGGGTGGCCGCGATGTTGAGGTCATGGTGCCCACGTACACTTACGACGACGGCCATCTGAACGAAGCGGCGCAGCTGTATGTCGCGAGCCACCTTCTCAACTTTCTCGGAGCGCTGTCCGTGCCGATCGCTGCTGATTCGATGAAATAGCGTTGAGAGTGAGTCTCTGATTTGCAATCCTGTGCCGATTTGCGAGAAGCGAGGTCGTGGAAGATGGCAATGTGGGACGCGGCTCTGAGCCACACCGTCAACTTGGCCGGTCGACTGAGCTTGGCGTTGGGGCTCAGGGAGTGGGCGACAAGGTACAAGCTTAGGGCGGTCACTTCGGTGGGGGAGCAACCGATCGTGCGCGGCAGGATATGGATTCACGGTGGCGGCACCGTGGTGTTGGGTGACCGCGTGGAGCTCAACGCCACCGCCTGCGCGATCGAGATTCATGCAGCTCCCGGTGCTGAGATTGTCTTGGGTGATGATGTGTTTGTCGATGCCGGTGTTTCCATCGAGGCGCGGGAATCAGTGCGGATTGGTGATCGGTCGCGAATTGGACGTTATTGCAAAATACTCGATAACAACTTTCACTCGCTGCGCGGCGACCGACATGAGAAACCCGGTTCGACTCCGGTGGTGGTGGAGGACGACACCGACCTAGGGCCGATGACCGTGCTTCTACCCGGGGCTCGGATTGGCAAGGGGACAGACGTGGGCTGTGGCAGGGTGATCTCGCGGCCAGTAGGCATGCCCAAGGCAAAAGGTCCAACGACGTGATTGGGGAGGTCTTCTCTTTGGCGGTTCGCGGTGCCCGCCGCGCTCAACGCGGTGTTGATTGGTTGCGCGCAGAAGCGCTGTTTCGTCATGCCGACCTGGGGTCGCGGGTCGCTGCGACTGGCTACGTTCGCCTCGCCAACGAACATGGGCGCATCTATCTAGGCAGTCGTTGCACGTTTCTGGG
>MGST01000161.1:2645-10178 GCA_001798605.1 Deltaproteobacteria bacterium RIFOXYA12_FULL_58_15 | reverse complement strand
CATCAGTCCACCAGTCCCATCACCACCCATGTTCATGCCAAACACGACACTGTGTCGAATATACGGGTAGCTGTCATCGAAGCTTGAGATTTCATTGGGGAGATTCTTCCAAAGTATGGTGTTCGTGATCTTCGTGTGGCACGCATGATTGTTGACAATGCCGCCGGCGATGGTGTCGTTCGCAGAACTGCCGGTTGCCTGATTGTGAACGATCGTGCAGTTGGTGATCTCAGGTGAAATGCCGGTGTCGCTGTCCGTTCCGTTGTTGTACATGGCAGCAGCTTGTTCGGCCATGTTGTACATGAATACGGTGTTGCGGAAGATTGCGCCGGCTGAACTGTTGTAGACGGCACCACCGGTGCCCGCAATGTTGCTCGTGAATATGCAGTTTCGCACCAGAGGTGCACGTCCATAGGCGTTGTGCATTCCTCCGCCTTCGGAGTCCATGCCACTTGCGGCGGTGGCGCGGCCACCTTGGATGGTAAAGCCGTCGAGTACCGTGTCGTCATCGCCCAAGACGACGTGATAGACGTGGTTCTCCCCATCAGCTTGGTCGCTGCCGTCGAGCGTCGTGCGGTGCTGAGACAGGTCCCGCTCTGAGAAGGTTGTCTCGTCTCCGGCGAAACCGCCCAAGAGCTCGACACCAGGCTTGAGCACGATGCTGTCAGCCTTGTGTTCTTCATGACTCGGATCGGAACCATACACGTAGTATGTCCCTTCCTTGACCCACACCTGACAGCTCGTGAGCAGGCATTCTTCCACTGCACGCTGGGCCTCGTCGATGGCAGGTTGAATGGCATCGACTGCTGTTGCCCACGTTAGCCCGTCACCGCCAGGGGCAGCGACCTGATCGACAAAGCGAATACACGGAAGATCGCAGTTTGGCATCGGGCAGTCGATGTCGGTGGCCGATGTACAATTGCTCGGACAACATCCATCGTCGGTGCCACAGGATTGGTCGTCACAAGTGCCGCAACTAGCGCCATTGGCACAGAAACCTCCCGGACAGGATTCCTCTGGGCCCCAAGAGAGACACCCATGGGCATCGCTCACGCAGGTCGAAAGATTTGCCGAGTCACACAAAGTGTCCTCGACAGCGCTGCATTCGTTGTCGCACTCGCCGCAACTGCTCTCATTTTCGCAGAAGCCAGACTCGCAAGGGGCAGAGGTGCTCCAATCGAGACAACCATGGGAGTCGACGACACATGTCTGCAGCTGAGCTGAGGTGCATTGGGTGGAATTCGCACCAGGGCAGTTGTCTTCGCATCCCATACAAACGCCACTGGCCATATCGCATCCGTACTCGCACAGATGTTCATCCGATGCATACGAACAAGACCCCTCGAGGCAGCTTCCGACCGGGGAATACGTAACGGCCGTGTTGGCATCGCGGCACATTCCTTCTGGTTGAACGTCACAGGTGCCGCAGTCTAGACCGCAGACTGGATCAGGGCCGCAATCTCTGTGAGAACAGTCTTTTGCGCCCGGGCAGGCGAGATCCGGTTCACAGCGAAAGTTCGTCGGATCGCTTGGATCTTGCCAATGGAAACCAACATCACAGGCGGCCGCGCCATCTTCCATGTGGCAATGGGTGACGGGTGCGCAACCCTCGTCGTCACCATCGTTTGCGCCGCCGCAAGAGACTGACAAGAACAGGCAGACAAACCCCAATAGACGCTGAATCATCATTTTGTCTCCAGATACATTTTGACCCGCTCCCGTATTCTACGGAGCAGTCACCCGATCCTTCGATCATGCTAACATGCCCATAAAGAACGCGAGCGGCGAAGAAGTAAACCCAAAAATTCAAATGTATCTGGCGTCAACACACACAGGCCAAAGGATTTGATCATTGGGGCGATAGGCAACGTACCTCCACATCTACCCCATGGTGCGGTGCCATGAAGGATCAATATCTCTGTCGCAACGCGTTGGGCACCGAGGCAGGTGAGCTCAATCCTCTCACCAAGACTTGCCCTCGATCAGCATCGCCAAATAATCGAACACGACTGTAGCTCCCACCGCCTCACGGGTCTCGCCCTTACGGTCCGAGTCGGAGAGAACAAATTTGCCCGTCTCGACCTCGAATGTCACTCCGATGGTGCGATCGGGGTCGCCTTTGCACGTGTAGGTCCACGACGGCGGGTCCGTGGCCTTTGATGCAATGCTCAGATTGTCCAGTAGCTGCAAGGGGGAAGTGGGGTCCACCTTCTCGTTGACCCGGGGAAGGACCAGATCAAAACACTGAGCCAGATTCGCCCCGAACTGCGCATAAACCTTATCAAGATCGTAACCGGCCTCCTCGAGATCGATCGCAAGAAACTTGAAGTTGTCTTTGGTGCTGAACCGAATCTCACAGTGCCCGGCGTCGTTTTGCCCGATGTTGGCATCGAAGGTGGCTTTGGTGTTCTTCATGGTTTGAAGGTTCCACGCCAATATGCCCGCTCGTTCGACCGTCGCCTTTGCCACCCGCTCGTCGAATTGACCTTCCGCATCGGGAGGAATCACCACCGGGAAGGAGACTTTCTCGTATTGAAGGTCTGCTTGGATCACTACGTCGCCTACGTCGGCACCACGGTTCGCGACCTTTACGTCGTAGATCCAACCCTTGGTTTCGCCGATTTGTCCTTTGACATTCCAGGCGATCGTATTTGCTTTGGCGAGGCGGGCCTCCTCGGTCACGAGTTGGGGGAGTTGCAGGTACTCGTCGCCCCCAAGGTTCACATTCTTGCTATACCAGGTGACCAGCAAGACGTTCACGCGCTGTTGCGCCAAAGGCGGCTTATCGATCGCATTTCATTGCTCCTGACACGTGCCCAAGGCACTCGATATCAAATCCTAGAATCGCCCCCACAACCGCCCGTCATCCACTGTCTACCGCCGACCCGTGCCGTTGATTTTGCAACAATCTACGCCAAATTCCTACCACCTATGAACCGGGGGAACCGGGGAACCGGGGCACCGGGGGGACCGGGGCACCGCGAGCCCAGACTTTTTCGCGGGGAGAGGCGGAGCAGGTGCCGACTGCCGGTGGCCGTCACCCGATCGCTCGATACGATTCGCTATTACCTTGCGGTGACGTCGAAACAACCTCATGGTCGAACCGGTCGTCGCACCTTACCGTAACAGCCTGGCACACCCAATCGGTGGGATCTGTTCTGACTCTTTTCGAGGAGGCTTCTGATGCGAGGTAACGGTGGGGATCTCAGACGACATGTTCGTGTTCCCACACCTTTTACCGCCGTTCTCTTGGAACGGGAGAGTCCGCGGGCCTTGCACCTCGTGAACATGAGCGTGACGGGTGCCCTCATCTGCGGCCTTGCGGAGGTCGAGATAGGAGAACAGGTGCGTCTCGTCCTATCGCTGAGCTCCTCAGGCGCTGTGGCACTCGCAGCACGTGTTGTTCGCAAACCCAGTCTCGTGGAGGATTCGAACGAGTTTGCGGTAGTCTTCACGCAGTTGGAGAACGGCACTCAGGAATTGCTTCGAGACGCGGTCTCATGGGAGTTGTCCAAACGTCTGCGCGAGTTGCGTCCCGAAGTTGTCATCGTCGATCGCTCATCCATGGTGAGACAACCGATTCGGCAGGCCTTGGTCGAGTTTGGCGTTCGAAACATCCAGGAAGTGACATCGCCGTTGGAAGCCATCTTGTGTTTGGCCAAACGGCCGCGCGCGAGCGTCACCTCTTTTGTTGGTTCGCCCGTCGGGTCCTGCAATTCCCTCGAGTTGGCGGTGTTTCTCGCACAAGATTATCCGAACGTCCGTGTGGTGGCCTTGGTCGGGGTGCGAGAGGGCAACCTCGACAACCCCTTTGGTACGCGCCGCAGTGTGGGCGTGGAAGTGTTGGCCCAACCCTGGACGTCGTTGCATGTCGCCAGCCTCATGCTCGATCGACGAACGGCTCGAGGTGCGCGCAGCGCATCTTGAGACCAGTGGTTTGGACCTGTGGCACGTGGTTTCCAGCGCCACCTCGCCAGGTGATCCTTCAGGTGGGCGGTGGAACCGCCAGACGGCCTTCAATTACCAGACCCGCTTCACGTTGTCATAGGCATCCAGAACCGTGTCGACACTGACCAATTGCATTTCTTCGTGAACCGATTGCGCCACCAAGAGACGATCAAATGGATCCCGATGGTGGAAGGGTAGTTGTTCAACCTCCTGCGCGTGGCTGCGGGTGATTGACAGAACTCGAATGCCATTGAGCGGCAGTTGCTCGTCCAGGAAGGTGCGGAGATCGGTTTGCAATGAGAGGCGACCGATGCTCGATTTGATCGCCATCTCCCAAATCGAGGCCACACTCAAATGCAGGCTGTTCTTCTCGTCGAGAAAGATAGCTCGCGCTGGCCCACTCAATTGCGAATCATTGGTGACAGCCCAGAGGAAAGCGTGGGTATCGAGCAGGTAGTCATGGGTAGTCATGGGTAGTCACGGATATCGAGCAGGTAGTCATTGGTAGCCATCGAAGTCCGCTATGGGCGCATCAAAGTCGGATCGGATGACCACCTTTCCCGAAGCAGTGCCCAGTCGTCGGGGTGGCTGGACATCGTCGAGCACAACCAGTTTCACGAGGGGCCGATTGCCCTTGGCAATGATGATCTCTTCCCCATCCAACGCCCTTTGAATCAGACGGGACAGATGAGTTTTCGCATCGTGGATTTTCACCAGCATTCGTCAACTATGACTTAGTAAGGTGACTAAGTCAACTTCTGGTTACGTGCGACACCCCTCCATTGCGGGTTTAGCGCCACCTCGTCAGCACGCCCCACGTCCAAGGACTTCTTTGCCGGTGTTTGCTTGCCCTCTGGGCAAGCGAGACTCATCGGGATACTTAGGTTTTGAAGAAAACCTCACCGCCCAAGAGCACACCACCATTTCCAATGCCGCAGAAAAGCTTGCCCGCTGCTTCTTGGGGGATCTTTGCGGCATCGATGAGCTGCTTGAACATTCCCGGCCCTGTGTCTTGCCCGCGGCCGGTTAGGAAGAAGAGTTTTCCTCCATCTTTGACCCAATCGGCAACTCGGCGGGCTACCTCTGGATCAATGATCTTTTTGCCATTGGGGTCATTTGTGGTGATCAGGCCACTACTTACGACCAACGTGGTGGGATCGCCTTTGTGGTCTTTTCGCCATTGGTCATAACTGCTGCACAGAACCTTGGAATCGGCGCAATGAAATGCGTTTGGATTGGCTTTGTCGAAGTAGTTGTCATTTCCACCGTCGGGGCCAATGTCCTTGGCAAACATAAGGGCGTCCGCGACTTTGAAGTGGAACTTCTGTGCCGCTTCCTCGAGCAACGACATTTTGTCGATTTTGGCACTGAAGACGTTGATGACACCGTTGTTGTGGTCACCAATCTTCACATTAAACTTGCGTCCCAGTCTGTCCTCCAACTTCATTTTGACTCGGCCGAGATCTTCTTTGTCTTTCAACCACATGCACACCTGCATCGCCGCACCGGAGGCCATACTATCGCCAGTGTCCTCGGGTTTTTTCCCCCAATACTCAGCCGTCACTTTGCCCGGAAGCTCACTCGGAAGCACACCATCGATTTCATTTTTCCAAACACTTGGTGCACCCTTGATTGAGTCGAGGGCCTCCTTGACCTTTTTCACTTGAGCGCTGGTCAGGCAGCGAACATCAAGAAGTGGTTTCTCACCGTTTGGGCCAAGCGGTTTCCACTCCGAAACCTCGTGTTGGAACCTCATATTGCCGACGCCGGTGATCTTGGAGCCAGCCGGAGTGCCGGCGGACTCGCGTTGATTCTTGACATCTCTGTTTCTGGCGACCTTCTCGGTGGTCTCGGCAGATCGAACAAGCAGGTCGTCGCGGAGTTGATAGACCTCAAGCTTTGTGACGTGAAAGTGTGTCTCGATCTTTTTTGCGTCACCATCAGCAAACGGTACTGGTTTTTCGAGCCGTGCCTTCGAGTAATCTTTGAAGCCAGTCGCGGTTTGCGGAAATGAGTGTAAGCTCAGATCGACCATGATATCTCTCCTTGGGGCAACTCGCTTCCATCACTCGCCCGTATTCTATCGATGGACTCAACCTACCACATGCCATCTCTGTTGGATAGATAGACGTGCTACTAACAGATAGACGCTGCGCGGGCAGATGCTATTGAGCGGCAGTCACCTCGTTTGCCCATCTGTTGCGTTGGTGTTCATAACCCAAGCACAAGTTTGGTTTTGGCCGCACGCCCAGATGTATGTCGCCTTGTTGCCGCATCCACGCACACCCTTTGGATCTCCGCTATTCTTCCAAACAATAGTATTCGTGGCCCCCATACCCGCAGGTGTTCACATATCCCCCATCTCCCAGATCGCTGAACCATTGGTGCGTGGTCGTGTAGGATTTACCCGCGACGACCGGGTCCCCATTGGTTACGGTCCAGTCACTGCAATTGTTGACAGCCAAGGAAAAGAGATCGGCGGCACCCGTGTAGACGAAGGGGGTACCGATTTCGAGTCCATCAGCCTTGAAGGCAATGGCAAATTGCGGGCGATTGGCCTGCAACTCATCCGAAGAGGCAAACACCGGCAGACCATCCATGCGTATCCACGGCCACCAATCAAGGTTGAATCGCTCCACGGCAGTCGCGTTGCTCCAAGCCACGAGGGCCCTGAAGGTCCCCGCCAACCCGGCAGACGTGGCACTTCGGGCACACGTCTCGTCGGGCGTCTCTCCCGTCGAGGGTGATGCCGACACGAAAATTCGGCGTCCTGCAACGGGGGTCGGCGGTTCGAGCGCATCTTGGTGATCGATTTGCAAGCAATAGATCGACAACTCGTTGTCGCAGTCCGCTTGGGTGGCGGCTTGCCAATGACTGCTGCCAGCCGCGCCGTTACCAATTGTGGCGGCATTGGCTGGGGCGTTTGTTGTCCAGCTATGACAATGCCGGTCGATCGCCATGGTTCCGCCAAAACTGGAGCCCGTGAAAGTCGGCACGTCCGCCCCCATCACCGTTTCTTGCCCCCATTCGTTGAGCAGCGGCGGATAGAAAAGCTTTCCGGAGGTCAGGTTCGCTTGGGAGAGAGCGACCACCCTACCGTCGCGCCGTACCCAACCCTGGGCAGATCCCAAGCGATCAGCCGCGTTGATGGGCGTGTCGCCCGCGCCGAGTGCCGAGAGGTAGGCGACGAAGTTGCCGGGCAGACCAGCCCCACCCGCCAAACCGGCACAGATGTCATCGGCACCCGACAAACCACCGAGGTTGCCATCATGGGTGGTCGAAGTAACGAAGATCACGTTGCCAAGCTCGGGCAGGCCGGCATCACCACGACTCGGGTCGCCGGGGGACAGCGTATCGCCACTGCCGTCTCCCCAATCGAAGGAATCACCATCACCCATGTTCGATTGACCGTCATGTGGTCTGGCGGATGCGTCTGCTTGGTGGTGCCAATCGCCACTCGAATTGGCATCGCCATAGCCAACCCGCGTTGCTGTGGCTTCAAATCCCGACCTGTGGCAGCCGCACACAACGGCCAAACCAACAACAAGAAGATAACGGAGCACGGCAAAGAGTATAGCAGAACGG
>MGST01000161.1:0-2627 GCA_001798605.1 Deltaproteobacteria bacterium RIFOXYA12_FULL_58_15 | reverse complement strand
TTTGTTTTGTTTTCAGAATATTCTAAGTTTCGGCCCTCGCCATACCGGCCCTGGACCATGCTCTGGGCAGTGGTGCTCGCGGCGTTCATCGGTGGCGAGTCTGACTTCGAGCGTCGAGTCAAAATTGAGAATGCTTCGCCGCTGGTTCAGGTGGCCATAGACCGCTCGATCAGGGCGCGCTTGGAACCATGTTCCTACCGCCGTCACGAACACGGCTTCGAATTGGCACCGCCACCCGCAGTCCTCGAAACAATCCCCTAGAACACATGCAGGAACGACCGCTGTGGCTATCCCGATGACTGCGGTCACCCCGGCCACAAGAAGAACCAGGAGTGCAAAGCCAAGATCGATGATGTCGCCGATGCCGTAGGGGTCGCCATGTGCTACCGGCAGCTCCCAATAGAGGGTCTTGCGGTACACCACGCCCACGACGTGCTACCGCCAGAGGCATCAGCGCGAGTAGCTTCTTCCACCAATTCATTGGTTATCTACCTCTGGCACGCCAGGGGTCGCCGAAGGTTCGAGGGCAGCTCGAAATCGACGTGATAGTGCTCGTCGTGGCGCACCCATGCCTCCTTTTTCATGAAGAGCGGCAGCAGGTGCTCAATAGCGGGCACCTCACGAAGCAAGGCGGCATGAAAGTCCGGCGTGATGATTATTCGGTCGATACGGACGCCGTTAGACTTGGCGCTGACTTCGAGCGCGAGCAAGTGGGCACCGACAGCACCGAAGTCGATGCGGAGACCATCAACTCTTCCACGCTTGTCGAACTCGACGTCATATCCGAACTTATTGAAGACCGAGATCGGCACCTGGTCTGGTTCGCCTTTTTTGTTGATGACCGGGACGAAGAAGTCGGCAGCTAGACCGTTCTGGTGGGTCTTGTGCGGCCATAAGGGACCACCTTCAGCCTTTCCGGTCTCGCCGTACTGCCAAGTGCGGTGCGGGAAATCCTTGGCAAGAGTTGCGTATGCCCCGACGACCGTCTTCACGATCAGTGGGTGCAGGTAGTTGCGACCCAGTACACACGCTGTGTCTGCGAAGGTCTCGAAGTTTGCTGCGCGACACGGCAAGGCCTCGCCGCCATCGAGTTTGCCGCAACCGCCGCCCCCAAAGGCAATCGCCACATCACCCGCGGCCAGGGCGGGAGCGGCGACGTGCAACAACAACAGCAGCAATATGGACCACCGGCAATACATCCGTGTGTAGTTATCAAACAACACCTCCGAGATGTCCAGGTCGAGTTCGCCCAGCCCCCTATCGTGAGATCCACTCTGGGGAAGGCGGTGCAGCTGTCTCTTTTGTTTCCTGCAACGACTTCCCATTGCCATTGGACGACTGCAGAAGCATGCCCAACACGCACGGTATCGTTTACACCGAAATCGGGGGCGTCGTGCGCCGTCACCACATCATCGACAGCAATCTAGACGCAGACTACAAGTGCCGGGAAAATTGCATCGAGATCACGAGGCAAGGTACGACCGTTGATTTCTTGGTGAACCTGTTTGACCTCGGAACTGGCAAAGAAGTGCGGGTTGTCGGTGGTGTTGGTGACGGCGTTCCTCAATTGGATCAGGCCACAGCCATGGCTTCGATTCATGAGGCGAAGTTGATAGAGTTCCGGGCATTGTCACGTTAGGAGACTTACACCGTGCGAAGTACCCTGAAGTATTTGGCGGAGACAATCGTCTTGCTCAATCTTTCCTTCAGCTGCGTACATCGCAAGCCCGTCGAACCGCTGCAGAATTCTCGAGGTGCAGTCGAGGCTTTCGGCGAACACTCCTGGTTTGTTATGGCAAATGACTTCTGGGACGCCACTGAGCAGCAGAGCCTGTTCTATTTCCCTGCGGACTATGTTCTCCGCGCGCTTGGTCACGAATGCCCGAACAGCGCTCCAAAGCCGTCAGGCCAAGAGTGGGAGTATGAACTTGTGCCATGGCTACAGCATGTATGCAGAACGCCAGGTGCCCACTCCTTTCCCCGGGAAGGCGGCCTCGAAGATCCTGCCGCGACAATGTTTACCTTGCGCGAAAATAGAGTCCAGGGTCTCGTGTGCTGTGGGCACTCCACCTTCACCGAAATGGGCCACCCAGGGAACTACCAGCTTGTCACGAAAGGCGGCCAATGGCAGTGCGCAGAGGGCCAGCTCGTCTCTCTCGACGACCTGATTCCCGTTGGTACAATTGGCCTACGTTGCGGGAACAGGCTCGTTTGGCCGGATATCACTCCTAAGAGCGGCCTGTAGGTCGAATGCAGCGCGGGCGCGACGCGAAAAGATCACGTCCCAAGAGCTGGAAAATCAGGATTGGCGCGCCCTGACAGATTCGAACTGCCGACCTACGGGTTCGAAGCCCGTTGCTCTATCCAGCTGAGCCAAGGGCGCGCCTGCAAGCTGGTGTAGCCAAAACCGCCTGCCGCGGCAAGATCAAACCGAAACAGCCGAAACAGCGAAACAGCGAAACAGATCAAACCGAAACTGTTTTGAGTTATTAGGCTGCCTGGTTTCAATCTGCCAATGGACGTCGGACATCACCAGGATGTTGGCGGCCTCGGTTGAAACCATAGGGTGGTGTGAGCGCGGGATCTCACAGGACGTTAGGGGGGGGCGCTGGTTCTGCTTTGAGTTT
>MGST01000160.1:1123-10385 GCA_001798605.1 Deltaproteobacteria bacterium RIFOXYA12_FULL_58_15 | reverse complement strand
CAGAACGTCACCGCCCGGCCCGCACATGACAACATCGAGCACAACGACCCACAATACACCGACTTCCGCATCAACCGTGCGCAGCGTGTCTTTGAGCTGGCACTCAACCGGAATCTCAGCGCTCGCGTGTCGGCCATCAAGGTTCGCAATCAGATCATTTCTGCACTGGTCAATCGCTTCGATCCGGGAGCCCTCGCCGCCGACGCGCTGCCGGCGGGTCTACCCACCGTCGATCCGAATTACAGTGGTAACCCGGCATGCCCGAACGGTTTGCATTGTAACTTCGACTACTCCCTCTACGTTGGCGCTGTTCGTCGCCTCGATCGCAAGGTCAGCCAGAGCGATGACGACAAGCTTGTGGAAGACACCGATGGCCTGCCCCCAGTGCTGTTCATTGTCGCCCTCACCCAGAACGACAAGAACGACGGCACCAACAACTATCGCCGCTGGGAAGACCGCACCGTACGCCTCGAGGATCTGACCGGCGGGTCTGCTCTTGGCCGCTTCGATGCCGGCCGCTCATCTCTGTGCGAGGAGAAATTCCCACAAATGGCGGCAGCCGACATGCTCTGGGTCGTCGATGACTCGGCCTCAATGCAGTCGGTCATTGGCCGTCTGCAGCGAGCCGCCGAAGACACCCGCGCTGTGCTCACCACCAATCGCGAGATTGTCGACTTCCGTGTCGCCATGACCACCACCAACCCCGCCATCAACATGCGTACCCCATGCCCTGGTCAATGTGATGCGAGCTGCGCCGACGCCACGGGTGACTGGTGCGAGGAGAACTGCGCGAGCGAAATCTTTGGTTGTCTCAAGATCTGTCCGGCAGATTGCACCGTCTCGAACTGCACAAACGGAGTCTGCACCTGTGGCACCTGCAGCAATGGCGCTGTGTGTTCTGGTACCTGTCTCGATCGAGCGGCATTTGTTTCCCGGCTACTCGAGGACGCCGACGTCACCGACACGAACGTCGACCCGCGTACCTGGGCCGACGCCGTTCCCACGGGCAACACCACCCTGTATCCGTTGCCCGGCGGTGGCGGTACCTTCTACTACGAAGACAGCGAATACCTCGATTGCCTAGCCGCGGCTGGCAACACCACGCAACAACGCCAGGATCGCTTCACCAATTCTTGTGATGGCAAGACCGGCTTCGAGGCGTTCTTCAACTCGGGCAATCGATTGCAGCTCCTTGGCAACGCCGGCATGCACGGCGCTGATCCAGACGCCAATTGTGCAGACGAGAACTCATCAGCCACCACCTCCATGAGCCTCATGTACGACGTCGATGAGACCTCACCGATAGAGTGTAACGACTCCTGCGAGCGACTCACCGAAGAATGCACCGACGGCCCCACCATCCTCACCTCGCAAATGTGCGATTTGATTCGCAGCATGGGTGGGTTGCCCTGCAACATCACCGGGGGCACCACCTCCGGCTCCCGCCCCCATTCCGCAGCAGAGAGTGGCTCCCGCTCGGCGCGACGCTTGCTCACCAAGATGATCCCGGCTCTGCCCAAGGACTACGTGGGTGCCCTCGAGCTCAGCCACCATCTGCGCCTCAACTGCTCCATGGCTGGCTCCGGCAAAGAGTGTCCCACGGGTCTCAATGCTGAGTGTGACGATCACGAGACCTGCGTCGACAACGCCGGTCATTACGAGTGCCAACCAACGGGCAACTGCCAACCCTGCGACCCGCGTGCCCCGCCGCTTGCCGCCTCCGGCGCCTCCTGCACCACCGACGAGGAGTGTGCTGTCGGCGAAAAATGCAGCGGTGGCCATTGTTACATGGATTGCCGCCCTGTGCCGTTGGTCACCGTGTTCCTCTCCGACGAAGAGGACTTCTACTTCAAAGACGAGTGCATCATCCGCCGCCAACTCCCACCGGGCCTCGCAGCACAATGGGAAGTTAATGCCCGTCGTGAGGCAGACCTCTCCGAGCTGCCCGATCTGTGCTACTGGAACAATGGGGATCCGCTCGCACTGCTCACCCACTGCGCCGATTTTGGAGTTGGTGAAGAAGCCGATTGCAACGCCGACGCCGATTGCGAGTGGGATGCAGCCGAAGTTCACTGTGATCCCATCTTGGCGGGTCAACCCTGCTCCCAGACCTACTGCGAGTCGCAGGGTTATGATACCGACTGGCCAAACGGCTATGACCCCGATCTCGCGGCTCAAACGGACAGCAGCACCACCCCAACAATCAAATGGCGCGACGGCTCCGGCCCCCATTGCTCCGCAGACTTGGCCGATGTTGCTGTGTCCTGCGTCGGCGATCCCTGCCGCAGCGTCATCGATCCGACAGAATGCGGCAATTGGTCCCCCTGGTGCGAGTGGGTAGGCTTCGATTGCGTGAACCGCTGTACAGCCCACACCTGGGACGCGGCGACCACAGCGGTGGAATGGGCAGGACAACGCAGTGCTTGCACCAGCGACCCCATGTGCCGATGGGAGCAGGCCAAGGTCGGTCTAGGCAATCAGCAAGAGGCCTGCGTCTTGAAGGTCCAGCCCAATGATTGCCAGGCTTGCAAACGACAAAGACGGACCCGCGACGCCATCGAAGGAAGAGATGGATTGGTCGGCTTCTCCGACATCGGTCCGGTCTACGCCATCGTCCGCGACAAGGGTGTCCAGGGCTTCGTCGAGTCCAGCTTTAGCGCCACGGTTCTGGGACAAGACGATTGCGCTGGCGGGCAAGTCACCTGGGGCCGCGGCGACGGCCAGGCCTATCGCGACCTCGCGATTGGCACCTTGGGTCGAACCCAAAACGTCTGCACCCGCAGCGAAACCCAGTGTGGCGCACTCAACCAAACCACCTGCACAACAACTCCTGGATGCAACTGGGATTCGACCGCGAGCACCTGCCGCGCTGTAGGTTACCTGCCCTTTCTCCAGCTCTTGATCACGGACATCGCCGCCCTCTCAGCCCCCTACCCGCTCGCCGGTGCCCCCATCGCCGCTACCATCAAGGTTGGTGTGGCGCGACCCATTCCCGATGTGGTTGACGGCTACCACTACTTTGAAGTGCCACGCTCGCGGACCTCGGGGTTCTTCTATAACGGCACCACCAACTCCCTCGGCTTCAAGAGCGACCCAGTGGATGGATCCTGTGAATACGACCCCGATGGCGGCTCTTGCGCCGTGGGCGATGGAATCAACCAAGCAGAGATCGCATCCGCCGCCAACGCTCCACACGTGCCACGCAGGAGCAGCCAAGACCTGGTGTTTGTGTCCTACCGCTACTGGTTACCCGTTCCCTGCCAGGAACGGTGTGGAGACGACGAGAGTTGTCTGCGCCTGTTCTGTCCCGAAGAGTCAAGCATGGGTGTCTGTGATGACGATAACGACTGCACCGTCATTGGTGAGCGTTGTCTTGATCTCCAATGTCAGGTCGACTGCACCCCCGGTGAGTCCATGGAGATTTGCCGCTGCGGCAACTGCCCGGCCTGCCATGTCTGTGATCCGGACACCAACGAGTGCGTGCTCGCCACCAGCGATCCCTGCGTATGCGATCCGCGTCACGAGACCTGCCGGGAGCAGCACACCGCGACCGACTGCGAGGCCATGGGTACCCTCAATCCAGATGGTCTCGCCTACTGCACCTGGGACGGTGAATATTGCAACCTCAACCGCCGTTGCACCCAAGGCTCTCTGGAGGACTGTGGTCCTGGCTTCGTCTGCGACGAGAGCTGCACCTGTGTGCAGAGTCCGGATTGCCCCGAGGGCTTCGGCGCCGATGGCAGCATCATCGATTGCGACGCGGCCGAACAATGCTGCATCGAGTGGGGACGCGCCGCTGCTGTTTGCCCAACCATTGCCACATCGGGGCCATGCGCCACCGCCAATCGCTGCACCTGGGACAGCGGTGCCAACCTTGGTGCCGGCGCTTGCATCGCGACCGCCGACCCCTGCTGCCTACCCGACGTCGCCTGCCCCAATGGCGCAAGCGACTGCAACCCGGGCCAAGCTTGCAACACCGGCAGCACACCAGCCTTGTGCGAGCCCTCACCGGAAGAACCTGCCTGCTGGGTGAACCCGGAGACAGGTGTCGCGCGCATGCTGTGTATCGACGTTCCCACCTGCGAGTGCAACCCGGCTTGCAACCCCGTTACTGAGTACTGTTGCGAGACATGCGGCTGCGAATGCCGCCCGGTCCCGCCCTGATACCGCCGCCACCGGCGAATGGCAAAATTCACTACAATCAAAACCTTGGCCAAGGCGTCCGCGACGGGTGTAAAGAGAACCCATGGCATGCCCACAGCGAATCGTCATCCGACGTGCCAGAGTCAACCAGCTACGTCCCAAACCCACGGATTCGACGAAGTTGGGGTTTGGCCGTTATTTCTCTGATCATTTTTTTGCCACCGAGTTTGACCGAACCAACGGCTGGCATCTCACCCGCATCGAGCCTTCTCGTCCATTGCAGCTCGACCCAGCAGCTTTGTGTTTGCACTACGGCCAAGAAGTGTTTGAGGGGCTCAAGGCCTATCGCGGCCAAAACGACGAGATCCAGCTCTTTCGTTGGCAACGCAATGCCGAGCGTCTGCGCAATTCGTGCAAGCGTTTGATGATGGAGACTGTGGAGGAGGAGATTTTTGGCCGGGCGATCAAGACACTGGTTCTCCTCGACAAGGACTGGATTCCCAAGGCATCGGGGTGTTCCCTTTACATACGCCCCACTCTCATCGCCACCGACCCATTCCTCGGGGTTCGCCCCGGGGATGAGTATGCGTTTTATGTGATTGTCGGCCCCGTCGGCAGCTACTATGCCAACGGTTTTGCGCCGGTGCCCATCTGGGTCTCAGATGAGGATGTCCGAGCTGTGAAGGGCGGACTAGGGGAAGCCAAGACGGCCGCCAACTACGCTCACTCGTTGTGCGCGCAACAGAAGGCCGTGAAACTCGGCTATTCACAGGTGCTCTGGTTGGACGCCATCGAGCACCGATGGGTCGAGGAGGTTGGGACCAGCAATGTCTTTTTCCGAATCGAGGATGAGATTGTCACGCCGCCACTCGCCGGCACCATCCTTCCTGGGGTGACCAGAGACAGCGTTATTCAGATCTGCCGCCACTGGGGGATGACCGTCGTCGAGCGCCCCATTTCGATCGATGAGATTGTCGAGGGCGTTCAGACGGGAAAACTGCGCGAAGCGTTCGGAACTGGCACTGCGGCTGTCATTTCACCGATAGGCGCGCTCGGTATCAAAGGGCAACACATCGACATCGGCAAAGGCCAATGTGGCGAGATCTCCAAACGCCTCTATGACTACTTGACCCGTATTCAGTTTGGCCAAGAAGAAGACATCTTCGGATGGGTCGAGCGCATCGACCATCTCGATCTCGAGTCTCTGGCCTGCGGCGAGTAGTTCGAGGGCGTCCCACCATGACGTCAGGCTAGCTGAGCAACATGGGGCTGGTATGTGAGACAAGAGGAAAGGTCTAGGATGAATGGTGCAGAAGTGATGCAAGGGACGCACGTTTTCCCTTTCCGGAACAGGGATTTCCCGGTACAAGCGCGGCCATCATGAATGAGAAGAGTCCAGATCGAATCACGCCACGCGCCGAAGATTATTCACGTTGGTACCTAGATGTCATTCGCCAGGCGAACCTTGCCGAGGCTGCCGAGGTGGTCAAAGGCTGTATGGTGATCAAGCCTCATGGTTACGCCATCTGGGAAAAGATTCAGCGCGCCCTCGACGACATGTTCAAGGCCACGGGACACCAAAACGCCTACTTCCCCTTGCTCATCCCCGAGAGTTTCATCACCAAAGAAGCAGAGCACGTTGAAGGGTTTTCCCCCGAGCTCGCGGTGGTCACCCACGCTGGTGGCAAAAAACTCGAAGAGAACTACGTCATTCGTCCGACCTCTGAGACCATCATTGGCCACTTCTTCTCACGCTGGATCGAGAGTTACCGCGACTTGCCGATGCTCATCAACCAGTGGGCCAATGTCATGCGCTGGGAGCTGCGCACCCGTATGTTCCTGCGCACCAGTGAATTCCTATGGCAGGAGGGGCACACGGCCCACGCGAGCCACGAAGAGGCACGCGAAGAGGTGTTGCGCATGCTCGGCATCTACTCGAAGTTCGCCGAAGAGTGGATGGCGATGCCGATCATTCGCGGCGTCAAGACGCAAACAGAGAAGTTCGCCGGTGCCCTCGAGAGTTATTGCATCGAGGCCATGATGCAAGACGGCAAGGCTCTGCAGGCCGGCACCAGCCACGACCTCGGTCAGAACTTTGGCAAGGCCTTCGACGTCAGGTTCCAGACCGCCGAGGGCAAGATGGAATACGTCTGGCAAACCAGCTGGGGGGTATCGACGCGACTCATCGGTGGACTCATCATGACCCACTCCGATGACAACGGCTTGGTGTTGCCACCGAAGCTCGCACCCATTCACATCGCCATCGTACCGATTCTCAAGGCAGGCTCAGAAGCCATTGTCGTGGAGGCGGGCGAATCCGTGAAGAAGGAGCTCAGCGACCGCGGTCTATCGGTAGTATTTGATACCCGCGATTACAAACCTGGCTTCAAATACTTCGAGTGGGAGCAGAAAGGCGTTCCCCTCCGCATCGAGATTGGCCCAAAGGACGTTGAGAAGGGCTCAGTGGCCGTCAAGGGCCGCCTTGCCGACAAAAAGGAGTTCTGGGAGCGCGCTGGTCTCGGCGAGCGAGTGGTCAAGTGGCTCGACAATTTCCAACAAGAGCTGTTCGAGACTGCCAGAGAGCGGCGCAAGGACAACACCGTGCGCATCGACACCTGGGATGAGTTCAAGTCTGTCTTCGCCGACCAAGACTCCAAGTTCGCCTATTGCCACTGGGACGGGACAGCCGAGACCGAAGCGAAGATCAAAGAGGAGACAAGAGTCACCGTCCGATGTATTCCCGAGAACGCCGAAGAGGAAGATGGAGCTTGTGTGTTCAGCGGCAAGCCTTCAAAGCGGCGCGTGTTGTTCGCCAAAGCCTACTAGTTTGTTTGCTCTTTTGGGACCAACATGTAGAGCTGATCGACAGAACCTGCCGAGTCACAGAACAAATTGACACGCTCGAGTCGAGTGCCATCTGAGCGAGCGTCCTCGAGTTGCTCGCGTTCGACCTGGCGGTCTGGACCGCCACTGCAGGGCGAGACGAACTCGATGAAATAGCGAGCCTCGTCAGCGGTCTGCATCACCACAGGGTTCTCCGTCGTGCGGCCAAAACTCTGAGCACGTTGAGCCCAAATGGCATTGAGATAACCTCTGGCTTCATCAACACGTTGTCGCAACTTGAAGTGCTCGACAAAATCACCTTCCTCATCGACCGCGTAGCGATGCTGCTCGCGAACATCTATGACGTCCTGTGCAACCAAAGCGAAGCTCGCCAAAGCCTCGGCGGTGCGATCTTCGTTGTGCAGGCGTCGCTCCGATTCGGCAATGTGCCAATACGCGAGCGCTCTGCCCGCATCGTTGAGATTGCCTGTGGAGATGGCAGTGGCGAAGGCATCGGCTGCGTCGCGCGGCTGGTCCTGGTGGAAGTACAAGAACCCTTTCTCCAACATGGCCCCTGCCGAATCGTCCTCGATGTTCTGCGCCGGCCTGGGAGCCGGCGTCGCCACAGGCATCATGGAGGCCATCATTGGGCGCTCGTCATAACCCTTGAGCGTTTGGTAGGGGGCGCAGGTTGTGACGACACACCCGACACCCACGGTTGCGGCGATTCTCAAATAGGTGGTTCGGTAAAACATGATGCACTCCACCTCCATTGTACGGGCATCGACACGAAAGCGCATCAACTTGATTCAAAATCTTCACATAACATCCTGAAATATGGGCATATTCTTACATCCTGGGTTTTTGTGGGTCTTTGCCCTCCATTTCATGCGGATGTTGTCTTTGCTGCCTTTGAGGAAGCGGAAGTTTTCGGTATAGGCATTCCCATGAAACTTGTGGGCAAGAAGGCTCTGATGGTGATAGCCCCTGCGGGGTTTCAGGACGAAGAGCTGTTTGTGCCCCGTCAATTGCTCGAGTCTGCGGGTGTTTCTGTCACGGTGGCTTCCACTCGCACAGGTGGGTTGAAAGGCATGATGGGCGGTCGAGCGACTGCCATGACAACCGTTGACCGTGTCAATGTCGGCCTGTTTGATGCGGTGCTTCTCGTTGGCGGCGATGGTGCGCGCGACCACTTGTGGTCCCACTCTCGCCTGCAAGCCCTGGTGCGAGAGGCAAGCAAAGCGGGAAAGATCGTCGGTGCGATTTGTTTGGCACCGGTTGTGCTCGCCCGTGCGGGACTTCTTGCGGACAAAGAAACTGCTGTGTGGCGAAGTCCAGAAGCACTGGCTGAGCTCAAAGAGGCGCGGGTGCGGGTTGCCGATGCAGACGTGCTGCACGCTGGCAATCTCATCACAGCGAACGGCCCTTTGGCGGCAGAGCGTTGGGCGAATGCCATCATCGCCGCAATCGCAGAAATGCAACGAGAGCTTCCTGACATTTGTTATTGAGACCTCAACATCACCGATAAGAAGGAGAAGGGCATGAGTATTCCCAAGCCAGAAGATGTTAAATCCATTGCCGTGATGGGATTCGGCACCATGGGCCACACCTGGGTCACAGCGCTGCTCAAGGGCGGACTCGAAGTCTATGTGTACGACGCGAACAAAGAGATGGTCGAGACCAACGTCGGGCGCGTCAAGGGCTACTTCGAGAGCATGAAGAAGAAGGGCACATGGGACGGTGACGTCGACACGACCGTCAAGAAGATCCACGTTCTCGATACCGAGAACGCACTGGGAGAATGCGGTGCCCCTGTGTTGCTCGAGGTTGTCTTCGAAGACCTCAAGCTCAAGCTCGGGATCTATGAACGACTCGGCAAGATCATGCCCACCGACACGATCTTCTGGACCAACACTTCGTGTCTGGACATCGAAAAGATGGGCACCGCCAGTGGCCGTCTCGACAAGTTCATTGGTACCCACGGCATGAACCCAGTGCACTTGATGACAGGCGTCGAGATCGTCAAACATCCGGCACTGTCGCAGAAGGTGCTCGATTTCACCTTGGCCTTGATCAAGCGCGTCGGCAAAGACCCGTTCATCACCGACAATGTCCCTGGCTTCATCGTCAACAACGGCCTGATTCCCTGGATCATTCACTTCGTCAACATGCTCGAGCGTCGCCAGGCGACCACCGAGGACATCGACACGGCACTCAAGTCGTGCCTCGGCCATCCCCAGGGCGTACTCATGCTCACCGACTTCATCGGCATCAACACGACAATCCTCGTCGCCGA
>MGST01000160.1:0-1106 GCA_001798605.1 Deltaproteobacteria bacterium RIFOXYA12_FULL_58_15 | reverse complement strand
CTCTCGACCCGCGCTACATCGTCCCGCCACTGCTCTACAAGATGCGCGACGCCGGTTGGGATGGCTTCAAGACTGGCCGCGGATTCTATGACTGGTCGGATCGCAAGGCCCCCAAGGCCATCGACTTTGAGAAACTCGATCGCCCCAAGGGCTGACAGTCTCGTCTGGTCGGCCATCGCGCAAGAGTGCGGCCGATTCATCACACGTAACGACGGCAGGGGATGAAGAAGAATATTGCCTTTGTCGGTGTTGTTGTCTCCGTGGCCATGGGTGCCGCATCCTTCCTGCTCTACTTCTGGATGATAGGAGTTGTGTAGCCGCCAGCAATGTGCAACCATTTGCACATGTCGGGTTTGCCGAGTTTATCCCGCGTCCTGGTGGTCGATGATGAAGAGCACAACGTTCAGTTGATCTCTCGTATCGTCCGACCCGAAGCCCAAACTGTCATTGCACGCTCAGCAGAGGAGGCGCGAGTCATCCTTGCGGAAGGCGGCATCGACGTCATGATCGTCGATCACCGTTTGCCTGGCGAGAGCGGCGCATCCTTGTTGCGGCACGCCGCCGAGACGGCCCCCACTGTTGGACGAATATTGGTTACCGCCTATGGCGACCATGCCGAAGTGGTTGCGGCGTGCAAGTCTGAGATCGTGCAGCATCTCTTTCTTAAACCGTTTTCCCCAGCTCGACTCAAGGTGGCGGTGCTGGAGGTACTGCGCAATTGCGGACGTGTCGATCCTCCCTGGGTGCTTCTCGCAGATCAGGATCAAACGGCTCGCTCGGCCTTGGCACTCATGCTGTCAACACATGGCATTGCGTCACTGGAAGCCGAGAACGGCACACAGGCCATTCAGATCATCGATCAGCAGCCCCTCGATGCCGCGCTCGTTGATCTGTCCACCCCGCGCATGGATGGACTCGCGATCTTGGAGCACTGTCGCACTCGTCACCCAGACCTGCCAGTAATCGTCGTCACCGATAGCGATGTCTCAGTGGGTCTCAATTTTCTCGAAGCTGGTGCCTTCGATTTTCTCAACAAGCCGATCGTGCGTGGCGAGCTCGTTGTGCGCATTCGCCGCGCCATCCTCCATCACCACCAGGCCGGGTAT
>MGST01000159.1 GCA_001798605.1 Deltaproteobacteria bacterium RIFOXYA12_FULL_58_15 | reverse complement strand
CCCGACGCCAAATACGCGATCACCGCGCAACCAACCAACGCAACTTCGTGCAAACCGACAGGGGCTAGCGCTTGGCGTCCGACCAGATAACCAATTGCCAAAGCGGTCGCAGTGACAACCACGGGCTCGCGCCGCAGCGCAAGGAAGACAACAGTCACGACGGCCGCATCAGGTACCAAATGCCCGAAGCTCAATCGCGCCGCCAAAGAAGTCCAGAAGGTGACCCCCAACCAGCCAAGCGCAATCCACACCGCATGCCTCACGGGTTGACTCCCTCCCCGAGCACGGTTGCATTGGCCTTGGGCACGGCACCGTTCGCTTCGGGCACGGCACCGTTCGCTTCGGGCACGGCACCGTTCGCTTCGGGCACGGCACCGTTCGCTTCGGGCACGGCACCATTGCTCTCGAGGTCGGCCCCATCCTCAAAGCTTGATTCACGCGGCCAACCTCCCGGCAGTATCATGACTTCTTCAATCCGATCAAAGTCGGCGCTGGGCAGAGCCGCAGCCCGTTGATAAAGACCAAATCGTCCACGTTCCACAGAAACAATGGTGCCGACTCGCAGCCCCTTGGGAAATACACTCCCGCTGCCGCTGGTCATCAGAACATCGCCCGGCTCGACATCGTTGGTGCGGCTGAGGTGCTCGACATCAATGCCGAGATTGCCGTCACCCCCACGACCACGGACGCGGGCGTGCGCACGGGTCCTTTGCACAACCACATCCACGGAGCTGTTGGCGTCCACCAAGAGCATGACGTCTGCCCAACCACCGCTGATCGCCGCGATGCGTCCCACCAAGCCGTGACGCCCAACGACTGCAGCACCGAGATGCCCACCATCATCGGTGCCACGATCGACGCGTATGGAACGAAACGCTGGGGTTGGTGACACTGCTATCACCTGAGCCGCAATCGCCTTGACCTCGGCGGCGCGTTCGCGCAACCCAATGAGGTTACGCAGGCGATCATTCTCGAGCCGGAACTCATCTCGCCGCAACACCTCCAGTTTGAGGTTTGCGTTCTCGACGAGGAGCGCTTGATTCTGCTCCTGCACACCAACCAGGTGAATGTAGTGATTCCAAGCGCCCGAGACGCCATCCACCACTGCCACCGTCAACCATTGCACCGGCGCGGAAACCCACACGACCATACGGTCGAAGACATTGTGGTCCCTGGAAACTTTGCTATTCGACACGTAGAAGACGAACGGCAAGGCCAAGAGAATGAGAACGACCAACGGGTCTCTATAGCGGCTCAGGAAATTGATTGCAGTGCTCTTAGGTAGAAATGGTTACGAGCTTGAGCAACTCAAGTTGATCGAGAACCTTGCCTGTCCCGAGCACCACACAAGACATCGGATTGTCGGCAATCATCACAGGCAATCGGGTCTCTTCGCGGAGCAGTACGGCCAGGTTCTTGAGCAACGCACCACCACCAGCAAGAACAATACCTTTATCGACAATGTCGGCAGCAAGCTCCGGTGGCGTCCGTTCTAGTGCCATTCTTACCGTCTCAATAATTGCCGTGACCGGCTCCGCCAGCGCCTCTCGCACCTCGTCCGAGGTAATCTCAACGGTGCGTGGAACACCCGCAATCATATCGCGACCCTTGACCTGCATCGACATCGGCTCATCGAGAGGATAGGCGTTGCCAATCTCCATTTTTATCTCCTCAGCGGTTCTCTCGCCGATGAGGAGATTGTATCTACGCTTGATGTGTTGAATGATCGCCTCATCCATCTTGTCGCCACCCACACGAATCGAGCGCGAATACACAATTCCTGCGAGCGAGATGACTGCAACCTCAGTGGTACCACCACCGATGTCCACGATCATATTCCCGGAAGGATCGGCGACAGGCAATTCGGCACCAATGGCAGCCGCCATCGGTTCCTCGATGAGGTAGACTTCGCGCGCTCCGGCACTCTCGGCGCTCTCGCGCACCGCCCGCTTCTCGACTTCCGTGATGCCGTTGGGCACGCAGATGACGATACGGGGTTTGACCATTGCACGGCGATTGTGCGCCTTGTGGATGAAGTAACGCAGCATCGCCTCGGTCACTTCGAAGTCAGCGATTACGCCGTCTTTGATGGGCCGGATGGCAGAGACGGATCCAGGAGTGCGACCAATCATGTCCTTGGCCTCACGGCCTACGGCCAAGATCTTTCGGCCACCACGGGAGTCTTTTTGTACTGCAACGACTGAGGGTTCGTCGCAGACGATCCCTTTGCCCTTGACGTAGATCAGGGTGTTGGATGTACCCAAATCGATCGCCAGGTCGTTCGAAAAAAGCCCTGAGAACCAATCGAAAATCATCTACCTCCCTGTGCCTTTCACCCGAGAATAGCACCATGCACATTGCCCCCATGCAATAGCACTGTCCCAATTCCTCAGGCAAGTGGCACAGTTGCCCGATCAGCCAGCGATGCCGCAATGGATAATGGCTTGGACCGCCCGACTTGGTCTGCTAAATCGGCTGTAGGAGCTCCCATGAAACGACATATCCCCTTCTTTTCTTTAACTTTTCCTTTGGTGCACGGCCTGGCTATCGCTACCGGAGCAACAGCAATGGCACAGGCATCGTTGCCACCCGAGACCCCCGTCGCAGAATCAAATGTACCTTCTGGGGACGCGACCACGGCGGAACCAGTGGAAACACCTGCTGCAACAGAGCAGCCGTTACCCCTGCAGGAGCCAATCCCACCGCCGCCACAACGCTACGACGGTACGTCAAACCGCCACAATCGCCTCATCGACGTTGGCTCTGACTTGAGCACTCTGATCGCACGAGATGGAAACTTTGGCCAACGCCCTCGCTTTGGCGGCCCAGCGGACACCATGATCCTGCGAGGCGCTACCGGCCCGGCGGGCAGCGACCTCACCTTTGTGCTCGACGACTCTCCCCTCGGCGTGCCGTTCGCGGGTCGGGGTGTCGGTTACACTGATCTCAACCTTCTTCCGGTTTCAGCCATCGGCAGCTACGTCACCAACGCTGGCCCGTTTGATGGATCTCACGCAGGCACGGTAAGGCTCTCCACTCGTCACCTGCACGGCGTCGATGCAGAGGTGTTGATTGGAGATCGGGGCACGCGCCGTTTGAGCCTTGCGGCGGGTAGCATCGGTGAAAGTGGCGAGTCGCTGCTGGCAATCGAGTCTCGACACGCAACTGCGCAGGCGGGGGTCAGCGACGATCGTGCCGTGATGCTCGGGCGCGTCTCCCACAAGCTCAACGATGACACCAGCATCGCACTCACACTGCGATTCTATCGCGACGTCTGGGATGACCCTGGCATGGCACCTCGCTCCGATGTTGACGTGTTGTTGCGTAACCAAACGGACGGCGGCGAACTCATGGGGTTGGGTGGTGCCATAGACTTCAACTGGACGCCATCCACCGCGACCCGCCTGCGCTTGAATGTCGGTTATCTCGACGATCGATTCTCGCGTTACGAAACCACGATCGACTTCGCTCAACAAGAGAAACGTGACCGCGATCGCGTCGCCTTCGCCAAAGGAGAGCTGAGCATCAAACCCGTTTGGAAACTCCCGACCCGACTCAGCCTTATTGCGGACGCAGCATTCGACCAGGCGAGAACGCGTGATTTTGCTACCGCATCAAGACAACGGACAACTCCGTTGGGGAACATCGACAGTGATTGGCTGCGACTGGGCGCCCAAAGCACCGCAGAGATCGAGCTCGTCGACAACTTCACTCTTGGGGCGTTTGCTCGCGCCGACCAATTGACCATCCGTCGCAACGATGACAACGCCATCGACACTCGCGACACATTGTTGCCATCGGCCGCAGTCTGGTTTGCCTACGAGCGTGAGACCTTTGGCACGCGTTTGCACGCCGGCCAGGGGCACCGGACCGCCGCAAACGCTGTTCGCACAACCGCAATCGCCACCGACGCCCACAGCGTCGATCTCTCATTGTACGGCGACGTCGAGATCAACAGTGGATGGCGATTGACTTGGCGAACCAGCGGTTTTCTCACGGTGTTGGAGTCGGGCCTGTTGTCCCCTGACCCACGGGGTTCCGAACGCAGCGTCTGGGGTGCCGAGGCTTCCATTGATCTCGAACACACACCCTCCAGCCTCATCTTGGTGGCGCGAGGTGGACCGCTGTTTTCGTCTATCGATGCTCCTGATGACGAGTCGGACGGTGCCCGAGTCGCCGAGGTTCCATCCTACGTTGCGCATGTGGGCCTGCTGACACCCAAACAACGGGGTCTGTGTGCCGAGGTGTGGATCGATCTCTATGGCGACTATGCTCTTACCGCTGCCTCAAATGCATCCACAGCTGATTCCATTGCCGACATCTCAGCGCGGGTTGGTTACCGTACATTTTGGGGCACGGTGTGGCTGGGCGGCACCAATCTCCTCGACGCCGACGATGCGGCGGATACCCCAACCCCCGAGTATGTTGTTCCTAAAACAGGTTTGAGTGCCTTCATCATGCTCGACATCGAAGTGTAGGGCGCGCACCTCGTCGCCGATTGATGACAGCGAGCGACCCAAATCCACCATCAAATGCTCTCCGAATCGCCAGATGTGCCGTTAGGTCGAGGAGTAGCGAGGATTTGCGCGCAATTCCGAAATGTTTTGTGTGAAGCGTACTTGGCGTACGTCGAGCAGCAAATCCGGCCTCACACAAAACATTTCAGGAGCTGCGACGAAGAGATAACGGCACAGATGGTGATTCGGGGGCGAAGTGACCGCTTGCCCGGCCGCACAAGCGTGTGTTACTTGCGCCGCATGACAAACCAGCATCGTTCTTACGATCCCCAAGACATCGAAAAGCGCTGGCAGGCAAAATGGCGGGAGAGCAAGGCCTTTGCCGGCGACGGCAGTGGCGAGCCCTTCTACATCCTCGAGATGTTCCCCTACCCTTCGGGAAACCTGCACATGGGGCACGTGCGAAACTACACCATTGGTGACGTGTTTGCTCGCTTTCACAAGATGCAGGGACGCGATGTGCTGCACCCCATGGGGTGGGACTCGCTCGGCTTGCCTGCGGAGAACCAGGCCATCAAGGAGAAGATCGCTCCCCAGATTCGGACACCCAAAAATATCAAGCAGATGAAGGAACAGATGGAGCGGTTGGGTTTGGCCTACGATTGGTCCCGCGAGATCGCAACCTATCGACCTGATTACTACCGCTGGAATCAATGGTTCTTCGTCAAGCTCTTGGAAAAAGATCTGGTCTACCGCCGGCAGAACACGGTGAATTGGTGCCCTGGCTGCAACACCGTGCTTGCCAACGAGCAGGTGCTGGACGATGCAACCTGTTGGCGTGGGCACAAGGGCGTCACCACCCGCTCGATTCCTGAATGGGCGTTTCGCATTACATCCTACGCGGAGGAGCTGCTCGCCGACCTCGATAAGCTCTCCGCCTGGCCGGAACGAATCGTGTCACAACAACGGCATTGGATCGGCAAGAGTTTCGGTGCCCGCGTCGAGTTCCCGTTACAGGGGAGTGACAAAAAAGTGGAGGTGTTCACCACCCGCGTCGACACCATCTTTGGTTGCACCTACGTGGTGTTGGCCCCCGAACACCCGCTGACCGACTTGATCGCCACTGATGAGCAACGTGGCGCTGTGGAGGCTTTCGTCGAAAAGACCCGCGCCATTGATGCCATCGAGCGCACCGCCGAGGGCGCCCCAAAAGAGGGTGTGTTCACCGGTGCCACGGCGAAAAACCCTTACACCGGCGAAGTCGTCCCTGTTTGGATCGCAAACTTTGTCCTCGCCGACTACGGCACCGGCGCAGTCATGAGCGTGCCGGCCCACGACCAACGGGACTTCGAGTTTGCCAGCAAGTTCGACATTCCAATCAAGCCGGTCATCCATCCCAGTGACGGCACAGATTTGCCATCACCCCAGTGCGAAGCGTTTACCGACGATGGTGTCCTGCGCGACTCTGGTGAGTTCAGTGGGCTCACTTCCGCAGATGCCCGCGAGAAGATGTCGGCCTTTGCCAGCACCAACGGTTTTGGCGAAGCCACTGTCAACTGGCACCTTCGCGATTGGGGATTTTCCCGTCAGAGGTATTGGGGCACTCCGATCCCGATCATCTACTGCGATGATCACGGTGCCGTGCCAGTTCCCGAAGAGGATCTACCCGTCGTTCTCCCCGACTTCGATACCATCGAGCTCACAGGCGAAGGTGGGGCCCCATTGGGCAAGCTCCCTTCGTTCTACCAGACCAAGTGTCCGACGTGCGGCAAAACGGCACGCCGCGAAGTGGATACCATGGACACCTTCGTCGATTCCGCCTGGTACTTCGCCCGCTTCCTCTCACCAGAGCTCGACACGGCACCCTTCGACCAAGAGGCAGCCAAGCGCTGGCTCCCTGTAGATGTCTATGTCGGCGGCCCCGAACACGCGGTCATGCACCTGCTCTACTTCCGCTTCTGGACCAAAGCGATGCGCGACCTCGGACTGCTTTCTATTGATGAGCCCGTAACCCGACTGATCACCCAGGGCATGGTCAACGCCGCGGCGTTTTCCTGCCCGTCCCATGGATACTTCCCTGTGTCTGAGATGCTCGCCAAACCAGAGGGCGAGCGCAATTGTCCCAAGTGCAACGAGCCCTTGGGCGTCGCCATCGAGAAGATGTCGAAGTCGAAATACAATGGCGTCGACCCGATGTCCCTCATTGAACGCTATGGTGCCGACACAACTCGACTCTATGTACTGTTTGCGGCTCCCCCGGAAAAAGACCTTGAGTGGAATCCAGACAGCGTCGAAGGTTTGTCGCGCTTCGCATCCCGGATTTTCCGCGTCGCCCAAGCCCAGGGCGATGAGGTTCGCACCGCCGAGCTGCCAAAATCCATGGCGGGCCTCAAGGGTGCCGACGCCGAGATCCGCAGGGCGTTGCACCGAACCCTCGCCAAGGTCACCCACGAAGTGGGCGTGCGCAACCATTTCAACACGGCAATCGCCGCAATGATGGAGCTAATCAACACGTTCTACGAGCGCAAGCTCCACGAAGGCTCCGCCCTCAACCCAGGTGTACGACGTGAGGCCCTACTCACCCTGGCACAAATGCTCGCCCCATTTGCGCCACACTTGGCCGAAGAGATTTGGAGCCTCGGTGGCGGGGAGGGCCTGGTTGCCCAATCCCGCTGGCCCGAGCCCGATCCCGAGGCGCTCGAGCGAAGAACACTGAATTTGGTGGTACAAATCAATGGCAAGCTTCGAGCCCAACTCGAAGTCCCCGTCGACGCCGACGAGGACGCGATTGACGCCATTGCCCAAGCGGATGAGAACGTGGCCAAATTCCTCGAGGGCAAGATCATTCGCAAGCGCGTCTTTGTGCCCGGCCGGTTGGTGAACTACGTTGTGGGCTAGGGTGGCCGGTTTGTCGGGGCCCTTACGATTACCAGGTGGAGTGTCGCCGTGCGCAGCAGAGTAATGAATCACAATCGAGCGATTCCCCCCTTGCTCCTGCTGCTGGCGGCTGGGTGCGGTTATAGGGTCGTGCGCGGTGACAATCCATTTGGTGCAGAGAAGATAGCCGTGATTCCCTTCGCAGAAGAAGAGCCGATTGGTATCTCCGGCGTTGTGGCTCGGGAGCTCGCCGCGCTCTTGGCGCGCGATGGCGTACACATCGTCATGTCGCCAGAGCACGCGGACGCCGTGTTGTCGGGCACCGTGCTCTCAGAGCAAACCAGCAAGAGTCCAGTTGCGGCAACTGGCACCACGGTGCCCGCATACCGCATCGCGGTTACGGTGGAGGCCCACCTCAAACGCCATAATGAAAAGCTGTGGAGCGGCCAAGCGAATTCCCGAGACAGCTTTCTACCTGCAAGGGCACCGCAGTCAAATGATTGGGATACACAGCACGCCCAAACCCACACCCTGCAGACGGACGCCAATCGTCGACAGGCGCTGGAGCGACTGGCCGTCGATCTCGCCCACACACTACACCAGCAACTCGTCATTGATGGCGAACTCTCCCGGGGGGGCAACTGACATGCCCGCACGCAAGGATTTTGGAAACCACCTGCAGAAACAGGAGCCCATGCCTGTTTACGCTTTGCTCAGCACAGAGAATGTGTTGCTCGTTGAGGCGATCACGGCAGTCAGGGGAAGGGTTCTAACTGCAGCAGCTGACTTCAATCGAGATGAGTTCAGAGCAGGAGAGCCGGGCAGTGTCGAACGCGCCGTGGCTGCCGCCTCCACCCTGCCGATGATGGCGGCCAGAAGATGGGTGCACCTCGCCGATATCCACAAGCTCAAGGCCAAAGACCACCTGCCACTGTTGTCATATCTGGAGCGTCCTTCACCGAGCTCGGTCCTCTGTCTGTCGGGCGACAAGCTCGACCAACGCACCAAGCTCGGACAAAAACTCCTCTCCGCGACATCCTTGTTCGTACTCGAGCCGCCGCGACCACAGGACCTGCCCGTCTGGTTGGAGCGCCGAGCCCGGCAACGCCACCTCACCGTCGAACATGATGCAGCGCAGTTGCTCACTGACCTGATCGGCGGCGATCTCGGCGATCTCGACATGGCGCTAGAGAAGCTCGCAACCTATGCCGGCGATGATGCAACGATCACGAGCGAACACGTGGAAGCGGTGGTCGCCCCGACACGCATCGACAGCATATTCAAGCTGACCGACGCCATCGGCGCACGCGACCTGTCACGGGCATCATTGCAACTTCGCAACGCCCTTGGCGGTGGCGAAAACGCTCTGTTGGTCCTGACCATGATCGCCAGACAACTCCGCCACCTCTTGATGGTCAAGGAGTTGCGTGAGAAGGGGCAGAAGAGCGGTGACATCGCAACTCAAATTGGCATTCGCCCTTTTCTCGTCGAGCCGTTGGTGGCCCAGGCGCGCCGCTACGATTCTGACGAACTCTGCCATGCACTGGCAGCTGTCGCTCGTGCCGACGTGAGTCTCAAATCCAGCCGACTCGCCCCCGGAGTCATCCTCGACAGACTCCTGGTGGAGGTCATTTCCGCTTCCGAGGCAGCATCATGAACTCTAACACCGCGAACCTCCCACCCACCCCCTGGCAATTTCGTGCGACAAGCGTTGCGCTGTTTGCCCTCTGGCCGCTGTTGTTTGCCTGCGATGCGGTCATTGACGTTGCGGCACCACAGAAAGCCACGGGAACCATTACCGTCCTCGACACCGGCGGCCCCAAGGGGCGCACCGGATGGTGGCCGTCTGTGGCGTTCGACAACAACGACGTTCCGCACTTGAGCTACTGCGACGTCTACAATGCCGATCTTCGCTACGCTACGCGCAAGGGACAACACTGGCACACCACGTCAATCATCAGCAAAGGCCGAGTGGGCAAGTACACGGCTCTCGACGTCGACAGCAAAGGAGCGGTGGGCATCGCCTTCTATGACCAAGACCAGAAATACCTACGGTACGCTTGGCAAGACGACCAAGGGAGATGGCAAGACGAGCGGGTCGCCTGGGGTGTCGAGGTGGGCATGGGCGCGGAGCTTCGTTTCGACAAGGACGACGTCCCCCACCTCTTTTATTACATCCCGAGCGCCAAGCTCATCCACGCCTACAAGCCTGCCGATGGTGAATGGCAAAAAGCTCCTATGGCCGACGTCACCGGCGGCTTTTCGGTCCGCATCAGCCCAATTCTCCGTGACAATGGCTTCTGGGTGAGCTACGTCGACTGGAACTTCAAAGACACGGAGCTACACCTCGCGAGCCCAACCCCCGATGGTTTCACGTCGGAGTTCGTCACCGGCAAGCGGGGACCCGGTTGGCGCAGTCAGCTGTTCTTCGAAGGGGACGCACCGCGAATCATCTACACCAGCTTCCGTCAAGACCTGAGTATCGCGGAAAAGCGCGACGGCAAATGGCGCTCTGCACGGCTCCTGCAGTTCGTCGCCAACTTTGCCGCTACACAAACCGCAGCCGGAGATGTTCTCGTCGCCTACGAGGACGTGGGACGAGGCGCAGTTGGGAACGGTACTCTCAAGCTGCTGCGGCGGCATGAGAAACTTTGGAAACACTTTGACGTCGACGCGGAAGGACCTGCTGGACAGTATCTCGCCATCGCCGCAGATTCCCAAGGCCGCGCCGTCATAGCCTACTATTCTGACAATATTCGCGGAATCAAGATTTACGATGAGGGCGTTCTTGGAGCCCCTGTCGAGTCCGCGGAAAAGGTGGTTTCCCCGAACCAACCGGCCGCGACATCACCTTCTGAGAACCATTGATTTTTCTAACGGCCCGGCATTCGTGAACTAGGGGCAATCGGTGTCCAGCACGTCCGCGTCTCCATCACAGTCATTGTCCTGACCGTCGAAGCAATCCTCGGCGAAGAACGGGCTGTTGAGCGGGTTGAGAGGCTCACAGTCACAGTCGTCGCCGGCACCATCCCCATCGCTGTCCGGCGGAGGCAACGCCGCTGTCGCGCTTTCATCCAACGAACAGAAGGACCATGTGGTTTCGTCACAATAGCCGGCTGCGCACAGATCGTATTGATCGCATTGCCCTCCGGCGTGGTCGTAGACGCAGGTTCTCGTCGAATCGACCAGGTCTGCGACCGTGACCGCCATCCAGGAGATGTAATCACCTTCGGCCGTTTTAGTGAACTCAATGGTATCCGTTCCATCGCCACGCCACGCACTCAAATCCGCTGCCCCCGAGATGAAGGTCGCCCACTGGGTCTGAGCCGGCGAGCAGGTGCAGTTTCCATCATTGTCGGTGGAGGTGCCCAAGAGATCCCCATTCAAGTAGAAAGTGTAGGTCGCCGGCATGCCGCAACTGGTGGCCAGCCACTCGAATTCGATAAGTTCAATCGCTGCCGGTCCTGACGAGGGCCAGCCGGGGCAGTTGTCGAAACAGTCATTGATGCCGTCGCCGTCCCCATCCATGGCTGAGTCATCGACAATCAAATTGCAGTCATCGTCTACGCCGTTGCAGGCCTCCGTGGCACCAGGATAGATGCCAGGATTGCTGTCATTGCAATCCACGCAGACATTGGAAGTATCGCCATCATTGTCCACTCCCGGATGGATGGATCCGTTCCAAGGATCGCAGTCGCCTTGGCACCCCGAATACCCATCCCAATCCCAATCTGCGGGGGTGGCCAAGGGATCCGCGTCGTCACAATCCCCGTTGCACGTGCTGTAACCGTCCCCGTCATTGTCCTTGGGCGTCAGCAGCGGATCCCAATCATCACAGTCATTCTGACAGGTCGAATACCCGTCACTATCTCTGTCCAGGCCTTCCCAGTTAGGATCCCAGTCGTTGCAATCACCAGCACAAGAGAGGGACCCGTCG
>MGST01000158.1:830-10459 GCA_001798605.1 Deltaproteobacteria bacterium RIFOXYA12_FULL_58_15 | reverse complement strand
GCTCGCGGTATGCGCCAATGGACTTTCCCGGCATCCCAAAGCGATTCGCCGGTGAAGAACTTCCCTTTCGGTCCGTTCAATATCAAGTGACGGCGTCAGACAGCCCCGGCCATTTTCTGTCGACCTGTCTTGCCATGGGGTGTGGCTTTGCGGCAATAGCTGTTGAATCATGACCGAGCAGTTCAGGCACCTCCTCGAAGAGGGACACGACTTCCCCTGCGAATTCACGTTTCGTTTCATCGTGCCTCAGGCGAAGGTCGGGGAGGTGGAGGCGCTGTTCGCCGGCGGTGCCGAGTCTGAGTATCGGCCGTCTTCGGCAGGAAAGTATGTAAGAGTCGCGGTTAGGGTGCGGATGGAGTCTGCCGAGTCGGTCTTGGCGACCTTTGAGCGCAGCAGGATGATTGAAGGATTGATCGGGTTATGAGCTCAGTGTGACAGGTCCAAAACACTCGAGACGATGAAAGTCGGGCAGGTCTCCAGGCACCGGGAAGGCGGCAAGGTACTGGCGTTCGCTGTCGCGACCGTGGACGGCGTAGGCGTTACCACGGGTTGGGTTGTCAGGGAGAAAGCTCTTGGGTAGGCGAGCGGTTCCACGCCAGCGGTCCCCCTCGATGGTTGCATGGTATTCCATGAGCAGGGCTTGGCGCTCAACACGTCGTGTACCACAAAGCTGCAACACCAGGTAGTGTCCCAGGGGGCCCATCTCCACCTCGAGATAACGTTCGCCATCCCCGAGAAGAAAGAGCTCCACCACCTCATGCTCCCACAGTTGGTCAACGCGCCCGGCAGGATGTTTGGGCGCGGGATCGCCAAAGAACGGTGCTTCGACCTCGATGGTCAGGGCATCTTCGGTTAAGCGGAATTTCACACACGCATGGGCATCTTCTTCGAGAGGGACTCCGTCCCAAGTTTGTGTCACCTCGAGTTTCATGGCATCACCCTATGCGCTTCTGTCTTCGGATGGAATCAGCTTCGCCGAAGGTCGATGTGAGATCCCGTGGGCTGTTGCCCAAGCTGCTGTCAACTCAGCAACTCAGATTGGGAGTTTGATTGCAAGTGAATCTGTGGCAAATTCCATGACCCCTATTTAACAATGATTACTATTTCGAAACGGCCCAGAATGTTGAACAAGTCGTGGCATCGTCGATAGAGGGACGAGACGATCAATAGACAAGGGCATCATCCGTGGAGGGCACGACATGCTGTTTAAGGTGATGGCCAAATCCAGCTTCGAGGAACTGGTGGGCCTATTGCTCGAATCCAATGAGGTGATCGGCCCGCGGATGAAAACTCGCCATCCGGATGGCAAGGGTGTGCACCAGTTCTTACCAATCACAGCATTTGCTGACATGGACCTCGACTACGAGAAAAGCGAGTACTCTCCCAAGACCTACTTTCTACCGTTCAAAGAAAACCTGTCGACCTATCGGTTCCAAGGCGGTGACTGGGAGCAGGAGATCAAATATCGCATTCAGCCGCGCGCCATCGTTGGTATGCGCGCCTGTGACATCAATGCGCTGGTCAAGCTCGACAAGGTTCTACTCAAGGGCGATTTCCCGAGTCCCTACTACCTCGCGAGACGCAAGAACACCTTCATCATCGGTCTTGATCATGATCCCTGCGAGAATGGGTTTTGCGCGTCGGTCGGTTCGGACATTGTGAGTCACGGATTCGACCTCTTCCTCACCGATCTCGGTGACCGTTACTTTGTCGCCATTGACTCTGACCGTGGCTATCGCGTGGCTGCGAATGTGGAGATCCGTGACCCCACCGAGGCCGACAACGAAGCCTACGTACAGACGCGCAATCGTATCGCCAAGGGCTTCAAGGTCGAGGTCTCCATCCGCAATTTACCACAGATCCTCGATCTCGAGTTCCAATCGCCGGTATGGAAGAAATGGGGCGATAAGTGCCTGAGTTGTGGTAGCTGCTCGGCGGTGTGTCCCACCTGCTACTGCTATGGCGTTGAAGAGAAGGTTGCCATGGATTTCTCCGAGTCGGCCAAGGTCAAGCGACTCTATTCCTGCAACCTATACGATTTTGCCATGGTGGCCGGTGGTCATAACTTCCGACCGTCGCGGGAGAGCAGGCTCAAGTACCGTTACTACCATCAACACCGCGGCTTCGTTGAAACCTACGATGAGCCCAAGTGTGTTGGCTGCAATCGCTGTGGTGATGTGTGCCTTGCGGGGATCAATCCGCCGGAGGTGATTACCGATCTCGAGAAGGAGGCGGCACGATGAGTGTGATCCTTCATCCCTACGATGTCCGCGACGAGCTCGAGATACAGAAAGCGCTCGACTTCAATCGTCGCAAACAGCTCAAGCACGTGGACAAAGTGCATCGCGCAGAGATCACCAACGTCGTTGAACTCACTGAACAGGAGAAGTTGTTCCACATTCGTATACTCGATGCGCAAGAACGGGAGCGCTTCTCATTCTTGCCCGGTCAGTTTGTCATGGTGGAGCTGCCTGGCTACGGAGAGGTGCCCATCTCCATATCGAGCTCTTCCTCGCAAAAAGGACATATCGAGCTGTGTATCCGCAAGGCGGGCTTGGTCACCGGACTGTTGCACGCCTGCAAACCCAAGACGCCTGTCGGACTGCGAGGTCCCTTTGGTACCCATTTCCCCTTGGGAAAAATGCGTGGGAAGAATGTTCTCCTCATCGCCGGTGGTCTCGGCCTAGCGCCCCTGCGGGCACCCATCTACTACGTCACCGAGAATCTCGGTGAATTCGCCGACGCTCATATCATCTACGGTGCGAAGCGTCCCAAGGACCTCCTCTTCGATTACGAATACGAGGAGTGGCGCCGCATCTATGGGGTCAAGCTCGACATCATCGTCGAAAAACCCGACGAGAAATGGGATGGCCACGTCGGCTTAATCACCCAGCTTCTCGACGGCATCACCTTCGATGCCAACGACACTTACGCAATCGTCTGTGGTCCGCCGGTGATGTTCAAGTTTGTCTGCAATCGGCTTCGCGACATGGGGATCCCCATGCAACACATGTTCGTGTCTCTGGAGCGGCGCATGCATTGTGGTATGGGCAAGTGTTGTCGTTGCAACATCGGCTCGACCTTCACCTGCATCGACGGCCCAGTATTTGATTACTGGTCGGTGCTGAACCTCAAAGAAGCGATCTGAGGACACATAGATGAAATACCTCGGCATCGAGCCCGCACGCCCCAAAGTGGCAGTCTTTGATTTCACGGGTTGTGAGGGCTGTGAGTTGCAGCTCGCCAACAAGGAGGAGAGCCTCGCGGCGTTTCTCGGAAGTATCGAGATCGTCAATTTTCGCGAGGTGACCTCCACCCGACGTGACGACTACGACGTAGCCATTATTGATGGGTGCATATCCCGGGATGACGAAGTTGAGCGGATCAAAGAAATCCGTTCCCGGGCCAAGATTCTGGTGGCCATGGGTAGCTGCGCATCATTTGGTGGCGTCAACCGCATGAAGAATGCCTATAACCTCGATGACGCCAATCGCGAGGTGTATGGCGACAAGCCGCAAGCGACGGGACTCACGCGTTCCATCAAGGAAGTCGTCGACGTTGACCTCGAGATCCCCGGTTGTCCGGTGAGCAAAGAGGAGGTTGAGCGCATCGTCCAACACTTGGTGTTGGGAGTCGCGTTCACCTTCCCTGTGTCGCCCGTCTGTTTTGACTGCAAACATCGTTTCATCACCTGCCTGTTCGAGCACGGCAAGCTCTGTCTCGGTTCTATTGCCCGCTCGGGTTGTAACGCACCCTGCCCGGCCGGTGGTTTGGGCTGTTGGGGATGTCGCGGTCCGGCAGAAGACTGCAACCTTGAACAGTTCATCGCCATCGCCAGGGAGCGAGGCTTCAGTCAGAAGGAGATCGACGAGCGGCTCGGTTTCTTTGGCGGATTCGAGGGATTGCGATGAAGACCCTAGATCTTAACGTCAATGTCCATCATCTCGCTCGAGTTGAGGGGCACGGCAACATCAAGATCAGCATCAAAGGTGGCAAGATCGAGGAAGCGCGTTGGGAGGTGGTCGAGACTCCACGCTTTTTCGAAGTGATGCTCAAGGGCAAGCACTATACCTCCGCGGGGATTCTTACCGCCAGGATTTGCGGTATCTGCTCTATCGGCCATTGCCTCGCCAGTGTCCGCGCCACCGAGAACGCCTTTGGGGTTCTCGTGCCGCCGTTGGCGCAGAAGCTGCGGTTGCTCGCCAAGCACGCCGAGACTTTGCAAAGTCACGTCCTGCATCTCTTCTTCCTGTCTGCTCCTGATTTTCTCGGGCTGCCGAGCGCCATTCCTCTGGTCGAAAAAGATCCCGAGACCTTCGCGATCGCCGCGCGGCTCAAGAACCTCGCGAACCGCATCTGTGATGCCGTCGCGGGTCGCACCACCCACCCCGTGTCTATCCAGGTCGGCGGTATGGCGGTCATGCCGGACAAGAAGGCTCTCGCCGGCTTTGGCGAGGAGCTCATCGCCACGTCTGACGATCTGCAAAGGACCTTTGAGTTGTTTAAGACCTTCGAGATCCCAGCCTTCGAGCGGGAAACGGAATTTGTGTCCCTCAAGGGCGATGGCAGCTACCCATGGATTGGCGGTCAGCTCATCTCGAGCGACGGCGTGGTCAAAAACGAGAGTGAGTATCTGGCCATGACCAACGAGTATGTGAGTGACGGCTTCACTTCGAAGCTCTGCAAGCTCTCGCGTGACGCGTTCGCCGTAGGAGCCCTCGCTCGGGTCAACAACAATCGAAAGTTTCTGGTACCCACCGCTCGCCTGATGGCAGCGGAGCTTGGGCTGTTGGTTCCGAGCTACAACCCCTACATGTGCAATGTCGCACAGCTCCTTGAGTGTGTTCATGTGGTGCACGAATCCATCGACATGATTCGTGAGATGATTGACTCAGACGACAGCATCATCATGTCAGAGGTCGAGGCGAAGGCTAGCCGCGGCGTTGGCGCTGTGGAAGTACCCCGCGGCATTCTCTATCATGACTACGAATACGGCGACGATGGCCGAGTCATCCGCGCGAACTGTGTCATTCCAACAACCCAGAATCACGCCAATATCCACCTTGATATTCAAAAGCTCGTTGCAGATTACGCCCAGGACGGCGTCGACGATGCAAAGATGGAGCTCCTCTGCTCAATGTTGGTGCGAGCCTATGACCCCTGCATTTCTTGTTCGGTCCACTGAGCGCGCCGATGATGTTTCACCTTGACTCTCAGACACCCGAGATTTAGACATTCAACGCCCAAGACGTGTGGTTCTCTTCCACCTCGCTTGGGCTTTTTCAGCACACAAACAATCTAAAAAAGGTAGACAACATGAAGAAGATTCTCAGCGTTCTGGCAGTTGGTGGATTCGTATTCGCAGCCGGATGTGGCAACGACAACGCCGAAGCGTGCAAGAGCTATGTCGACAAGGTGCAAGATTGCGGTGGCACCTACGCTTCGACCTACAATGACGGTTGGTGCGATGCCTTCGACGAATCCGACTGCGACGTTGCGGACTATTTCAACTGTCTCGAGGACGCACTCGGTAGCTGCACCAATGGCGACTTCAGCGGTGTGGACAACACCGCCCTTGCCGCCTGCGCAGCCAAAGCAACTTGCGATTGAGATAGACGAGCTATACCGGTCTCCACATCTCTGCAGTCAAACCGACACAACTAGGGGTTGACGCCACTGTCCGCGGGCCGTCGGATGTGTTGGGACTCGTGTCGTGTTGCGCTATGCCTTTGTGCATGAGTGAACGAGTTTCCATTGCGGTCAATGGTCAAAGGCTCGAGGCCGATGTTGGTACCAAGCTCCTTGGCGCCATCATGCAGAACAACATCCCCATCGAGACCGCCTGTGGCGGCAAGGGTGCCTGCCATTTGTGCAGAGTGACCATTACCCAAGGCAAAGAAGCGCTACCTGCCCCCAACGCCACGGAGAAACGGGCACTGGGAAATGTTCTCATTTCTCAGGGAATGCGGCTTGCCTGTCAGATATTATTGCAGTGCTCAATCGAGGTGGTTGTGCCCGTGCCACGTCCCCGCCGACAGGGGAATCTTCCACAGCGGAGAAATCAATGAAGTTGGCGCGCCTATGGGTGGTCTTCGTCACGAACGCGGTCGCGTGCACGCCTAGCATGGTGCAGGAGGTCGAGGGGCCGAGGTACGGGGCCATGGTGTCTGCAGAGGTGGCGCAACCTGTCGAATCGCCATCAGCAGAGGACGTTGCGGAACAGAGGCGAACAACGCCAATCGTGATCGCCGACCTTCCCTGGCAGCCGCAACAAACACGTCACCGCGTGAGCCAAGCGGATGTCCTGCTCGGGAACGGCAAGGGTGCCGAAGCACTGTTGGTGCTCGGGAACGACCCGTCGCCACAGGCGGCGTTGCTCCGAGCGCGGGCCCTGCGCATGACGGAGAACATGGCGGAGGCGGAGGAAGCGCTCGCTGGTGCCGATGGTGATCCGGCTCTTGCTGAGTACGTCACGCTGGAACGCGGTTTGCTTGCACAGGCGCGAGGAGATTCGAGCACGGCGGTTCGGGCTTTGTTACCTTTGTTGGACAACAAGCATCCCAGTGTCGCGTGGGCAGCAGCGTTGCCGCTAACCTTCGCCCTCGGCGCGAGCGACCCGGCGAAGCTCTTGGAAATAGGTACCCGCATAGAACAGGTGCTGCCTCAGGATGATATGGACGCACGTTCATTGTGGCTTGAGGCGCAGGCCAAGGCAGCGACGCTTCTCGGCAAAGACGACGTGGCCAACCGGCTGACCATGCGCCGCTACATCGAAGAGCCGGTGTCCCGGTTGACCCCGGAGGAGCCACCGGCTGGTGCATCGGCCACCCCGGAACAGTTGTTGTACCGGGCCGAGAAACTTCTGGACGAACATCGCAGCGAGCGGGTGCTCACGGCGGTGGCAGTCATCCCAGACAAAGATCTCACGCCAGAGCTTTTGTGTCGCAAACGGTTCGCTGCGGGTCTCGCGTCGCGCAAGCTTCGCCATTACGGCAACGCCGATCAATTTCTCGGTGAGGTGGTTGCGACTTGCGAAAGCGAGGACCTGGTGCGCCGTGCCATGTATCTGCATGCCAAGGTAGTTTCAATCAAGAATGGCCTCGAGGCTATGCCGATCATCGACAAATTCGCCGAGCGCTTCGCCGGGCACACCATGGTAGACGACGTGCTCTTCTGGGCCGGCGATCTCTACCAACGCCGCCAGCGCTGGAAGGAAGCCGCAACCTACTATGGGCGCATCGAAGAGTTGCCAGAGAAAGGTGACCACTGCGGCGAGGCGCGCTGGCGAATGGCATGGATGGCATACCAACGCAAGGAGAACAACGGGGCCAAGGATGCCCTGCGGCGGGTCCTCGACGATGATGGTTGTGTCACCAACCGTTTTGAGCGGGCACGGGCACACTACTGGCTCGGCAGGCTAAGCACCGCAGCGGGAGAGCAGGATGAGGCAGCCGGTGAATTTGTTCGCGCTATCGACAGCGAACCCTTGGGGTATTACGCGCAGTTGGCTTTGGGTCGCCTCCAGGCGTTGGCACCAAAGCGCGCGGAAAGGGTGATCGAAAAACTCGTGCCACCTGCAGCCGGCAAAGAGCCTGCGTTGTGTCCCGGTTTTCTCGCGGATGACCCGTCTTTTGACCGTGCCCTGCTATTGTTGGTGCGTGGCCTCCAATCAGATGCTGCCGCAGAGCTGCGTGCCATCAAGGTTGCTGCGAATGTATCGCCTTCTGCCGTCGAGTCCCAATCGACATGTCCGCGTGCCCAATCCTTGTTGCTCCTCTCGTTGTTGCTCGATCGCGCTGGTGCACATCGCGATGCTCATTGGCGTCTGCGCACCGATTTTGCCGACACTTTGGCCGAGTATCCGAATGGAGAGAACGGTGCGGTGTGGTTGGCTGCCTATCCGTTGGCATTTCGTGAATTCATCGAAGCGAGTGAGAAGGAGTCCCATCTGCCCAATCTGTTTCTCCAGGCGTTGGCGCGTGAGGAGAGTGCCCTCGATCCTCAAGTTGTCAGTTGGGCGGGTGCCTATGGCTTGACGCAACTGCTTTTCGAGAGCGGCCAGCGCGCCGGCAAGATTCTCCAGCCGCCAGTGGTCGTCAATACCGCAGAGGACCTGCTCGAGCCCGAAGTCAATGCACGACTCGGTGCAGCGTTACTTGGTTCGCAGGTCAAAAAGCTTGGTGGCAATCTCGGTCTTGCTCTTGCCGCATACAACGCAGGAGACTCGGTGGCGCTTACCTGGTGGAAGCGCTACCAGAACCAGCCCTTCGATGTCTTCGCCGAGTCGATCACCATCAAAGAGACCCGCGGTTATGTGATGCGTGTTTTGACGACCTTGGGCACCTACCGTTGGCTCTACACTGGTGAGTTGCCGCTGTTGCCCGTGGGGGATAAGCTGCCACCGCGTCCGTAGATCGCCGTCATCACTTCGGACCCCGTGCTGCATCCTTATCGGTCCAGCATGCCCGTGAGTCGCTCCCTGATGAGAGCTTCGGCTTGCTTCATGATGCGCACGAGCAGCTCCTTGCAGGTCGGAATGTCGTCAATGAGGCCAGCGACCATGCCACAAGACCAGGCACCGGCCTCGAGATCGCCGTCATGCATCACTTTGGGATAGACGCCTGCGATTTGGGGGATGATATCTTGAATCGTCAGTTCTGTGCCCTTCTCTCTTTCGATCGTGAGCAGCCTCTCCACAGCCGAGTTGTTCATCACCCTCTCGGTGTTGCGCAGAGGTCGCATGATCAATCGAGTGTCGAGCTCGGAGGCATCGACGATGGCTTGTTTGACCTTGTCGTGAACCGGTGCCTCCTTGGTGGCGATGAAGCGTGTTCCCATATTGATGCCGTCGGCACCCATCGCCAAAGCTGCGACGAGACTGCGACCATCGGCCATGCCACCGGACGCCACGAACGGGATTTTCAGCTCCGCCGCTGCTCGGGGTAGCAAGATCATATTGGGAATGTCGTCCTCACCGGGATGGCCGCCGCACTCGAAGCCATCGACACTCACTGCGTCACAACCGATCTTCTCGGCCTTGAGTGAGTGGCGCACGGAGGTGCACTTGTGAATAACTTTGATGCCAGCGCCCTTCAGCTTTGGCATATGCTCTTCTGGATTGCGTCCCGCCGTCTCGACGATCCTGACTCCACCCGCGATGATGGCATCGATGTACTCGGGGTACGGGGGCGAGACGAAGGCCGGCAGAAATGTTAAATTGACGCCGAAGGGTTTGTCGGTCATTTCGTGGCAACGGGAGATCTCTTTGGCAAGCGCGTTTGGCGTCGGCAGGGTGAGCGCCGTGATCATACCGAGCCCACCCGCATTGCTGACGGCCGACGCAAGCTCAGCCAGGCCGACGTGATGCATTCCGCCTTGGATGATTGGGTGTTCGATGCCAAACAGCTCGGTTATGCGGGTCTTCATGAAAATCTCCCTGTCCCGATGAGTCGAATGGGTCAACAAGGTCTAGCATACTTGGGTGCCCATTTCGCTTCTGCCCAAAGATTGATGTGCGGTCTTAGCGGTTTGGGTCGTGCCATGGTCTCCCATATTTGCTATGAGTACGGCTGGCCCATGACGTGGCCCAGGGAGTCCCAAAATGGCGAAGAAGAAGACGACAGCGAAGA
>MGST01000158.1:0-743 GCA_001798605.1 Deltaproteobacteria bacterium RIFOXYA12_FULL_58_15 | reverse complement strand
AGAAGCCGGTAGCCAAGAAGCCGGCAGCCAAGAAGCCGGCAGCCAAGAGAACCGTTGAGACACATATGCCAGCTTCAAAGTATCCTGCAGCGATCACGCGCCTCGGGTCGCATGATGCTGATGCCGCCGTGTCTGGGACGTCGAGCAATCCCATTCGGGATTCTCTGAGCCGACTGCGTCAGCGTCTCATCTAAGTTACTATTGCTTGGCTGAGAGGCCGTACTTCTTCATCTTGTTGTAGAGGCTCTTGCGGTGGATACCTGCGTGCTCAGCCGCGCGGCCAATTCTGCCGTCGTTCTTCTCCAACACGTCAATAATGTATTGGCGCTCAAGCTCTTCGAGCAATGAATCGATGGCCTCTCGCAGAGGAAGCTCAGCGTTCAGTTGTGATGGCATGGGGGCTGTGGTTGAGTGAGGCCCCAGCGGGCTCCCCAAGTCGAGATTGAGCAGACGACGGCCGCCGCTGAGCACCAAGCTTCTCTCTATTACGTGGAAGAGCTCGCGAACATTCCCTGGCCAGTTGTGCCCCAACGCCTGACGTATCACCGAGTTATCAATTTCCGGTATGGGCATGTCATTGCGACGACAAAAATCCAGTGCCGCGCGCTCCATCAGCGGAGCTATGTCATCGGGCCGCTCCCGCAACGGTGGGACGTGGATGTGGAATACGTTCAAGCGATAGTAGAGGTCCTGGCGGAACGCGCCCGCTTCGACCATGCGTTCGAGGTCTTTGTGGGTTGCCG
>MGST01000157.1:11867-11978 GCA_001798605.1 Deltaproteobacteria bacterium RIFOXYA12_FULL_58_15 | reverse complement strand
TTCTGCCGGCTATGTTCGGCGTCCACGGCCTGGTGGACATCGTCACCCTCCCCCGTCTCTTGGCGGATTGACCCACGTGGCAGTTTTGCCGATTGACCCACATGGAAGTCT
>MGST01000157.1:9881-11806 GCA_001798605.1 Deltaproteobacteria bacterium RIFOXYA12_FULL_58_15 | reverse complement strand
AGTTGACCCAATCGACACCTTGACCCGCCCGCTCATCCAGAGCAGAACGCCAACACATCCGGGAGCAGCGCAGATGTAGGTGCCCCGGCGAGAAGGAAAATGTGATGAGCCAAAAACACGACCAGCCACAATCACCCCTTCGAGAGATTGTCCAACCATTTGTCGACCTAGTGCGGGCACCGCGGGCGTTGTGGGGCATCAACTTGGCCTACGTCCTCGAGGGCATGGCCTACTTCGGCGTTCTTGGTTATCTCGCGCTTCACTTCTCGGATTTTGTTTTCATTGGCGTCGAGAACCCCAATGAGATTGCCCACAAGATGGTGGGTATTCTTACCGCGGGTATCACCATCTCGATGTTCTTCCTCGGTTTCATTGCCGACAAGAAGGGCATTCGCTTTGCGCTCCTGTGGGCTTTCGTGCTGCTGCTCGGCGGCCGCGTGCTGATCTCAGCGGCCCCCACCATCATGGGCCTCGAGCCGAACGGTGTATGGTCGCCGCTGCACCTCGTAACCATGGCCGGTATCCTACTCATCGTCGTTGGCTACGGCATGTACCAGCCGGCGGCCTACGCCGGTGTCCGGCAGTTCACCAATCCGAAAAACGCAGCCATGGCATTCGCCATGCTCTACGCCCTGATGAATCTCGGAGGTTGGCTGCCGACCTTCGCCTTCATGCTGCGAGATGATGATTGGCTAGGCATCGGCATCCCTGGCGTCCTCTGGGTCTACACCGCGTTCACCGCGGTGGCATTGGTCACCACTTGGCTGATCCTGTCAAAACCGACGATTGCGGCGGCGACAAAGACCGCTGAAGAAGAAACGGCTCGTATCAGAGCCGAAGAGGGAACCGAGGAGCATGCAAAGAAGGTCGAAGACGCAGCGCAAAAAGAGGCCCAACGTCCAGCCACCATTCGTCCACACGTCTGGCTGGTATGGTCTGTCACCATTGTCATCTTCTACTTTGTGATTCCACAGCCCGCAAATTTCATCGCAGCAGCGGTAATGGCTATCTTCCCGTTGGCAATCGTCGCCCTTCCTCTGAGGCTCCGCACCCCAATCGTTAGATTCATCTCCCGCCATCCGTTGTCAAACGCGAGGTTCTCGTTTTTCATTTTCTGTCTGATTCCGGTGCAGACTCTCTTCACTTACAACTGGTTTGTCCTGCCGCAGTACATTCAGCGATCATTCGATGGCTGGATCGGCGAGTACTTTGAGATCGCTTCGAACGCGAACCCCATCCTCATTTTCATTCTTGCACCGGTCATCGCTGCGGCGACGAGAAAATCCGACGTCTACAAGATGATGATCCTCGGCACCACCGTCATGGCCGCTCCAGCATTTCTGTTGGTCCTTGGGCCGTATTGGTGGACCCTCTTCGGCTACATCCTGTTGATGACCGTGGGTGAAGCCATGTGGCAACCCCGCTTTCTCCAATGGGCGGCGGAGATTGCACCCAAGGGCCGCACCGGCGAGTACATGGGTGTCGCTCAGATCCCATGGTTCCTCACCAAACTGCTGGTTCCACTTTTGTACTCAGGCAAGATGATGGACAAGTTCTGCCCCGCGCAGGGTCCCAAGGACACCCAGACCATGTGGCTGGTTTTTGCGGTCATTGCGATGGGGAGCCCACTGTTGTTGGTGCTCGCTAAGCGTTGGATGGGCAAGGAACTCGAGGAGAAGGCGTAAGAGCCATTAAGTTCCACAAAGAGCCACTCACCACAGCGCGGCCGTCGCAGAACCTCGAATTGCCGGCGAGCGACGCGCGCTAGCGTCGGTGCGTCTTCTTCCCACGCCAGTCGACTGTCTCGAGGCAAGCGAACCCTTCGAAGTCTGAGACGTTGTGGGTCACCAGGGTCAAACCACGCTCGACGGCGACACTGGCGATTTGACCATCGACGAACGATGGCGTCTTTCCCGCCGCCGTGA
>MGST01000157.1:0-9731 GCA_001798605.1 Deltaproteobacteria bacterium RIFOXYA12_FULL_58_15 | reverse complement strand
GCCAGACCACAGACGCGGTCGCCAACTGACCGTCATACTTCTTGAGGCGACGCAAAACGTTTTCGTTGGGCTCAGGGCGGAGCGGCTCAGCCAAGATGTTGGTATCGAGAAGAAAGTGAATTGCCATCTGTCATCAGAAGGTTTGTGGATCCCGACCCACAGAAGTGTCACGGACGTCGTCGAAAACATCCTCGATTCCGTCCCTCAGCACCTGCATCCGAAACTGCTCCAGGCGTTTCCACAAGCTCGGAGATTCACCACGCAGCTCGGAATACGCCTTGAGGGAAACCATGACGGCCACCGGCTCGCCTCTGCGAGTCAATTCAATCGGCTCACCCTCAGCTTCGCGAACCACCCGTGCCAATTGGTCTCGCGCCTGGGCTATGGAGTACTTCTTTCCCATGAAGCCATTATGGCCATCTGGATAGCCATCAGTCAACCGCGGAATCATCACGTCATCACGTCATCACGGAAATCGGGTGATTGGATGCAGAAGGAGCGACCGACGCAAAGGAGTCGCGGGCATGATCACCGGCGGCGACGGCGCAGCCGCAACAGTCCTGCCAAGACCACCAAGCAGAACACCCCACCCAAGCCATTGCCCGAAGTGGCGGCGCAACCGAAGGGGAAGAAAGATCCTTCATGGACCATGTCGTCACCGTAATGGACGTCGTCGTTTTCAGCGTCCCAGCGCGGATCTCCCGTGTAGCCGCCGAGGTTCAATGCGAACTGGTTGATGAGCTCCGAGCGGTCGCGCGAGATTTCATCGTCTTCCAGAATAGCGTTCGCCGCGTCCACATACGCCGCCAACTCTTCGATGTGTTCGATGGCTCGAAGGTTCGCGTGGTCGACATGGTGGGCGTTCGAAGCGGCCTGGAAACTCTGCACCATATTCCACACGACGATGCTCTTGTGCACCCCATCGCTGGCAAAAATGTTTGCTTCATTGGCGCTCGGCACTGTGGCGGTGCTGATGTACGTCTCTTCGGGCAAAACGGTGCCCTCGTTGGAGAGAGGCTCATAGGAGTAGGTGATGCGGGTCACCACTTCACCTTGGAGTGCTGACAGCGCATCGCGACTTTCTACTCGAATCAGCATGGCACCACCGCGACGGCTGGCGAACACCGTGGGCACGGTGACAACCATGTTGCCGCCTTCGTCCCAATTGTAGGAGAACCCGTAGACATCGACGAGAGTGAAGTTTTCGCCCAATTCAATGGTGGCCGTCAGGTTGTTGGCGAGCGGCGTCACCAAAAAGTCGAGCTCGTCTTTGAACACCACGATGACTTTCTCCGGGCTCTCAATGAAGTAGAAGTTGCCACCGCCCTGCTCCGAGAGTTCACGCATCAAATCCTGATTGATGTCGAGGCCCACGCCAATGGTGGTGATGCCAATGCCTTCGTTGTTGTAAGCAGAGCTCCTCTCGATGATGCTCGCCGAGTCGACGATGCCGACATTGGCGAGGCCATCGGAGAGCAACATCACCCGGGCCAAAGCAACGCCATCGAGATTGTCTGAAACCTGTTGGTAACCGAGCACCATACCGTCATAGAGGTTGGTAGAACCCTGGGGATACAGAGCGCCTATCGCATCGAGAAAGACCTGGCCATCACCGACAGGTTGCGACGCAACGACAACCTGGGCGTAGGAACTGTAGGTCACGAGAGCCAGGCGGTCCTCAGCCCCAAGCTCGGAGACCATCAACAGGAGCCCCTCTTTGACGTAGTCGAGCTTGCCGCCGGATGCCATCGACCCGGAGACATCCACAACCACGGCAAGGTTGAGCGGAGTACGGGCACGCTCGTCGAGATTGACATTGGTTGCCATGGCCAACTGGATGAAAGTGGCACTGGCTTCACCATTCTCAGAGTCGACAGACTCCGCGACGGCGCGGTCATGGCCGACCAAGGCGCTCAGACACAACACCTGATTGCAGCCTTCGTCGGTGAAGGGAATGTCATGCTCACTCATGAAACCCTCGAGATTGATGTCACCGGCCTGCGGTACGGCCCCTGATTCCAACAACCCACGAAAGAAACCGGCGTCCTGGGAGCCATCGGGAGTTGCTCCCATGGCGGATGGTGCACTCATGTCCGCACCGCCCATGCCGCCACAGCCAGAGACCAACAACAACGACATCATCGCAAAAAGGCATTTCATGTGTCTGTCCCCTCTCATGTTGCATGGAGGGAATGCACATTCTTTGCCATCCCGGCATAATCATAACCGTTTGATATTAAAAATGAAAAAACAAGAAAGTGATACAGGGCATGTCTTGAAAATGAGGCACCAACAACGTGAGTGCCTCAGTTGTCATACAGCCAACAGCAGAACAGGAAGGTTCTGGCGTAGAACAGGAGGGTCTTGGCGCGGTACCCCGACCCTGTTGTGCTCATCGTTGGAATTGCAGCGAGGAGTGCGGTAGCCTCACCGCAAGAGGACACATGTTCAAGAGAATCCATTGCCACAGATGGATGTGGTTGGTCGCATCGACTCTGGGCGTTGGTGTACTGATTTCTTCCGCCGCTTTTGCTGACCAACCGATAAAAAGGACCTTCACCGAATACCGGCGTGATTATGACGCCGCCCACCTCAAACGAGTGAAACGGCAGCGGGTCAAATCCATTGTGCTTCGTGTCGATGGTCAAGCGCCGTTCTCGGCGGATGATGGCCTCGACATAACGGTGGTCATTCGCCTGCGCAAATCAAAGGCGGAACTCTATTTCTGGAGCGAGTGTGAGCTCGACAAAAACGGCCTCTACATCTGCGAGGGGGAGCGAGATGAAAGCGGTGAGCTTCGTCTCCGATTCTTCCGGGAGAAGGGAAGCGAGGCGGTCGTGATCACAATCCCCAAGCACTCCCCGGCCGGTTTCATGCAAGATCAAATGGACTGGGAACCAGATGCTTCGGGTGACGTTCACCCCATCAGTGCCATCCTCAAACATGGGAGCGCGGACGACAATTTTCATCTCTATTTCGTGAAGCCCTAGAGCGACGGGCGAGTTGCGCTTCCATCCCGGGCGTTGGACCTCTGACCGCTGTGCAATTTCATGCTGGTGCCGACGGCATCAGTGTGCCGCAGCAAGCGGCGTAGGAGATGAGTGCATGGCCTCTCGCAACCGGCTTGCAGGAGCAGGTTGCAAACCACCACAAGCGGCTCGGGTCACAAACCCTGGTTGTGAGCGTTGTGGACAAGGTGCCAGAAGGCATCAGGTGGGAACCGAAGAAGGCAATTGACCGTGAACTGCCGTTCGAGTGCCGCAATTACTCAGACAACGCCGAAACCGGGAGTTGATGTCGGACAAGAACTGGGTCAAAAAGGACTCGGCTCGCCGCGGCAAGTGAGGCAACTCTGCCCCACACCCATCGGCCATTCTCGCAACTTGGCTGCAATTGTTTGATCTTCTGACACCACCCAATCGGCACAGACCTTGCTTTCTTCGAGGTGGGTATGGAACGCCATCACCAAACCGTTGCGATTGAGAAAGGGTCGACCTCCATGGAGCAGACAAGCGGCAACATCTTCTTCGAACAAAAAGTCCCTGTTGTCATTGGACTCGGAGAAGACCGAAAGGCGATCTTAGGGGAGGAAACAATCGACAATCTCCTCATGGTCTTGTGTCAACGTGCCCATCGCCTCGTGGACGACCCCTCCACCTGCGAACGTTTGCGTCCTGCATTTGGCAAATTCCTCCACAACGTGGTTGAACATTTCAATAATTCTGGGGAATTGGACGACTATACCCTGACAAACATCATGACCGCGCTGGTAACCGCCGACAATCGCGGTCCAGCCAAACACGGTATGGAAGACTACAGCACTCTCATCCGTTGCCTCAATCCGACAGATCCGGACGCGGGCAAGTATTTCATCATTGGAAGAGAAGGCAGCATCAATGATCCCGAGTGCCCTCTCAACGAAATGCAAAACAACGGCGTGGGACTGGAGCGGGTACCCGCAGCGCAACTGCACATGTTCTATGCATTCTATTACGCCAGAGCCATGGATGTCAGCCGCGGGGCCCCCAAGATTTTGGTGGACGACTTCTTTGCGCTCATTCCTGAAGAAATCCTCGACGATCCGACTCTCGAAGAAGCCCTGCTCGATGTGTGCTTCAGCGATGGTGCCTGGGAGCTTTATCAGATGAGACGCAATTGAAGCCGCAATCTCATCGACGCCACAGGTGAGGCAAAGATACCCCACGGCGACACGCTGACCGCCACGGAGTCGATCTGTAGCATCGGCAAACGGCCTTGCAGGATGGATGTGACGCCCCGAATCATAATACAGTACTTGAGAACATGTCGGCCGTAACTCCACCCTCGCGCCTCGGGCGGTACCAACTCATTGAACACCTCGCCACGGGGGGAATGGGACAGGTCTATCGCGCCCGTGCCGATGGGGCCGGTCCGGACGTCGTTCTCAAATGTGTTCACGCAAAAAATCGGGCCAGCATCGGTGGCGATCTCGTGCACATGTTTCTCGATGAGGCGCGTATTTCCACATTGGTCAACCATCCCAACGTCGTCAGGGCCCACGAGGTCGACTACTGTGACGGTTTCTATTACTTGGTGATGGAATGGCTGCGGGGCTGGGACCTTCGTTCGATCCACAGCCGTCTCACAAAAGTGGGTGAGGAGCTGCCTCAAGCCCTTGCGGTTCGCTTCGCCGTGGAGGCAGCTCGTGGCCTCCACGCCGCACATGAATGCACCACGGATGATGGTGAAAGACTGGAGCTCGTCCATCGTGACATCGGCCAAGCCAATCTGTTTGTCACGAACGAGGGCACACTCAAGGTGCTCGACTTCGGTGTGGCCAAATCGTCCATTCAAGTGGCACGCACCGTGGTGGGAGTCGTCAAGGGCAAAATGGCCTACATGTCGCCCGAACAGTGCGTCGGTGATCCGCTCGACCGCCGCTCCGATATCTTCTCCCTCGGAGTGGTGCTTCATGAATTGCTGTCGGGCTCTCGACTCTTCAAACGCGAAGGTGTGTTCGAGACCATCAATGCCATTACGTCAGGATTCATTCCGCCGCCCACACGCAAGAATGAACCGGTTGGCGACGACCTGCTCGGCGTGCTCATGCGAGCGCTGCAGCGCGACAAGAATCTTCGCTTCAGCACAGCCGCCGAATTTGCGGACGCCCTCGTCAAGGTCAAAGCCTACGAGCCGCAGTGGAAAAAGAGCGAGGTTGCCGCCTATCTCGAGGCACTGTTCGGCGATGTGTACCCCGCGCAAGATATCGAAACCCAGCCGCAGGACAACTGGGCAGAGAACGACACCAAGGAAAACCGCTGGGAGCACGATGAAACCCAAGACATCGAAGTCACAACCTCGGTGGACGGTCCAAACAAAGCCGCCATCGCCTGGCTCACCTCCACCCGCCCGATGTACAGCACAACCAAGGAGCTCGCCCCTATAAAGAAGAGCGGCTCGTCAAAACGGGTGCTGGCGCTACTTGGCGCAGTCCTTTTGGCGCTCGGCGGGTGGGTCTTGTTGCAAGACTTGCTGACCGAGCCGGGACCCACCGCGGAACTGCCAAACCTAACTGATGCCACGACGGACTCCCTATCGGATGATCTGGCTCTCACTCCGCCGGTGGTTCCGGACGAAACAACATCAATCTCTTCCCTCTCGACTGGCGATCTTCAACCCGCGACTCCTCACAACGAGGAGACACACAGAACCGAGGTGGCCAAATCAGCCAGAGCGTTGAAGACGCCAAAACCCGGAAAAACCCCATCCAAGAGGAGCCCTACCCCCACGGCAACGAAGAAGCACGGCCGTCTTACCCTCGAGGCTCGGCCGTGGGCCAACGTCTACATGGGCAACAAGCTTCTGGGTACCACCCCCCTCATCGGCGTATTGCTGCCCGCCGGTGAAGTGAAACTCAGATTGGAAAATCCAGAGGCGAGCCTGTCTCGAGAGATCACGGTCATCGTCCCGGAGGGTGGCACCGTCAAGAATTCGATTTCGTTGAGATGACTCTGTCTGTGTCTGCGCAAACACATTGCGGCGTTTCCGCTCCTCCAATACATTGTCGACATGGCGAATGACCCAACAGCCTCCGTGTACGCAGAGGCACCGACAACCAGCAATCCAGGCTGCGTGATTCGCATCACCGAGGGTCATGATGCGGGGCGCGAAGAATGCCTGCGCAAGGGAAGTCTCATCATCGGTAAATCGTCAGATTGCGGCATGCAACTCTCTGACACAACCGTGTCGGGACACCATCTGTCTATCGAAGTTGTGCCCGAGGGACTGTTGGTGATCGACCTGGGGAGCAAAAACGGCACGTTTTACCTAGAAACGCGCCTGGAACGAGCAGTCCTCCAGCACGGGGCGGCGTTGCGACTCGGAAGAACCCGCCTGCTTCTCGCATCGATCCAACCACTGGCGGGCACCGACTACAGTACGCGCATGGAATACGGCTCCATTGTAGGCAGTGCCCCATCCATGCGACGCCTGTACGCAATGCTCGAGCGCATCGAAGGGCTCGACTACACCACGTTGCTTCTCGGAGAGACCGGCGTCGGCAAGGAGCACATCGCACGGGAGATCCACGCACATTCCCAGAGGTCGAACGGGCCGTTCGAGATTTGTGACTGCGCCTCACTGGCACCGAGCCTGATCGAGAGCGAGCTGTTTGGCCACGAACGGGGCGCTTTCACGGGGGCCCACAGAGATTACCGCGGTGTCTTCGAGCGTGCGAACGGCGGCACCCTGTTCCTCGACGAGATCGGTGAGCTCCCCATGGACCTCCAGCCGCGGCTGCTGCGTGTGCTGGAAGCGCACACCGTTCGGCGCGTTGGTTCGGGCGAAACCCGAACGGTAGACGTACGGGTTCTTGCTGCAACCCACCGCGACCTGACAGCCGATGTTCATGCCGGCAAGTTTCGCCAGGATCTGTTCTTTCGCTTGAATCTCGTCGCCCTGCAGATTCCCCCGCTGCGAGAACGACGTGAGGACATCCCGAATCTGATCCAACGCTTCCTCGACGATCTCGGGCAAAGCAACTGGGTCGTGTCACCATCGACCCTCGAGCTGTTCACCAGTGGTTACGATTGGCCGGGCAACGTCCGTGAGCTCAAACACGCGGTGGCGCGGGTCCAGGCCCTCGGCACACTTCCCGATGACCTGGCGCCCTCCGACACGGAGGTCGCCAAGAACATTGGCGTGGTTGGTACCTTTCGCGAGGCCAAGGTCCACATCATCAATGCCTTTGAACGCGACTATCTGGCCGCCAAGCTTGCGAGCTGCGACAACAACATCAGCCAAGCTGCCCGAGACTCTGGTATGGAGCGCAACCAATTCAAACGCCTGCTGCGCAAACACAACCTGTTGGACAATACGAGAGAGTAGTGCGGCGAGACAATCTCATAGGTCACGTGGCACCCTACGTTCTTGGTACACTCATGGCCGCCATGCTGTGGCGCTGCTCCGAAGATTCCTGCGGAGCGGAATGTCCGGCCGGCGAACAATGTGTCGCACAGCGGTGCCGGCGTCCGTGCTCGTCGCAGGCCGAGTGTGACAGTGGAACGGTCTGCTTCAAGGGATATTGCGAGATTGGCGACCCCTTGCCCGGCGATCCCTTGCCCGGCGACCCCAACCCCGGCGGTGATCAATCGGAGCCTGCGGTATGCAGCGACAACGTGCGCTCCGGAACCGAGGCCTGCGATGGCTCTGACCTCGCGGGGAAAGCCACGTGCGATGCGCACGGCTACACCGGCACTGAGCCGGTGACCTGCGCGGTGACCTGCAGGCTGTTCGACTTGAGTCCATGCACAGGACCACCGGGAACCTGCAACGGGGCCAAGGTGAATCCAAACGAACAGTGCGATGGTGCCGATCTTGCCGAGCAAACGTGCGAGACTCTCGGTTTCAGCAGCGGCACCCTCAACTGCAACGTCAATTGCAGCTTCGCATTATCCGCCTGCGTTCCTTGATGCGGGCCCATCCGGGTCGCATCCTACACACTCGGATCCTGCACCTTGCCGCTGTCATGGGCGAAGGACTATGATGTGTCCAGCATGGGTTTCGCGCTCACCGTCATTGTCGGAACACTGGTTTGCGGTGCGTCGGGCAACGCCTTACAGTCAGCAAAGGGTCTGGTGGCAGCGCCAACGGATCCCGCGACAGCCCCCGTCCATCCCGCGACTGACTCCGTCCATCCCGCGACTGCCCCCCCCGATCCCGCGACTGATCCCGCCCATCCCGCGACTGATCCCGCCCATCCCGCGACTGACCCCGCCCATCCCGCGACTGATCCCGCCGCGCCCGCTGAACCAACGGCTGCGCCCGGATCTGGCAACCCTACATTGACCGCAGCACGGCAGGCCTACTCGGCGCTCGACTACCAGAAGGCGCGAAACCTACTGAAACGAGCACTCGCTGAAGAGAATTTGTCGGACAGCGATCGAACCGAGGCCCTAGCCTACCTGGCGCGGGTCTTCGCGGTGCTCGGCCAGCCGGATCGTGCCACTCGACGCTTCGAACAGTTGTTGGCTCTCCATCCCGATTTTGAGATTTCCTGGGAGGAATCACCTCGCATCCGCGAAGCCTTTGCGGCGGCTGTCGAGAATTTGCGGGCCACTCAGCAGGAAAGATCACGAGGTGAACAGCCATCTCACGTTCAACCGCCCCACGGGGCGGAGGCGTCGGATACAGCCCCTTGGAGCACCACCCATTGGCTGATCGGAGGTGGAGTGGCAGCCGTTCTTGCGGGTGTCATTATTGCGATACTCGTTGTGGACTCGGGAGGCGAGTTGTCGGACCCGCCCGATTATCGGTGGCAACTACCATGATCCGTGCTGGACTCCTGGCCTTTCTTGCTCTGTTGTCGACTGCCTGCGGCGATGAGACGGCTATCATGGTCAAGGTCGACCTCCAGAGCTATGCTGTCCCGCTTGAGGTCGATCTCGTTCACCTGCAATTGACTGACAACGACGAGGACATGCTCGGCCGAAATTTTCTTCTCGAGGACAACCAGACGGAACCCGTACTGGAACTTATTCCTGGTCCGAGGATGCAAAAGAGATTCACTCTGGTGGTATTTGCATTCAAAGGTGATCAATGGGTTGCAGAATCGACTCCACTGGAGGTCGCTTTTGCCGATGGCGAGCTTGCCCAGATTTCAATTCACATTCCGCGTTGATCATCAGCGCCGTGCGCCCTAGGCTGGGTCATCGGCAGGAGGGTCATCGGCAGGAGGATCATCGGCAGGAGGGTCATCGGCAGGAGGATCATCGGCAGGAGGATCATCGGCAGGAGGATCATCGGCTGGAGGATCGTCGTCAGCTGGAGGGTCGTCCGCGTCTGGATCGCCGCAGTCGCAACAGCCCTCATCGTCACAGCCGGGTTGTGGCATTTGACACTCGGGCCGCCTCTTGTCGTCGCCCTGACCGCTGTTGCCATCTCCCAGGCAGTCGATACGGCCGCTACGCAAGTCATCCATGTTGTCCCCAGGAATGCCGGTGGGACTGACGTTGCCGTTGCTGTCGCGGTCGGAGTCTACAGCAATGAAGGTCTGTGCGTTCGGGGAGCAAGTCTGCCCCGAAAACACGTTGATGAACCGAGAATCGTCAAAGATGGTCCCGTCACCACACCCCGCCGGCAGAATCGCCGCCAATGCCACCAGCAACATTCCGCGCCAGAGGGTTAGCATGTTCGAAAAGGATGTCTGCATGGTGTCCTCCATCGGGTGTACGTTCTTGCGTTCTACCCAAGCA
>MGST01000156.1 GCA_001798605.1 Deltaproteobacteria bacterium RIFOXYA12_FULL_58_15 | reverse complement strand
CGGCGTCGGGGAGAAGAAAGAGGACTTGCGCCCCTTCGACTCCAAACAGTTCATTGACGCTCTTTTTAACGCCGGCGCATCCCTTCCTTGACCTGATCGATCGGCACCGTATACTGGAAGCGAAACAATCTTGTGGTGGAACCAGTGAGCAAGAACGCGGGCAAACAGAACATCGAGGTTCAAATACTCGGTCAACGGATGGTCCTCAAGGCCGATGATGACGTTCGGCACATCGAACGTTTGGCTTCCTATGTGCGGCGGAAAGTCGACGAGGTCGCCGCTCATGGTCCCATCTCAAGTCAGAAGATCGCAATTCTTGCGGCGCTCAACATCGCGGATGATTACTTCAAGGCTCTTGACGAGATTCGCGAGTTCAAACGTCAGGTTGCAGTGAAGTCACGCGCCATGCTCACCACGTTGGACCGGTGATCGTGTCTACTGCATCTGCCAAGATCGATCGTGCTCTCGCAGCCATTCGTAGTTGCCGGGCTGTTCTCGTCGGTGACCTGGTTCTCGACACGTATATTTACGGTGAAACGATTCGGGTGTCTCGCGAGGCACCGGTGCTCGTTGTGAAGAAGGAACGGATCGAACATCGTCTCGGAGGTGCTGCGAATGCGGCGGCCAATTTGGCCGAGCTCGGTGTGAACACCCGGGTCATTGGCGTTATCGGCCAGGATGATGCCGGCCGACAGGTGAAGGCCAAGTTGGAGGCCGCCCACGTGGATGTCTCTCGACTTGTGAGCGCTCAGGTCACCACGCCCCAGAAGACGCGAATCATGGCCGGCGCTTTCGGGACAGCCCGACAGCAGGTGCTGCGACTCGATGATGAGCCTGACACACAGCCGCAGTCCGTCATCGAGCGGCTTCTTGTTGAGCTCGACGACGCAGCAGCAACAGCCGATGTGCTTGTGGTCAGCGACTACGGTGAGGGTACGGTGGCACAGCCAGTTGTTGAGGCTGTCAAAATACTCGCGGCAGGCGGAACGCTTGTTTGTGTGGACTCTCGCTTTCGGTTGGGCGAGTTCGTCGGAGTGACCGCTGTCAGTCCGAATCTCCCTGAAGCTGCAGCAGCTGCTGGTTTTCCGTTACCTGATCAGGCGTCAGTGGAGAGGGCCGGGTTGAAGATTGCGAAAGAGCTCAACCTCAAGGCGTGTCTGGTCACCCAGGGGCGAGGTGGTATGACTCTGTGTCGTCGTGACCAGCCACCGATGCACGTGGATATCGTCGGTGATGACGAGGTCACCGACGTGACAGGTGCCGGTGATACGGTGATTGCCACCTTCTCCGCAGCGTTGGCGGCGGGATTGGGAATGGTCAACGCGATGTTGCTCGCGAACTGCGCCGCTGGCGTCTCGGTGATGCGGGCGGGTGCCGCGACGGTAACTCCTGACGAGGTCCGCGCAGCTGTACGAGGCGGGCAGGTGGAGCTCGAACCATGGGACGAGTAGCCGACATCGATACAGTCGCTGCTGCCGTCACCCAGGCGCGTGCGCGTGGGGAAAGAATAGTTCTGGCCAATGGCGCCTTCGATCTACTGCATGTTGGACACCTTCGCTATCTGCAGGGTGCGGCGAAACTGGGTGATGTCGTCGTTGTGGCGGTCAACTCAGATTCTTCGGTGCGGCGACTGAAGGGAGCGGACCGGCCCGTTGTGCCCGAGGACGAGAGAGCAGAGTTGGTGGCGGCGCTTTGTTGCGTCGATTGGGTAACGGTCTTTGCCGATGCGACGGTCATACCGATCCTCGAGCGTTTGCGACCAGATATCCACGCCAAGGGGACTGACTACACACCTGACACAGTCCCCGAGCGGGATGTGGTGCGTGCCTATGGCGGCGAGGTTGCCATCGCGGGAGATCCAAAGGACCATTCCACCACCGATGTCGTCCTTCGTCTCGAGGGACGCCGGTGATTGGGACTTGTCGTGCCATATTGGTCGCGACGCTGAATCCGTGCGAATTACTTCGATTGGATGGGTAGGCCGATGATTGGACGAAGAGGCGTGCCGATGGTGTTGTCAGCACCGAGCGGTGGTGGCAAGACGACATTGTGCCGGCAGTTGCTGAGCACAGTGGAAAACGTCGAGTTTTCGATTTCCCATACGACGCGGCCACCCCGAGGACGGGAGCGGGATGGTTTCGACTACCATTTTGTAGACGACGGTGCGTTCGATGCCTTGGTCGCCGAAGGAGCATTTCTCGAATGGGCCCATGTCCATGGCCGTCGCTACGGTACTTCCCGGCGAGAGGTTGAGGGGTGCCTGGGGCGTGGCGTCGACATTCTCTTCGATATCGACGTTCAAGGGGGAAGGCAGATACGCCGTCGGATCGATGACGCGGTGTTGGTGTTCATCCTTCCCCCTGATTCGGTGACTCTCGAGAAGCGCCTGCGTGGGCGTGGGTCTGATGCAGCCGACGAGATCGAGCGCCGCTTGGTCACCGCGCAAAAGGAAATCGCTGCCGCGGCAGACCTTTACACCCATTGGATCGTCAATGATGATCTACAGCGAGCGGCGTCGGAACTCGAGGCGATTCTGCGCGGCGAGCGTCTTGCTCGAGTGGACCGTCGCGAACTGGTCAAAGAGTTTCTTGGTGGAGGCGCGATATGACTGCACTTGCATGGGTACTTTGCACGATTGCGAACCCTTTGCTCGATCTCGGCGATGCAACTGGAAATGGCGGTACGGAGCGTGGCGATGACGCCGAGATTCGGGCCGACGCTGTCGCGGGGGAGCGAAGTCTTTCTGCCGATGTGGATGGCACGGCGTTGCCACAACGGTTGCACGAGAAGAGTCGTCGGGTCGATGGACCTGCGGCACAGGAGGGCGGCAACGCGGACGCCGACCCTTGGCTTGGGGCTGTGCGGCCGAACCTGTTCGCGCCCCGCAAACCATGGGGAGCGTTCGCGCTGGGTGGGTTGGTCGGATTTGGCGCTGGCTACTACTATGCGGGGGATCCTACCCTGGGCACGACCTTCACCTGCATCGACGCTGTGGTCATTGGCTCCTTTGTCGTCTCAACGGTCGCGCTCAACCAGTTGGTGGTTGAACATGACTTCCGCAGCGGCAAATCGTTGGCGAGGGATGAAAGGAACTTCGGCAAAATGGAGGCGCGGTGGTATGCCGCCTCGGTGGTCCTCGCGCTCTCAGCGGCAGGGTCGCGCGTGTTTCAAGCGGTAGGGGGCTTGCGGACCGCCCGAGCCACCAACAAGGCTCTGAGCTCCTTTGCGTTCGTTCCCCTCGGGGCAGGCGGTGCCTTCGAGCTTTCCTGGTGAGTTCACAACGTACTGGACCGACCGGGACCCATGTGATGGTCTTCCTCGTATCAGTGCCGCAGTAAGGGGCCGAACCATGGCGAAAATACTGTTCTGTGCGTCTGAGGTTGTTCCGTTTGCGAGGGCGGGAGCGCTCGCGGACGTGGGTGGGTCATTGCCGCCTGCACTTGCGCGACTGGGTCATGATATCCGGGTCGTCATGCCGTTGTACGCCAGTGTCGATCGCGGCGCGCACGGCCTCGAGTTGGATCGTCATGTTGATGTGCCGATGCGGGGTCGCGGGGTGCGGGTAGGTGTGTGGCGTGGCAAGCTGCCCAATGGCGAAGTCCCCGTATACTTCATCGACAGTCCAGCGCATTTCCATCGGCAGCAACTCTACCAACAAGATGGGGAGGAATTCGTCGACAACGTTGAACGATTTGCTCTGCTCTCACGTGCGGCGTTGCAACTCGCCAAGGAGATCGACTTTCTCCCCGATATCGTGCACTGCAACGATTGGCAGACAGGGCTGATTCCCGTTTATCTCAAGACCTTGCTGCGTGATGATCCATCGTTTGCCAGCACGGCGAGCGTGCTGACCATTCACGATCTGGCGTATCAAGGACTCGGTGCTCGCGACGACCTACTCCGCACTGGCCTCGGTTGGGAGTACTTCACCATGGCGGGGTTGGAGTTTTTTGGCGGCATCAATTTGCTCAAGGGTGGCATCATGTATGCGGATGCCATCAACACCGTGAGTCCCACCTATGGTCGTGAAATCCAGACCGCGGAGTTTGGTGCGCGACTTGAAGGTGTGATTGCCACTCGAGCCGATGACCTCTGTGGCATCCTAAATGGCGTCGATTATGAGGTTTGGGATCCGCGCAGAGACGAGCACATCCAAGCGAAATACGGCCCTGGGGATCTTGCCGGCAAAGCCGAATGCAAGAGGGCTCTGCAGCGCAAGTCTGGTCTCGGCCAATCGGTAGCGCCGCTGATTGGGGTCGTGAGCCGCCTCGATACGCGTAAGGGCTGTGATCTGCTCTTGGAAATCATTCCGGAGGTGCTGCACCTCGACGTGCAAATGGTGATTCTTGGTACGGGTGATCCGCAAATCGAGGCACACCTGCAGCGACTGTCCAGAACCTACTCCGACAGGCTGTCGGTGCACATGACCTTTGATGAAGGGTTGGCCCATCAGATCCAGGCCGGCGCGGATATATTCCTCATGCCGTCGCAATACGAGCCTTGCGGCCTCAATCAGATGCACAGCTTGCGCTATGGCACCATTCCAGTCGTGCGGCGAACCGGGGGATTGGCGGACACCGTGGTGGACTATCTGCCGTCAACGGCAGCGTCGATGACGGCAACGGGTTTCCAGTTTGGTGCCTATCACCCACCGGCTTTGCTCAAGGCGCTGCTTTTGGCGCTGATGGTGTACGAGAACAAACCCAGATGGAAACGACTCATAGAGGCGGCAATGGCCGCTGAATTCACTTGGGGACAGGCGGCGCGCAGTTACGACGAGATGTACCGACGATTGTTGCGAGGCTAACGGCTCTAGGCCTAGTCGCGGTCACGCAGTCCGAACCACCACGAGTCTGGATCGAGCTCACCACCAAAGAAGCCGAACTCGGTGCCGCCCATGATGGCGCTCTCGGTCGTACTGCGGGGATTGTCGGGGTTGCCAAGGATACTGGCGGTGTGGCCCAGGGCATTGTTATGGATCAGGGCGCGCTGGTCGAACTCGAGGTCGAAGACCTTGAGGCGGACGTCGGAGAGGGTGTTGTGTAGGGCATTGACCGCAGCGATGGCAGCAGCATCGCAGATGGCCTCGATGCCCGGAACGCTGCACACATTGCCATCGGTGATGTCACAGAACAGATCATCGATGGCGTACTGGAAATCTTCGCAGGGAATGGCGTCGACGAGGAAGGTCTCGAAGTCAGCGTAGGCACCGTTGGATGCAATCTGGATGATCACGTCGAGCATGACGGTGAGCATCTGTGACATATCGAACTCGACGTTGCGACCGTAGAGGCGCAGGGTGTCGCCCATGACCTGGCCGGTGAACGGATCCACCTCGACGTCAACAATGAGGTCGTCGTTGGAGTAGTTCACGTTGATGTCGCTGTCGAGAATGATGTCAAACTGACCGCAGCTGGGATCGCTGTTGAACTGTGCGGGGCCACCGGGACAGAAGCTGACGACAAAGAACTGGGCGCTGGTCCAATCCTCCTGACCGGTGACGTTGGTAGAAAGCCTCTCGGGGGTAGGATCGGTGACGGTGGGTTGAACAATGAACATCTCGCCCTCCACCTCCATGTTTTCGAACAGGTGGATGAAATCGGCGAGGATCGACACGACCGTGCGAGCCCAGGCAGGGATGTACTGTTCGACCAAGGCATTGAGCATGGCCTCGAGGATGTCGCCGACGATGGGGATATTGATCTGTAGCTGCGCAGCGAAGACGAGGTTGAGAAAGTCGATGACGGGACCGACGAAATGGGTGAGAAAACCGGGCAGGGTATCGGAGATGTCGAAGTGGTAGTTGGTGAACCACAGACCGTTGACATCCCAAATGTCATCGGGTGCCGCCGATGGCAAGCAGGCACCGCATTGATCACAGGTCCAAGCGTCAGGGCAGCCGTCGTTGTTGATGCAGCCGTCGGCGGGAACGCAATGACCGGCGTCGCCGCACCGCTCGCCGGCACTTGTGCAGTCGCCATCGTCGAAACAGGAGGCGCAGACGCCGTCTAGGGTGGGATTGATGAGCTCACATTGTCGCGTGGTGTCGTTGCAAAAATATCCCGAGGGGCAGTTGGCGTCGCCATTGCAATAGGCTGCCGCAGGTAGGCACGTGCTGTCGTCGCAGATGTAGCCGGGTTGACAATCTGTGAAGTATTGGCAATCGGCACCGCCGCTGCCCCGCAAGGCTACATCCAGGGTGACGGTGACGGACTCGACGCCGGTGGCGGAAAAGCGCACCTGGTAGCCGCTTTGGGCCGCGGTGCCGGTCTTGAAGCGCACTGAGGCCATGCCGGCACCGTCGGTGGTCAAGGTAGCGGAGCTGGTGGGACCTGGGTCGAGGCCGGCACCGTTGCGTACGCCACCCGTGAACTCTGCTTGGATGGATGCTCCGGCAACGGGAGGGCCGCTCGCGCCGTCTTGCATGCGTCGCACCAGCCGTATCCGCAAGCGCTCCGAACGATTGATCACCGTGTCGAGGACCGTTGGCACCAAGAGCTCGAATTGGCGATCGTCACGACCCACTGTGATGGTGAAGGCGCTCGATTCCGCGCCGGCTGCGGCCGCACGCACCATGAGTTGGCGACTTTGGGCGGTGCCGACGTTGACCGTCATTTGGGCGATACCATTGGCATCGGTGGCCGAGGAGGCGCCCGCGGGAAATCCCGCTCCATCTCCCGGGTCGCCACCGATGAAGAACCAAGCGACCGCCTCGTTGGCCGCGGGGGTCAAATGCGCGTCATCGTCGATGCTCTTGCCGGCGGAGCGATAGGCCACGACCTTGAGGGTCACCTCGGTGCTCGGATAGGCGTGGTGTTGCAGCGCGCCCCAGGGTTCGAGGAGGAGCTTCATGGGTGGCAGGTCGGAGCACTGACCACCTTTGCAGTATGAGCCCTCGGAGCAGTCCGTGTCTTCGCTGCAGGGATGGCCCGTTCCCGCACCGCAACCGGCGAAGCTGAGACTCAAAAGGAGGAGCAAAGAAGGGAAGATGATTTGCTTCTGCATGGCCGTGGCAGTCTAACCGATCGCGCCCAAGAATTCACCATCCCAAGGGATCGCATTTTGGGAGCGCATTTTTGCCTCGTGAGCAAGAAAGAATTCTGATGCACTGCGGTGCCGGTTGCTCAAAAGCCCAAGTGCATCAAAAATTGTAGGCCGGATTTTCGCGATCGAAATCGAGATCGGTAAGGGGAGGATTGACCTTCATGTCGAAGTACTCAAACCGTTCGTAGATGTGATCGTCAAAACCCCAGATGGTGGTGCGCAGGGGCAGGTTGGTGGCGACGTCGACAATGAATTCGATCTTCTTGCCATAGTAAGCAGGCACCGACAGGGTATCACCGGCATCCACCGTATCCGTCAGGGCATCAAGGTCTTCATTGTAGTAAGCAATGACGAAGGGATCGGCTCCCGCCTTGCTGGCAAATCGAAACAGCGACTCGTCCTCCTTCGCGGTCACCTGTGCGGGGGCGTTGTTGCCTGCATGCAGGATAACGCTCTTGGCGGGGCGACCATGGAAGTCGAGGGTGCCGCCGAACTCCAATCGTTCGCCATTGGGATTCTTGCGGGCACGGCTGAGGGAGGTACGTACGAGGTCAAAAAGATAAGCAAACCCCGAGTGGGTGATGATGTGATGCTGGCCTTTGGTCGCAAGAGCTCCGTAGATGCTGAGGTTGACAGTCACGTCGGGAAAGGATCCTTGGTGCGCAACCAACTCGCCCTTGTTGCGCGACGGCGCATAGATCGCTTCTTGTCCCGGTTTGGGTTTGATATTCCCGAGGTAGACGTCACCGGGATTGCGCAGCTTGACGTTCACCTCCTCGAAGGTGACCTCGCCGTCGCACATCCGCTCGGTCTTCTCCATGCGGAAGGCAAGCGTGCTGACTTGGCTCCAGGTGCTCAACATCTGTTTGACGAGCGCATCGGCTTGAGGATCGGCGTCGAAGCTCGAGATGAAAACGACGAGGGCCGACAGGACGGCAAGGTTTGTCACGTGGGACTCCTGGGCGAGATCAGAGAAGAGGTGTACGCAGCCGCACATTCCCTGTCAATGCGCCGAGAGGTGACGGCGGTGACGGCTGCGACGGCTGTTACGAACAACGGCGTCGGCTCAACTGACACTCAAAACTTCCCATTCGAAGGGCTCACGGTTGATCGTGACGTCAACGACATCCCCAGATCTTCTGCCGAGTAACGCTTTCCCTACGGGTGATGCGGGCGTGACCACGGTGACGAAGCCATCGCCCCCGGGACCTTCGAGCTCGGTTGCGGCGCCCACGGGGAGAATAATGAACGTACGTTCCCAGGTTCCCCGCTCATCCTCTGTGGCCACGTCCACAATGGCGCCCAGGCATACGGCGCTCTCGGGTGAGAGCTCGGGCAGGCCCCGTTGGACAAAGGTGTCCAGCAACTGAAGCTCTTTCTGCGCTTCTCTCGAGCGGGCCGCGTGCCCCTTGGCGAGGTTGCCAAACTCGATGGCGACGCGACCATCCTCTTTCTTCTCCGATTCGGTTGCCATGGTTCTCGCAGCTTCGCGCGCGTCGGCCTCGGCACGACCGGCAAGGGCGGCTTTCTGGACAATCTCATTGCGGAGCTGGCCGATGAAGTGATGTGTCAGGGTTGCCATGCGGTCATGATGTCCGGTGCAAGGACGCCAGGCAAATTTTTGCCCTAAGGTTGTGGTGCGCCGCGCGGCCACCCGTCGACGGTAACAGGCGATGACTGGCAATCGACTGGCAGTGGCGCAGCCCTTTGGTTAAGCTAGCCACCGTCCAGGCAAGGAATGAGGGGAACGTGGGAGCCAATATACGCCGTCTGGTGCCTGTCGAGGGGAGCGCCGCCAACAAAGAATTGGTGTTGCGTTCGGGGCGACAAACCCTCGGCCGCGCACCGCGCAACGATTTTGTTCTCAACGATGCCGAAGTATCCAAGCTTCACGTGGAGCTCGTTGTCACCGGCGAGAAGGCGGTGTTGCGGGACCTCGGTAGCTCCAATGGAACGTTCGTCAATGGCGAGTCGATCACCGAACGTGAGCTCAAAGCCGGCGACCGTGTCGCCATTGGTTGCAGTGAATTCAAATACGAGGTGGAATTGGAATCTCGGCGTTCCACGGTGACGATTGTTGCCATGAGTCCCATCGACAAGACCCAGGTTCTCGCGGCTTCCCAGATTGAGTCCCTTCGTCCCGCCATCGAGATCAGTGACCAAGCGGCACTGCGCCGCAGCTACGAGAGGGTGCGCACGGCGTTTGATGCGGTCGGAATGCTCATCGAGACCACAGACATTCAATTGCTGTGCCGACGGATCCTCGAAGTGGCGTTCAATCTGGTCAAAGCGGAGACGGGTGCGGTGATGCTCTTCGACGCTGAACGTGAGTTGGTGCCTTGGGCCACTCGGGGAGCAGCGGGGGAAGAGGTCGATGGCATTCAAATCAGCCGGACTATTGTTGATCAGGTGATTCGTGAGCAGTCTGCGGTGTTGGCCTCCGATGCTCTTTCTGATTCCCGTTGGTCATCAGCCGAATCAGTGGTTCTCTCGGGCGTGCGCTCCTTGATGTGCGTGCCGCTGTTGTCAGCCCACAACGTCTATGGATTGTTACACGTGGGCAACTCCAAGACTGTCGCGGCGTTCTCGCAGTCAGACCTTGAGTTGATGACCGGAATTGGCACCGGGGCTGGCGTTGCGCTGTCCAATGCCTTCATGAACCACCGTCTTGTCGAGGAAGCACGCACCCGCGAATCGTTAGGACGATTCCTCTCGCCCGTTCTCGTCGACCAGGTGCTCCAGGATCGGGTCGATATGAAGCGAGGCGGTGAGGAGCGGGAAGTCACCGTGATGTTTGCTGACATTCGTGGCTTTACCAGTCTCACCGAGCGCAGCCGTGCGCAGGATGTGGTGTCGTTGCTCAATGAATATTTTGATCAGATGGTGGAGATCATCTTCCAGCACGGTGGCGCACTCGACAAATACATTGGCGATGCGATCATGGCGGTATGGGGGACGCCGGTGTCTCAACCCGATGACGGACTGCGTGCGCTTGCGGCCGCCTGCGAGATGCAACAGGTCTTACAGTCGCTCAACGCCATGCGCGAGGACCGTAACGAGGAACCCATCGCTATAGGCATCGGCCTCGCCAGTGGTGTCTGTGTCTCAGGTGCCATCGGCGCGCGGCGACGCATGGAGTACACAGTCATCGGGGACGCCGTGAATCTGGCTTCGAGGTTCGCGGGGATCGCCAAGGCAGGCGAGGTCTTGTGTGACAAACCGACTTTCGAGCGCGCGGGCAAGCCCAAAGCGAGCGAGTCGTTGCCCCTCGCGCAGGTCAAGGGCAAACACAAACCTGTACCGGTGTTTCGAATATCTCGAGTTTGACGACTCTCACGGGCGGTGCCCTTGGCGCGGATGCGAACATGCCGCAATAGCCCAACACCACGCCGCTTTCGTGCCAAAAAGGGCCACAAATTGCCGAAACAATCGG
>MGST01000155.1:5915-16246 GCA_001798605.1 Deltaproteobacteria bacterium RIFOXYA12_FULL_58_15 | reverse complement strand
TCTCTTGTCGCATCACCGACCAGAACACCGCCGCCGGCACCTCACCGCGAACCGCCGCGATTTGTTGTGCGTAGGGCATCGGGTACACCCGTTGCCAGCATGCAGCAGCGTCGGGTGCGGTCGGATCGACGGTGAGCGCACGACGACAGAGTCGTGATTCATTGGAACGCAGGTATGCGTGAGCAACCCCCAGCTTGAGTTGCAGCCACCTGCGCAATGGCGCATGGCGCGTGCTGGTGAGACTGCTGACCTCAACATGACGCAACAAACTCTCAGCCAGACCAGGCTCCCCAACCTCGAAGGCCGCAAAAGCCTCATCCAATAGCTGCTGCGCATGAGTCGGTAGCTGCCCTATCGCGGTCCGTGCCTCAACGTCGCTCAACCCGCCAACAGGTTCGACCTTCGTATCGACAAACAGAGGGGGCCTTTCGGTCTCGGCAAGCAGGGCTCGCGACATCATCCCGTAGTATGAAAACGGTTCTCTGCTGGCGAGACCGATGAATATCTTATCGGCACGACTGGACTCCCCCAATTGCTGCAGACACCGAGCAGACCAGTAATTGCCCTTGCTCCTGTTTGCGGTGTTATTGCCAACGACATCGAAGTCGGCGAGCGCTTTCGCAAAATGACCGAGTCTGAAATGGGTGAGGCCACGGTACCAGCGCACCGCAAAACGGTAGCTGCTGGCGGGCTGTCGGCGTAGGAACTCGTCAAACAAGGACACCGCATCATCGAGTCTCTCGAGATGAAAGAAAGTCCAGGCGATGAAGAATCGAGCCTTGTTGACATCTGCATGATACGGAAACCGCTGAATGATTTCCTCGTAAACAGCGACCGCCGCTTCGTCGTCCTGCTTTCCCACGGCGTAGGCCAGATAGAAGAGATCATCAATGTGACGGTCATCGCCTTTGGTGAGCTCTCGATAGATCTTCTCCACTCGATCGTAGCCATCCCGAATCTTGTCACCCATCAAGTGGCCTATCTCCCTTTGCAGGTCCTGCCGCTTGGAGGGTTCGGATTTGCCGAGGATTCGCTCGAGCTCCTCGAGCGCTCCCGGGTAGTCCATGTCTCTAATCAGATTGCGGGCGCGCTGGTGCAACTGTTCAGCCGTGAGCCCTGGTGTAGGCTCTGTCCATCGCGGATATTCAATGGCGACATAGTTGAGCAGGCCCAAACCGTCCTCAGCAGCGAGTTGGGCGGCAAGCGCAGTGAGTGCCTGCGCCTCTTGCTTGCGCGATATGCCCCAACGAACGGCACCCTTACCCGCCAACAGGCTTTGCAGCGACAGATGCGCGGGCTCCCCGAGCTCCAATCGCAGACGAGCCTCATGAAATTGAATGGCGATAGCCAGGGGATCGTCCCCTTGAGCCAAAGCCGTCAACGTCTCGACGGCCCGGTGAATCTCGCCAACAGCTTCGAGCTCGCGGGCGAAATTCAACGCCCACAATCTCTGCAATCGCGGCGGCGACTCTTCGAAAGCTGCCGGCGTCGGAATGTCTCCCTCGGAAAGAATCGCTTCGCCGGGTAGGACCCCAACGCTCAACAATACGAGGATGGTCAAGCACATACGCCCAGAATAGGGCCAGCGGCAAAGTCGCCCAAATTTGTCGCCACTTTGGGCAACCAGAGAACGGCCACGACGGGGCAAACAAACGGCGCCGGGCGGTCACCCCCGCATGTCGGCGTTCCGAGCGGCACAATCAGCGAGGGCTTTTTCCATGATTGGCCGGTCGAGGATGCCGCGGGGATTGATCTGATGCCCGAGAATGGTGAGCACCTGTCTTGTGTCATGGTGTGCGAACTCGAACGTCGAACCGTCGTTGATCGGTTTGCTTATCAGAATCCAGAAGCCATGCGATGCCGTCTGCCAAAGGTATTTCGCAGTCGTCTGCAGTCGCCCATCGTCAACCCACACGGTCGGCGAGTGAGCAAAGTCCATGGCGTGAACACGCAAAGTCAAACCCGGCGCGGAAACACCCGCGGCCGAGAAAGCCACCTTCTCCTCGGTGGTGCGGAAATCTCCCGGCATATCCTCGGTGATGCGCAAATCTCCCGCAGACCAAGCCGCGTCGCCGTCACCAGGCAGACCATGGCTTTCGTCCATGCGGTCAGACGAGAAACCTGCCCGTGAAAGACATCCCACACACGAACTGAGTAGCCCCAAAGACACAACAATCCGTAGCTGGGGCCAAGCATGCATTCAGTTTTCCTCTATCTCGGATGTCTTTGCCAGCTTGCCTCACGTCAGATTGGCCTCAATTCCACGAGATGTCCCAACGCCAGGCGTTCGGATTGCTGTCATTGAGGTGCACTTTGATCTCCTTTACGCCAGTCAGCTCGAGCAAGCCCATGATGTAACCACCGACGGTCCGCCGGATGCCATCCGAAAGATCGGGATATTCGTTGATGAAGAAGGCGCCGCGCTTCTCCCCGTCGACGTGCTCGAGCGAGGCCGTGCCCGTCTTGTGGTAGGTGCCAAACAGGGTCGCGGCCCGATTGATGACCATCGGAACGGTCGCGACCTTGAGCAGAATCCGGTAAATGCCGGTCATGTCATTGCGCGCCTGGCCGCGCCCTATCTCAAAAACGGGATCGACGGCGGTGGGAAAGAGCACCGGCCCAAACGCCTCCAACAACCGGCCACCGAGCTCAGGCGAGATCCAGCTCACCGGCAGAAGGGAGCGGTACTCCTGTCGGTCGGCCTCACTGAGCTGTTTGAGCAGCTCGGGCTCAAGATCTCGCCCGTCGCGCTTGAGCTCCTTGCGCACATAATCGACAAAGACGGCCTTGTACGTCTGCATGGTTGTCTCCCAATCCTCTTCATGCACCGTCGCAGAAAATGATCTCACCCACAAGCAATGGCAAGATGCGTCGTTCGAAAGAGCTACACCCGCTACCCATCTGCGCCACCCACACGCCGCTGCCTCAGGGAATCACGTAGGTATGAACGGCACCGGCACCTGTTGCCGATGTGTCATCGGCGTTGCCAGCATCACCACTGCCGTCAAGGGACCCTACGGCAAGAAGGGTGCCCACAGATGCAAGAGCCACAGCCGTGCCGAACATGTGATTGGCGGCGGTGTTGGAGGCTTTCACGTACGCCTGCTGGCGCCATGTTTCTTCATGGATGAATTCGAACACGTAAACTGCACCGGCGCTGTCTGCCTGGTTGTTACCTTGCTCGCCATTGATCCCTTTGGCAGAGCTCTGCTCCAGGTACGCGCCGACGGCCATGCGATCGCCGCTTGCGGAAAGGGCAATTGTCCCACCAAACTTGTCGTCTGAACCCGTGTTGGATGCCTTGATATAAAATGACTGCCGCCATGCGGTGCCGTTCCAGGAAAAGAGATAGACCGCCCCCGCATCCTCAGCGGAGTTGTCGGATTCGGTCCCATTGATGCCGATGGCCGAGCCATCTTCTCTGAAACTTCCCACGGCAAGTAAATTGCCGTTGAACGAGAGGGCCAACGACTCTGCAAATCCGTCTCCGGCGTCTGCGCGCGACGGTGTTAGGTAGGTTTGTTGTTCCCATGGCGGGTCACCACTGCGCAGAAACACATAGGCCGTTCCCGCGAAGTTGGCTTGGTCCATGGGCGCACCCACCACCAGCGTCTCCCCGTCACCTGACAAAGCCACAGCGCTACCGAACCAATCTTCGACATGGGTGTTGGACGCTTTGACATAGGCATCCTGAGTCCACTGGCTGTCAAAACGGTTGAAGGTGTACACGGCCCCGGAGTTATTGCTGCCGTTGTTGGGCGAGGGGTTCACCCCCATTCCGTCACCATCTTCTCCGGGAGCGCCGACCGCCAACCGGTTGCCATCCGCCGATAGGGCAATAGATTCACCGAAGCTATCGACGGACTCGGGATTGTCGGCCTTGATATAGGCTTGCTGATTCCAATTGTTTCCAACGCGCAAAAAGACGTACACCGCACCCGCAGCAGGAGCATCGTCGTTGTCGGGTTCTCTATCGCCGCTCCCCTCTCCAGCGGCGCCAACAGCCAAAGTGTTGCCATCGGCGGAGATTGCGACCATCATACCAAACTCATCATAGGAGCCGGCGTTGAATGCTTTGATGTAGGCTTCTTTGGTCCAGCTCTCGTTGTTCTTGACGTAAACATATACCGCACCAACGAGGTCCCCGGAGTCGTCTAATTCGTCACCATTGATGACGTATGTCTCGCTCTGCTCCCATGGGGCGCCGACCGCAAGGGTTGTTCCATCGGCCGACAGTGCTACCGCACTGCCAAAAGCGTCGTTGGTGTCGATGTTCGACGCTTTCACATATGCCTCGAGACTCGGCAACCGATTGAAATCGTCGCCCGGATTGGAGTCGCCGGCCACATTGTCATCACCGGCATCACCACCACCGGCATCACCACCACCGGCATCATCACCACCGGCGTCATCACCACCGGCGTCACCACCACCGGCATTGGAATCGCCGATCGCCGAGCTTGTCGCTGGATCATACGGATTGTCACGATCCTCCGCACTGATCCACGGCAAACAACCACATATCGCCATCAGCGCCGAGCTTGCACAAAGCTGCGCGACTCGACGGAATGCTTCGCTTCGCGTCACAACTGAAGCGTCCATAACGCCATGCCTCCCGTCGGTGTTCCCACAATGACGATGGGGATGGACTCGGTCGGTTCGAAGAACCACCACCAAGCCCCGAGGGTCAGCCCTACACCGTAGAGGCCGAAAGAGATCCAATGCATCGTGCTCGCAAGATTCTGTTTCCTTCGATACGACTCGAATGCGCTGTCGAACTCGGACCGGGTGTTGTTGGTGTTGAGGCGGTCGTACCTTTTCTTCTCATCTTGTGCTCGGGCAGCAAACGTAAGACCCGTTGCGGTCAGGGCAGCACCTGCGGTGATGCTGCCAATTGCCCCCCAAAGGAGCGCGACTCGACCAGCCGGTTGCGGGTCCACTTCCAGTTGTAGGCTCCCCTCTTCGACGGTCTGTGAACCGTTGCCGGAATTGCCAAGGCCTCCTGCCCAATCGTCAGGAAAATCATTCAATAGATCCGCAACTGCTTTGCGAAGTGCGGTTACGACAACGGCGGTGTCACCGTCAACGGTATCAGAGGCGCGGCTCAGAACCGTGACCTCCTGGGTATCGATGAGCTTGAGGTTCAATACGTATTTTCCATCATCGAAGTGAATGTTGGTTGCCAGATAGAGTTCAGCGCCAAGAGCTGCCACGATCTCGGTCATACATTGTTTGTCGGAACAATTGGCCAGAGCCTGTTGGCGGCCGATGTATAGAATGGAATCGAGATCGCGACTCGAGAGGGCACCGAAACCGCTGTGCTTCTGCACACTGGAAGCGATGACCTCCGTAAATGAAGCGCTGAGCCCTTCATTGGGGGGAGACAACTCCACATTCATCACGAATATTTGGATCTCGGCATGAGCGACCCTGCCACCAGCCGCCATCGCAACCACAAACCAAACGAGCTTCATTTCCACCTCAACGACCGACGAGCGTCACCCATGTGTCTTTCGAAGAACACATACACTGCCATGCAAACAAGAAATCAGGAAGCATGAATCATACCGGGGCTCAAACCATCGACGCTGCTCGCGGCCTGAACTATTCTTGCTGGCAACAGAGGTCAGGGCTCCTGCCAGCTTGGCCAAATTCTCGCTGAATCCGGGGGAATCCTCGATAATTCCATCCATGCCAACTGGCTGTTTTCGAGCGGTACGCCCACCCACCGGTCGGGTGAACGGCTGGCTGCCTGCCCGCCTCCACCTCGCACTCGCGGCGTGCGTGTGCCATTGCACGAGCGGTGGGCCACGTCCAACAGGTGTACCTGGTGGCGACAGCGCTATGGCGGCGGATGGCGGCGATGCGCTGCCCAGAGAATTCTTCCCGGGTGCGCCCGTTGCCGAAACCTACCCTCTGGTCGTCGCCGTAACCAACGACGGCACCGAAGTCGACTACCAGCGCTGGTTCGAAGACGGCTACGAAAACCGTGGAAATCGCATAGGCAGACGCAAGGGTGCGGTCTTTGCGACAGCATTTCGATTCGAGGTGGCGCTCTTGGCTGCCAGCGAGTCTGTCGCATTTGCCCGCCTGGTGTTGCCCGCCCTGGGCGATGGGCAAGTGAACGCTAGCGTCAAGCTGCGCATCGTCGGTATCGCCGAAGACGGCATTGGCCCTTTCAACAAGCGCCGTCCATCTCAGTTGCGACAGACCGCGGCGGAAGTTGAATGGGTTGTACCTGACAAATGGCCGGGCCGTTTGGACAAGGAACGTTCCTATTGTGTCCCGTTTCGCCGATACACGCCCAACCTCGCACCTGTGCTCAATGAAATCTTGTCCCGACCCCAATGGGGGAAAGGCAGCTTCGGCAAGACTATTGGCTTTGTCATCGAAGCGGTGGGTGCCGGTGGAGACGATTTGCAGCAATCTTCCAGTGCCTCCACACGCGACACCCTTGGTATGGAACGGCCGACTTCAGAACACGTCAATCCAGATTCGAATTTCGAAGCCATCGAAGACTCGGCCAGCGCGCGCTCAAGATGCAAAAGCGATCAATCTGCGAAGCTGGAGATCTACCCAACCTTGCGTTCCACCTTTGTTGGAAAAGAGCTTCTCGGCAGAGTCAGTGCTCAATCTGTCACCATCAATCTCCATTCTCTTTTGCCAGTGGATCTGTACTTCGAGATCGGCCGCGAGTCGGGAAATTACACCCGCCAAACAAAGGTCCATTCCTTTGACGCTGGCGAGGAGATCGAACAACGCCTGAGCGGGCTCACCGCCAACGCCCGCTATTATTATCGTACCCGCTTTCGCCGTCGCGGCAGTGGCGACTTTGCCGCAGGTCCGGAGGCATCCTTCCACACCCAACGCGTCCCGGGCAGCACCTTCACGTTTGCGTTGCAAAGCGATGCCCACCTGCAGGGATTGTACAAAGACAATCGGCGACGGGGATTGGCGATCTACCGACAGACCCTAGGAAACATCCTCGCAAGTCAGCCCGACTTCATGCTCGACTTGGGCGACACCTTCCATTCACAATTCTTCGCTGGCCGCGACTCACGTGACTTCGACGAGGCTTTTCACCGCCACCTCGATCACCGCGCCTTCTTTGATCGAGTCGGTCACTCGGTCCCTGTATTTTTCGTAATGGGCAACCATGAAGGAGAACAGGGTTGGAAACTCGATGGCACCCCAGACAACGTCGCAGTCTGGGCAACCAGGGCCCGCAAGATTCTCTACGCCAATCCTTCACCCGACGAGTTCTTCTCCGGCGACAACACCCAGTATCCTTTCGTCGGGCGGCGAGAGAGCATCTATGCCTGGCAGTGGGGCGACGCTCTGTTCGTTGTCCTCGATCCGTTCTGGTCAACTTCCGTCAACCCCCATGGCGCGACGGCTGACCCGTGGGCGTGGACCATTGGCCGGCCTCAATACGAGTGGTTGCGGCACACCCTCGAGACCAGCAAAGCACGGTTTAAGTTGGTCTTCATCCATCACCTCACCGGCGGCCTCGAACCGGCCAAACCCTATGGTCGCGGCGGCATTCGCGCTGTGCGGCATGACATGGGCGGTGAAGGTTCTTACGAATGGGGTGGCGAAGATCTTGACGGAACCTACGCCTTCGACCGCAAAAGACCGGGCTGGGGCATGCCCATTCACCAGCTCATGGTGGATAACAATGTCGCCGCATTGTTTCACGGCCATGACCACTGTTACGCCCGGGAGATCCTCGATCACATCGCATATCAAGAAGTCCCTGTCCCCAGCGATGCCGGCTTCGGTCTTGGCTTCTGCAAAGGCACTCGTTTCTATGGCGGCGCCGATGTTCGCCGCAACACTGGCCATCTGCGTGTGACTGTGGCACCCGATGCCATGACTGTTGAGTATGTTCGCGCATTTCTGGACGAACGCAACGGTACCGTGGCCGCGAGTTACACCCTGTCCGACTGCAATAGGAATGGCGTCGTCGACTCCAAGGACATCGCGAGCTCACCACAACTCGATGCCAACCAGGATGGTCGGATCGACGCCTGCGCAACCCAGGAAGCGTACGAACGTTAGCACATAGGGGCACATCGGCGGCGCGTCTGGGTTGTTGCCTGTCGGCTAGACCTCGTTGGCAGGGAAACGCAGCACGAAACCAAAGTTGGGATTGGTGCCGGCAATGTGGTCACCCCAGGTGCGACCATCGCCCATGGGCGGTACGACACTCCAACGCATGACAAGATTGCCCTCGGCGCGGGGGACGGCGAGAACGATGCCATTCGTGGATGTCTCGGCGCCGGTGATGGTGGTGAGATCGGCGTTGGGGTAGTAGATGTCGAAGCCTTCGCTACTCGGTATCGAGAGTGTCGCGCCGGCCACCGGTGAAAAACTGTCGGCCTCGTTGCCGACGATCATGCCAATGAAGAATCCTCTGGCCAACAGGTCGCCCGGATTCATGTTCACCAAAGTCGCGAGATGGGCCTCTGTCTCCTTGGTGATTCCGAAGGCGAAGCCGTTGTCGACCGGCGCCTTGGTTTGGCGGTGCTCCTCCACCTCCGCGGCGTTGGCAAAACCGGTTCCCGTATTGATCCACTCGGGGACGGCGCGCCGATCCTTGACCCAGGAGACCAACCCCAGACTAATGCCATCGAGATCAACGGCGTCAAAACACCAGTCGACACCTGCAGCCGCACAATTGAAGTTCTCCAATACTCCTTCCACCAAAGGTGGAGCGCTGGGCGCGGCGAGAATCGTCGACGGGTTCACCACACCGATGTTGAGATCACTGAAATCCGGAGCATTGCCCGTGGAGGTTGCAACCACGTCATTGAGTGGATGAGACAAGGCAACGCCCGAGACGGCGACGTGGAAGTCCTGCACCACTTGGTCGCCGTTGTCTGGGGGAAGATTCGAGTCATCCGGCTCCGCCGGTGCACAAGCGGCCATTGCCAACCCGAGGATGGGGACCATTGTTGCCAACAGGCGAACAGATAGGTGCATTGATGATTTCGTCATAAGAGAACCCCGTTCTTGATCAGAATTCGGATCGCAGATCATCCCAAGGCACGCGAACGGCCAATGAGATAACGTCGAGTGTTGCCGAGTAGTACCCGTTGCCCACCACCGACTGCTCCGGTACTGGCAAAGACTGCGGGTCGGCCAAAGGTGGCGTGGTCACCTGCATGACCGCGGAATGGTCGATCTCCTTGGTGGGGATAAAATGGTGGGCGTAGGCAACGTCGACGATGACACCGAAGAGGGTGAGCGACGCCCCGATGCTCACGGCGTGGCGGCCCCAATTGGCAAAGTCCACAGAGATACTCTTGTCGGGAATTGCGCTCGACTCGTAGAGATAGCCACCACGAACCACCAGACGATCGGACACCAGATTGTAGTCGGCACCCAGCCGCACACTCCAGGCGTCGTTGAAATCCTTCTGCAAGACAATATCCTCGAGGGGCGTGGGATCGCCGACGTTGCTCTCGATGACCACGTTCTTAGGGCGAACCTCGATTGCTTCAAAAGCCGACCAACCTTCGTAGACCAAGTCGACCTCGATGGCCAAATGATCGATACCACTCCACTCGGCACCCAAACGGATGACATGGGGGAATGTGAGGAGCAATTCCGCGCCCTTGCCCACTTGCTTAGGCGCCGCAGCCAGAACCTCTGGGGACTCTGGCAATTGACTCACGAGGTCCCCCTCGGCGGTGAACCGCAACTTGGGGCGATAAGAGAGGCCGAGGGCAAGTGACTCGATGGGACGGACAGTGATTCCGAAAACACCCGTGGGAATGAATCCACTCGTAACGTCGATGTTGACCACGGTGTCGAAATCTGGATCGGTCCCCCGGCCGAAACCGCTCCACACGGCCTGGGAGAAACTGGCGGTGCCGTGAAGGAGCTGACCCGTCAAACCCACACTCAACCAGTCATTGATATCCGCGCCCACACCGAGTGAATAGTAGGCAATGAAGAAGTCGCTGGAGATGAGGCCGTAACGCTGCGCCCCGTCTTCGGGATATGAGAGTCTGCCGACAGCACTCGGTCCCACTGCCCCAATGGCCACCGTGAGTCCTTGAAGCGGTCCAACCGCACCAAACCCATAGGAGAACACCCCAGCCGGCGCGAAGAACGGACCGCCATCGTTGGTCACTGAATCTTGGCCTGTCCCCTTGAAGAGCAACCCCTGCATGCAGAGCTTGCTGTCGAGCAGAAAGCGCAGGCCCATTTGCGAGCCCAACCCAGCTGGGTTGTACACGAGAGCAAGTCCGTCTTCGGGATCGGCAGCAACGGCACCTGCGCGGCCGATGGCTCGCGCACCGTTGTCGGGAAACTCCATGCCC
>MGST01000155.1:0-5876 GCA_001798605.1 Deltaproteobacteria bacterium RIFOXYA12_FULL_58_15 | reverse complement strand
CGCGGCCCCCAGCCATAAGTGGTGTGCGTTCATTGGCTCCCTTTAGTCCGACAGGCCTCGGTTGACAAGCCGCACTCGATCGTGTTGTACAACGGCCACGACGTGGGTGGCTGTCATTGCCCTAAGATACTGGCTGTTGCTTTGCCGGTACGGAGTTGAAAGATGTTGGAACGAGTGGCCCGGATTTTGTTCGTCGCAACAATGGTGTTTGGCATCTGCGGATGTGGCGAAGATGTAGATGACCATGTGGTTCCACAGGGAAACGGGCCAAAACCATCCACGGAATTCTTCTCCGCGGCTGAGCTCACACGAACCATCGGCGAGCTCTCCTCTGACGAATACGGCGGCCGTGAGGATGGTACCCCTGGTGCGCAGATGGCCCGAGATTTCATCATCAATGAGCTGAGCCTTTGCGGAGTCGAGCCCGCAGGTGAAAACGGCACTTTCGAGCAAGTGGTTACGGGCGGCAGCATCAACATCATCGGCAAGGTCCAAGGCACAGACGATGTGCTCAGCAATCGCTACATTCAGATTGCCGGACACTACGATCATCTGGGCACCGTTGGGAACGGCGTCTGCAGCGGTCCTGGCGGTGCCATCTGCAACGGCGCGGACGACAACGCGGCGGCAGTTGGCATCCTGATCGGCGTAGCTTGCGCATTGGCGAACAACCCAGCAAAGAAGAGCATTCTCATCACCTCCTGGGGTTCGGAGGAGCCGCCTGACTTCCTCACCAGTCGCATGGGATCACAATACTGGGTTGCCCACCCCACGGTTCCCCTGGCTGCTGTCGAAACGTCGCTCACCATGGACTTGGTTGGCTCGGACCTTTGGCCCGATTACCCAATCCACATGTATATGGGTGCCGAAACCAGCCCCGAGTTAGCAGCGACGATTGATTCGGTTGCGAAGCCAGCGGGGTTGCCCATTCGACGAGCGGGCATCCACTTGGCGGAACAAATCACCTTGAATGGCATACCCTACGCCACGACGGCGTGGAGCGACTACGACGCTTTTCGCGATGCACGCATTCCCTTTGTCTTCATCTCCAATGGACAGAACAAACGTTATCATCGCCCCACCGACACCTTCGACCAACTCAACCTGCCGAAGATCGGCCAAGAAGCCATATTTCTTCTCGACGTGATTTGGGAGCTCGGCAACACCTTTGTCCACCCATCATTCGAAAAAGGTCGCACCGATGACTTGGTGGACGCCACTACCCTCGTCGAGTTGCTCACGGCGGCTCTGGCCAGCGGCGGGATTGTCGACACCCTGAGCTTGTCCACCACGTCGAAGAGCAACATCCAAAGCGATTTGGCAAATGTTCAGGCGATCAATAACCAGCTCGCAGGTGGCAGTTCGGCAACAGCCACCCAAATCAACAAGATGGCAGCTGCCACCCAACGTTTGATGTGCCTCGCCGGAAACTCGTATTCAGAAGCCGCCTGTCAAAATTTTTGAGCCCACCCACGGCTCGATGCGCCTCGCAGGCTCTACTTACTCGCAGGCAAAGTTCGTAAGAGTGCCCGACCAGCTCGTGTAGGTGCGGCTGTTGGTGCGGCTGGGTACCAGGACGAAGGGCATGGAGAAGCTCCCAAAATCCGACGTGAATGTGAGCGGCGCAAGGGCCTGCTCCCAAGTCTCGTCGCGAACATTGCTACCGTCAGCAAGGCCGGCGTTTGCGCAATTGGCCACATCGCTATCATCGAGGCAATTTACGTTGCCCAAAATTTGGTAGGGCGCGAGACACCCGGTGCCATTTCCTGTCACGTCAGGGGTGAAACTCATCGCATCAGCGTCGTAGCCATCAGGATAGGTACATGCACTCCAGGTGATTGTTGGGACAGCGTCGAAGGAGAGCACTCCGGTTGCTTGGGCCATGGCGTTGGATGTGGCACCCAAAGTTGGTGAAAAGGCATCGACGTCGGTGGTGACCGTGAGCCCCACGGCGGACGTCTGGTACTCCTGAACCATGTGGTAATAGAGAATCTCAGCGACACCCGCAGTCGGATTGCCCACACCGTCGCTCGGGAACCGCAAGATCAACGTCCCTGGCCCCATGGCCAACGTGCCATCCCCCATGGACATGGGGGTGTCGCGGATGCGCATGTTGCAACCGGTGTAGTTATCCCCATCGTCGCCGTTGCCCACATCGAGAGCATAGGTCGCGATGCAATAGGGGGTTACTTGGTTTTCGCAGTGCGTGCCAGTCCAGCCATCTGCACACGCACAGGCGTAACCGGGCGATGTGTCCGTGCACGCGCCGCCATTTAGGCACGGAGCGTCACTGCAATCAGACATCGCTTGATCACACAGCGTCCCCTGCCACCCTGGAGCGCGGGCACAATCGCAGTGGTAGCCATCAACGCCGTCCACACAGGTATCGTGCGCACAATCATTGCTCACACAGTCATCGGTGTTGACGTCGCACGCGGATCCTTCCCAACCGGCAGCGCAGGTGCAGGTATAGGTGCCTGGATCTCCGTCCAGGCAATTGCCGTGAACACAAGGATTCGGGTCGCAGGAACTCTCGCCAATGCAGAACGTCGACATATCGGCGTTCGACACGAGGCTGAGAAACGACTCGAGTGGTACGGCGCACACATAGTTGTCACGCGGGCAGTCCTCAAAGGCATCACACGCTCGCATGCACTGACCATATTCGAGAAAGCTCATGAGCACCTCAGTCTCGTCGGCAGGCAACTGGGCCATCCCGACTAACGCCGCGAGGCTGGCGGGTTTGGTCTTTCGCAATGGAAAGAAGCAAGTGCCACCTTTGCCGCAGTCGGAATCATCGGCACAGGACTTCGAGCTCGAACAGTATCCGCCATGCAAGGGCACACCTATGTTCGACAGATTGCGTGCGGTCTCTTCCGCCGAAGTGGCGAGTTCCCGCAAAGGGTAGAGGCCCTCCGTCAGGCACCGAGCGTTCGGTCCCGAGCACTGCGAATCCCTCTCGCACGCAGCACCCACAGCGAGCCCGTCGTCCGAATCCTCGGTGCAACCGATCAGCCACACACACAGAGCCACGCAAATCGCATTGTTCATCATTTGCCTCATGTGAGCGGGATTACGGCATGGGAACAAAGGGTGCAAGGGCCATCTGCTCGGATTGTCTTCTTTGCCATTCTTGTCAGGGTCTCGTTGCATAACGTTTGCGTGTCGTTGTTTCCCATAGAAGTCTGTGTGCTCGGCTCTGGGTCGAGCGGCAATTCCTATGTCATGGCAGGTGCCAGCGGTGTGATTCTGGTGGATGCTGGATTCTCGGCACGGGAAACTATCACACGTGCGGAGTTCGCCGGAGTGTCCCTGTCCACCGTCGGTGCCATCCTCATCACCCACGGCCACTCTGATCACTCGCGTGGTGCGGCAGTGCTCGCGCGCCGGTTCCATATTCCCATCTGGGCCACAGCGGCGACGTTGACGCGAATACCCGGGCTCAACGGCGCGGAAGAGCTGCGCACCCTGTCCATTCACAAGGCTAACGACGTCGCCGGCTTTTCCGTACGGGCCATGACATCGCCACACGATGCGCCAGGGGCGGTCATCCTAAAGGTCGACATGCGCGTCGGAGTGGCCACGGATCTCGGTTATGTTTCAGCCTCGGTACGTCGTTTTCTTACAGGGCTAGAGGGCCTGCTGCTGGAGTTCAATCACGACATCACCATGCTGCGAAATGGCCCTTACCCACCGTGGTTGCAAGAGCGCATCCAATCCCGCCAAGGCCATCTGTCCAATGTTCAAGCCGCGACACTCCTGTGTGCACCCGACTTTGTGCCGCCGCGCCGAGTGCTTTGGCTGTGTCACTTGAGCGAGAAGAACAACGATCCGAAGCTCGCACTTCGCACCGCCATGGCGGCACTCGGCGACAACAAACCCATCGTCGTCGTTGCTCGGCAAGATGTTCCCGGGTACCGAGTGGTTATTGGGTAATGCTCGATGGGTGCGGCCGTTCAATTCGGTTGGCCGTCAGGCAGATGTGCCAGTGCGGACTTAATGTTCCTGCGCAATCGCCAAAGAATCATGAGCACGCCCACTGACCCCAACAACGTCATGGCACCGCGAAACTGGTTATGGGTCTGCCAAGCCAAGAGATCGACCCAAGAGAGGCACAAGAACAACACCGCAGATGTGATCAAGGTCACTTCCTTTGTTTGGATGTGATGACGCAAGGGTCGCAGATGCCACACGGCGGCGGCCACGCACACCCACCACGCAGGTCCCACCCAACGCTCGAGGTGAAGAAGAGCGCTTGGAACTTCCCCCCCCGCAAGGGCTATGACCTTCAAGGTCGCCGCAACCACAATCAGAGCTGCGTGCACGCCGAACGTTAAGCGAGCTATCCGACGCGGCAAACAAGATTGGGGAAGCGGACCTGCCGCCGTGGTCTTGAAAATCCCCGCACCGAAGACCGGCAGGAGCATTAATGAGATGAGCTTGCTGCCAAAGGTGAGAACCTCCGCCGCGTCACTCGTAGGCGCCGGAGAGCCTCCTTGAAAAAACAGAAAGTACACTGCAACACTTGCCAATGCGGTCACGCCCACAGTTAGCAATATCGACAACTGGATGAGACCCATGCCACTGCGAGAAAACTGTAGCCACGCCCGCAATTCATGGACGGCTGTGTGTTGATTCTGGGTGTCCAGATCTGCCTGAGGCGGCGTGTATGGATTTGCCCGCTGTTCTGCCACGATGCCACCACGTTAACATGACCGGGGGCACGAGCCCACATCGTGGTTGTGTCCCCCCATCCGACGGGTGTAACAGAGGCTTTCGCCAGTCGAGGTTGCTTTTGCGTCAGACGAGTCGAACAGCGCAGAAGATCCAAGTCTTTCTTCTGCAGCTCGGTGCCCCGAACAATGTCGCGGCCATTGAGCCGTTTCTACAAAACCTACTCGAAGACGTCTTGCCAGTGCCGGGTTTCCTGCGCGGTTGGTTGGCTCGACGCATTGCCAAAAGCAGGGCCCCGAAGGTCGCACCCTTATACGAGAAACTCGGCGGCGGCTCCCCGCTTTTGCGCAACACAGAGCATCAGGCAACGGCCCTTGAGCAAGAGCTGGCCAACCGAGGGCTCGACGCACGGGTGGTCGTTTGCATGCGTTACGCACCACCGCGGGCCGAGGCCGCCGTGCGCACGGCACGATCGAGCCTAGGGGCGGCGAGCTGGGTCGCTCTGCCGCTGTATCCTCAGTATTCCTTTACAACCACGCGCTCGAGCATCCATGAGCTCAAATGCATGTGCGACAAGAACGAGCAGTCCAAACTAACAGCAATTGAGGAGTATTGCGTTCATCCTGGATACATCGCCGCAATGGTAGAATGCGTGAGCGAAGGACTGGCCCGTTTTTCCGAGTCAGAGCAGACGAACCTCCACCTTCTCTTCTCCGCGCACGGTCTGCCAGAGAAGTTCGTTCGAGCCGGAGATCCCTACCCCGAGCAGACCCGCCGCACCGTCGCGGCCATCCTCAAGGCACTGCCCGGAGTTTTTCAGTCGCACCTCACGTTTCAAAGTCGGGTTGGTCCGACCCGTTGGCTGACGCCAGAAACCGCCGCCACGGTGCATGGACTCGGTGCGAGTGGCGTCAAGAACCTGTTGGTCATACCGGTGAGCTTCGTGTCCGACCACCTCGAGACCCTGCACGAGCTCGACATTGACCTCGCTGAAACGGCTCGGGCATCGGGCATCACGCATTTCGAGCGCGCACCGACCGTGGGCACCAAGCCAACGTTCATCGCGGCGTTGGCTGACATCGTCGTTGACCATCTCTATCTGAACGATAAGCATCAATGCCCATAGGCTTGCTCGAGGATTGCTTTGGCATCGAGGCCGCTTTGTTTGGCCCACTCGACATCGAGGCCAACACCGTGGCCTT
>MGST01000154.1 GCA_001798605.1 Deltaproteobacteria bacterium RIFOXYA12_FULL_58_15 | reverse complement strand
CACCCAACATGGAAGGCAGACGGTGTGGTTCGACAATGGCCAGATCGCCCAGGAACTAAACTTCCAGGAGGGCAAGCGGCACGGCCGCAACATCACCTGGAATGAAGACGGCAAAAAAGCGACAGAGGTGCACTATGCTGCAGGTGAGCTGCATGGTGCGATGATTGTCTGCGGCGAGCCAACCCGCATTCATCGCGATGAACGCAAGGGCGACCGGATCATTGGCTGGTATGAAGACGGGCAGAAGGCCGAAGAGATCATCTTCAAGGACGGCAAGCCACAGCACACGAGCTTCTGCCGACGCTTGTCACTGACCCACTACCAACACGGCAAAGAGCAGGGACCCGCCACCCTGTGGCACGAAAATGGGCTGCGGGCGATGGTTGTGGAGTTCGCAGGTGGCAAGACCCAGGGTATTGCCCGGGGATGGCACCCCAACGGTCGTCCCGCCGTTGAGGGTCAGTTTGTCGACGGCGAGAAACACGGGCTGTGGACTCATTGGTATGAATTCGGCGGCGGTGCCAAACTCGAGAAGTGGAGCGACGGCGTGCTGGTAAGCACGTCCTACCAGAAGGCCGAGATCCCATCCTCAGACGTCGCCGTGGCCCAATAGTGGCGCGATATTCTCAACTGACTTCGACCACTTCGACCATGCATACCTTGCATAACTAGCATGCTATGTGTATGGTGATAACATGATGCGCACGCAAATCCAGTTGGAGGAGGCTGACTATGAACGGTTGCGCAAAGTCGCGCAGCAGCAGCGCCGCTCGATTGCCGACTGTATCCGCGAGGGTATCAAGCTGGTAGTGGCAAGTGGCGAAGCGCAACAGGAGAGCCTGGACTCGATCGCGGGCAAGTTCGCGCCCCAACCGGATGCGGACCTCAAACCCCACGATCAATGGTGGTCGGAGTCCATGCTCCCGAATCGCGAGGCCCGGTGATGCGCTCGGTCTTCGTCGACACTTCTGGCGCCTATGCGTTGTTGGATAGCACCGATGCCAACCACGCACAGGCCAAAGCGGCATTCTTGCGCGCCGAGCACGAGCACTGGACGCTCGTCACGACCAACTACATCATCCACGAATCCTGGGCCCTCATTCAGGCACGGCTTGGCTGGGAGGCCACGACCGCCTGGCGCGACCGACTCATCACCCGCTGTGAGGTGGTCTGGGTCAACGAGCAGCTGCACGCCCTGGGCGAAGCGCGTTGTCGCCAGGCTCGTGAGCGGCGATTGAGCTTGACGGACTGTGTTTCCATCGAGGTGATGCAACAGCGCAGAATCGACACGTTCATCGGCACCGATGAGCATTTCGAGCGCGCCGGTTTTCACGCAGTCACAGTTTAGATGGCGAATCCGACGAGCGCTACCTGCAATCCCTGAAGACCTACCAGTACCCTATGAAACCCCATCGAAGCTTTAGAAAAGCAAACAAAGTACCCTGGCACCGTTTTGCAAGAGAGATCTATTCACCGGTTTTTATTTCGATTTTCTTTGTCAACGCCTGCCACGGCACGATTTTAGGAGGGAAAGACGGAGTAAAAGACAAAACGGACCTTTGTCCCGAGGGCGCAGTCAGTGAGACGTGCGCTTGTGGGGGAGAGCTTGTGAGTGATGGCCACTGCTGTGCGGGTGAACATAAGCCACACCCTTGCGACGTGCCAATGTGCGATTTGGGGGAGGTACTGTTCTCCTGTGGTTGCGGCGAGGAGGTTGTGAGTGGGGGCTATTGCTGCAGGAACGTAACACAGGACGGGGCTTGTTCTTTCAACGTGTACTACGCGAGCAGCAGCAGCGGGAACGATGACAACGCCGGGACGAGCTCTTCATTGGCGTGGAAGACTTTGGATCAAGTGAATGCCGCGGCGCTCGCTGCGGGGGACGCGGTATTGTTCAAGCGCGGTGATGCGTGGACGGGGACCATTACGGTGAGCACATCGGGGAGCGAGGGGAACCCCATTACGTATGGCGCCTACGGTGAAGGCGAGAAGCCCAAGATCTTTGGTTCAGAAGTCATTACCGGCTGGGCACAACACTCGGGGAATGTCTATATGGCGACAGTGGCAAGTGATATCAATCAGTTGTTCGTCAACGATGAGCGCGCATTATTGGCACGTTATCCAAAAGCCAATCATGCCGACGGATTTGCCGACATAACAACAGTCAACAGTACAACACAATTCGTTTCTGCACAAATCGCAAGTCAAGGATTAGATTACTACAAGAACGCAATATTCATCGGAAGAACAAACGCTTACACGATATATCAAACACAGGTTACCGCTTCAAATGGCCAGGCAATTACCATAGCGACTGCGCCACCCTCAGGTAGTGGCGGATTGATGGTTGGCAGAGGTTTCTTTCTCACAAATAAACTTGAATTTTTAACAGACCCCGGAGAATGGTATTACGATACAGCAACAAAGACTGTGTATTTCTGGACTCCAAGTGGAAGTTCGCCTTCGAATTATGATGTGAGAGGATCAGTCTATGATTATGGGGTGCATGTTGATACAAGTAACTATGTCACCGTTAGGGATCTGGAAATAGCACAAGCTTCTTCATTCGGTATTTACCTTGACAACAATTCAGATCACGCAATTGTGAACAGTAATTCCGTAATGAACCCTGGTCTTGATGGAATTGTCAGTTTTTGGTGGTCGTCGGATTCAATAATTTCTAATAACTATATTCACGAGGCAAATAATCATGCAATTTACTTATACAACAATCCCGGAGCTATGGTAACCGACAATGAAATTGTCGGTACCGGAAGACTGAAAAATATAATCAGAAGAGCTTCCGGCGATCAAAGAACCGATAACATTAATATTCATAGCTGGGGGCATGGAATTGTCACTTACTTGGGAAATCTAACAATTACACATAATCGCATAATTGATTCAGGTTCTGTTGGCATTATTTTCGGTCAACAAGCGGCTCTTGTTAGATACAATTATGTGAATGGAGCGTGCCAAGTTTTAGATGATTGTGGAGGAATTTATACCTACACAGGAACTGAGGTTGATTACGACGATACGACGGGCGCCTCTGGTTCGGTCGTGGAAAATAACATAGTTTTGAATGTTATTGGTAACGACGATGGAAGAACATCTAGCGCGTATACTGCAGGATATGGCCTTTACATGGATAATGCAACCAAGAATGTCCTGATCCAAAACAATACTGTTGCAGGGACAAGTGGCGGTGTCTTTTTCAATCCGGGAGGATTCATGACCTTTAATAACAATACGGTCACGGATTCTTCATTATTAATGCATATAGCTGGAGACTTTGACCCCAATACAATAACCAACAATATTTTCTATGCAACAGCAAGAATAGGGAGTTATGCCGCTTGGTGGAGTAATTCACATCAAAGAATTATTTTTACACCAAACACAACTTCTGCTTTCGATTTCAATAAATATTTTGCACATTACAATACAGACGACGTTTTTGTTAATAAATCTGGTTTTGACCAATGGAAGCTAGACACCGGTCAAGATGCTAATTCAACCTTTGATGGATCGCCGCTTGGGGTTGGCGAAACCGAACGCCTCATCTACAACGATACCAAAATAGATAAAACTTTCTTTGTAAACGGTGCCGCAGCCAGAGACATCTACAATACGCCTATCACAACATCTTTTGTTCTAACGCCATTCACTTCAAAGATCGTGGTGGGAACAAATCTCGCGGATATAACTGAGACGTTCGAAAACCTTACCGAAACCAAACCATAGTAGATTTCAACGATGGGCTGAAGTTCTCGGACGAACTCGATTGAGATGAATTGTTGATACGACTCTCAACTAACTTCGACCGCCTTGTTGGCCACTTCCATAATGATGCGACTGTAGGCGTTGGGATCGGGGAGCTCTCCACCCTCGGCCAAGATCGCTTGGCCATACAGAAGCTTGGCGTAGGTCTTGAGGTCAGTCGACTTTTTGTCAGCCTCGCAGACACCCCTTAACTTCTCGATGAACGGATGGTCGGGATTGACCTCGAGGATCCGCTTGGTCTTCGGGACCTCGCGCCCCATCCGCCGCATCATCTCCTCCATCTGCTTTGACATGTCGTGAGTATCTCCCACGAGACAGACTGGACTGTCGGTCAAGCGGGCCGACAATCGAACTTCCTTGAGCTCGTCTTGCAGATGAGCCCGTAGGCATTGCAGGAGATCCTTGAACTGTTCTTTCTCGATTTCTGTCTTCTTCTTCTCGGCCTCAGTCTTGTCTGCCTCAGCATCAAAGTCAACCTCACCTTTGCCCACAGAGATGAAGCTCTTCTCTTTGAATTGAGTGAAACCTTGCAGCCAGAACTCATCAATGGGATCGCTAAAGAACAGCACCTCGATGCCCTTCGCCTTGAAAGCCTCGAGATGGGGTGAGCTTTGAATCGCCTCGAGAGATGGCCCGGTGAGATAGTAGATGCCCTTTTGCTCCTCCTTCATCCGTTCGACGTAGCCACTGAGGTAGGTTGGCTCGTCGCCATGGGTGCTCCGGCACATAACGAGATCCAAAATTCGATCCTTGGAGTCGTCGAATCCCGCCAACCCTTCCTTGAGCACCGCGCCGAACTCTTTCCAGAGCTTCTTCATGTCTTCGGGACGGTCGTCCTTGATTTTGAGGATCGCATCGAGAATCTTCTTGGTTGCGAACTTACGAATCGCTTTGACCTGCCGGTCCTGCTGCAGAATCTCCCGCGAGACGTTGAGGGATAGGTCTTCGGAATCGATGACGCCTTTGACGAAGCGCAGCCACTCGGGCAACAGCGCCTCCCAGTCGTCCTTGATGAACACCCGCTTGACGTACAACTGCAGGCCCCGGCTCACCTGATCGCGAGTGTAGAGATCGAACGGGGCTTTCTCGGGGATGAACAACAGCAGTCGCGCGTTGAAAGCGCCCTCCAGACTGGCTGAAATCGTCTCAAGGGGATCTCCCCAATCCCGAGAGATGTGACGATAGAATTCTTTGTACTCGTCTTCGGTCACCTCACTGCGCGGCCGCGTCCAGATCGCCTTCATCGAGTTGAGGGTTTGTTCTTCTTTGATAAGCCTTGGAATCGCATCTTTGACCGGCACGCCTTTGTCATCGAGCACCGGCTCTTGCCGTTCCACCAACATGCGAATCGGATGGGAGACAAAATCGGAGTGCTTCTTGACAATGTCCTTGAGCACCCATGGCGCGGCATAGTCCTTGAGGCCGTCCTCCTCATCTGCTTCCTTGAGCTCAAGCAATACCGTTGTGCCAGGCTGCGAACGACTTCCCTCCTCAATGGTGTAGGTCCCATCACCGCTCGACTCCCATTTGCTCGCGGTCTCTTCACCGGCCCGGCGGGTGATGATGGTGACCTTCTTCGACACCATGAACGTCGAATAAAAGCCAACGCCAAACTGACCGATAAGGTCCTCGCTCAACTTGCCGCCGTCGCCTTTGCCTTTGCCTTTGCCCTCGCCCTCGCCCTCGCCCTCGCCCGTGCTGGCATTCGCCTTGGCGGCGGCCACGAAGTGCTGGGTGCCCGAGCGGGCGATGGTGCCAATGTCGCGAATCAGCTCCTCGCGGCTCATACCGATGCCGTTGTCATGCACAGCCAAAGTCCGTTTGTCCTTGTCGACCTCAAGACGAATGTGCAACTCCTCTTTCGGCATCAACTCGGTGTTCGTCAGGGCCTCGAGCCGCAACCTGTCGAGAGCGTCGGAGCTGTTGGAGATGAGCTCACGCAGGAAAATGTCCTTGTTGGAATAGAGCGAGTAAACCATGAGATTCAGGAGCTCCTGAACCTCGGTGTCGAAGGTGCGCTTTTCTGCGGTCATGGTCATCCCTCACAAACGGGCACTTGGCCCAGGTCTAGCAACTACGGCGGCAATCTTGGGGACCTGGCAGCCACTGTCAAGCCCTGGTTTTTGGCTTCAGGGGCTCCGCCCCTGCTCTAAATGCTCTAAATGTGTCCGGATTGACCGCCCCCACGGTGGGGAACTATGCTCCGTCCATGAAAAAGACATCGTTCTTGTCGTTGTTGCTCTTCTGCGTCAACTGCGCCGGTAGCTCGGGCTCGAATCAAACGGCCAGTCCTGGAGCTCTCTCGGAATCAGATGAGTCGTTCTTTGCTCCGCGAACCTACTGTCGTTGGATCGACGACATGCGTGGAGCTGTCGGGTCGGCGCTCGTAGGGCTCGGATACGACGCGGGTTACTCGGATGATGTGCCTGCCCATTTTGTGACGAAACCGAAAGATGGAATTGGACTTAGGGTCGAGATGGTCAACCTCGTCGGCAGGACCCGAATGTTGGCCAAATCCTCGCCCGATGGAAACGCCGCCGTCGTGGCGGCGTTCTACCGAAGGCTCGAGAGCGATATGGGCCTGACGCCCTGCACCGAGGAACAATTCGAAGAACAGAAGAAAGCGGAAAGTGCGAGACGGCAGAAGAAACCCGAACCCGTCGATCCCGTGATGGCGGCCCTCGGATCGAAGATTGTCAATTCCACCCCGGGCAAGAGTCCCGAGGACTTCACGAACGAGCACATGCTCAAAAGCTTTGAGCTCATGACCAACGACAAGGGGCTATTCATCGCTCGGTTCATCGCTCGCTGGGGTTCAGTCGAACATGTTTCTCTGTTCGTCGGTGATGGCAAAGTCTTTCGCGAGATTCCAACGCGGTATGAGAGCTCCGACATTCCCCCGAGCAGCGAGCCCAAGGAGGGTGCCAAGAACAAGGGCGTTCAACTCGCGAACGTGTTCAACGATCCACGTTTTGTCTTCAACCAAGAGGACACCCTGGATGACAGTTCCCACGACAAAGTCGACGCCGCTCTGCGCTATGTGCGGCCTGGGAAATACAGTGTGCGTTGTGGCTCTCAGATCGTCGATTTCAATGTGCTACCGTCCGACAAAGCCCTTCCCATGCTCCAGGGTGCAACCTATCAGCGGAGCCCCTTAGACTGGAAACCCTACGCCCTTGGTCGGGACGAACACGGAACCTATTACTATGTCGATGCCGGACGGTGGGAAGACAACGAGAGAGTCTTTCGGGTTTTTCTGGGCAAGAAGGGTAACGTCAAACCGGTGGAGCTGAAAAATATCGTCCACGACTCAGAGGGTGACATTTTCACCACCAGACAGGGTGATTTGCGCTTGACTATCGGCAAGCAAAAAGGCTCCTGGCTGAAGAAGGGCGTGAAGCAAAAGGTGTTGCTCGTCCCCATCGAGGATAATCTTTCGATGATCTACAACGAGTTGGGTGCGTACGAGGGGGCCAGACTAGGGACTCCCTGTGACGATTTTTGAACCCGTTGAGGTTCGAGGAAATGGATTGATGTGGCGAAACCAAACAAGCAGGTCCGGAGCAGTTGTTTTCGGGCTGACAATCGCACTGGCCGCCTGCGGGATCACCGACGACGGCGGTCCTGATGTCGACGGTCAACCGCTCACAGTCAAATTAAGCAACGACGGTACGTACGCCCTGACGGCTTTTCGACTGCAACCTGCGGACACTGTGTCTGTGGGCACAACCGACGAGGTCGCTTGGGGTGCAAATCTGCTGCCTATCCCAAGACTGGAAGCAAACAAGTACATCGTGTTGCAGGACATTGGGCGCAAGAATTTCGACGCACTGTACACCTTCGACAAGATCGGGATGCCGGAACATGTCACCATCACTCAATTGCGCGCTGACTGGCTGAGCGACGATTGCATTGAGTTCATGGTGAGTCTGAGCGACACCGGACAGGGTGGCGGTCATCAGTGGGGATGCGACTTCTCTGACACGGCAAACGACGTCACCCCCTGATCGGCAGCCACTTGTCAAAGTCGGGATCGATACCGAAGGTCATGAAAATGAAGGTGTGCTCGACCGCCACCTGGTGCAGCGCTGCGAACGGACTCGACTTGCCAGCGTGACCGGCATCGGTGGTGGTCTTGAGCAGAAGGAGCTGCTCGCCGGTCTTGCGTGCGCGCAGGCGCGCCGCCCACTTGGCCGGTTCCCAGTACGGGACGCGCGGATCGTTGTAGGCTCCAAATATCAGCATGTGCGGATATTCCTGCGCCGTGACGTTGTCATAGGGCGAGTAGCTCTTGATGTAGTCGTAGAAGGCCTGTTCGGCGGGGTTGCCCCATTCGTCGTATTCAGAGGCTGTCAGCGGCAGGGACGGATCCTCCATACTGTTGAGGACGTCCACAAACGGCACGTCAGCGATGACCGAGCGGTAGAGGTCTGGCCGCATGTTGGCCACGGCCCCCACCAACAGACCGCCGGCACTTGCCCCCGCAGCAACCACCAGCTTGGCTGAGGTGTAACGCTCCGCGATGAGGTGCGCGGTGCAGTCAATATAATCATAGAACGATTGCTTCTTGTTCAGAAGCCGCCCCTCTTCGTACCAGCGCCGTCCCATGTCCTGGCCGCCACGCACGTGGGCTATGGCGTAGACGAAACCACGGTCGACGAGGCTGAAGCGGTCGGCGGAGAATGTCGTCGAAGCGCTCTTTCCGTAAGCGCCATAGGCGCTGAGGTAGAGCGGATTCTTGCCGTTTTTCCGCAAACCCTGCCGATACAACAACGAGATGGGAATGCGCGAGCCATCGCGGCTTTTGGCGAAGATGCGCTGCACGCGATAATTCGTCGGGTCGAACCCACCCTTCACCTCTGAGAATTTGCGCAGGTGCCGCAATCGCCGCTTCATGTCGTACTCAAACACCGTGCTCGGCGTCACCAGAGAGCTGTAGGTGAAACGGAACATGTGGGTATCGAATTGCGGGTTGCGACACTCGACAATGGAGTAGATCGGCTCGGGGAACTTCACTGTGTGGCGCAGCCCACCCGCGAGTTCGATGATTCGCACCCGCCGTACGCCATCCTTGCGCTCGAACAACACCAGGTGTTCAGAAAACTCCTCGACATGCTCGAGTAGGCAATCGGCGCGGTGCGCCACGAAATCGGTCCATAGGTCCGGCGCCTCGATTGCGGCGCGCACCAACCGAAAGCTCGGCGCATTGTCATTGGTGATGATGTAGAAGTGAGCGCCAGCGTGAGCGACCCGGTATTCGACGTTGGTAGCGCGCCTGCGGATCAACCGCGGTTTGATGTCACTACCCCCGGCGTCGAGGAAATGCACCTCGGCGCTGACATTGCTGGTGCTGTGGATGAACAAGAAGCGACCACTCTTCGACTTCCTGCAAGAGACGAAGAATTTCTCGTCGGGCTCGTCATACAACAGAACATCGGCTTCCGGGTCGGTCCCGAGGCGATGGCGATAGACCTGCCGTGGCTGACCGACGTCGTTCTGGCGTACGTAGAACAAATGCTCACCGTCGTTGGCCCACTCGAGGGAGGTCGAGGTGTTGGTCAGGGTCTCCTCGAGAAACGTGCCGGCCGCTAAATCTTTCAGCATCACCACGTGGCGCTCGGTGCCTTCGAAATCGGCCGCGAGCGCCAGGTGATTGTGGTCGGAACTGATCACGGCGCTATCGACGCGCAGGTAGGGCGTGCTGGAACGGACCGCCAACGCGTTGAGGTCGAGAACCACCTGCTCCTTGGCGGAAAGCGAGCCACGTTTTCGGCAGAAGACGCGGTAGTGCTGCCGGTAGACCCGCTTCCAGTAGTAATAGTAGTCCCCGAGACGCTCGGGAACCTCCATATCGTCCTCGCAGAACCGGCCGCGCAGCTCTGCATAGAGTTTCTTGGTAACCCGAGTCCAAGGCCGAAGCACCTTTGCGGTATACGCATTTTCAGCGTTGAGATAGGCACGGACCGCAGGGTCGTCTATGTCCCGCAGCCAGAAGAATTCGTCCGTGCGTTCCTCTCCGTGGCTGATGAGCACAGTGTCACGTCGCGGTGCCCGCGGTGGCAGTGCCGGTGCAATGGGTTTCTTCGCAGTGTTGGACGTCGTGCCACTGGCATCGCCGTCGGCCACTGTGGGGTCGTCGGCCGGAGCAGGGAAACGTAACATGTGAGACGGCCTCCGCTGCGAAACGACCCGCGGAGCATAGTTCACCTGTCGGCGCGGGTCCATGCGCGCACCGACTCTCCCGACTCACCCGACCCTCCTGTTTTGGAACAGCTCAGCTCGAGCTTTTCTTGTGCGGACGGAACGGCTGCACCCAATTGATGAAGGGCCTGACGCAGCGGGTTTGGATCCACAATTTGCCTTGGCCGGAGAACTTGCAGACGAGGCCCTCACCACCGAGAAAGAAGGTCTTGAGCTTCTGACCAATGCCAAGCCCCGGAACGGTGGTGATTTGGTAGCTCAGGGTATCCTCAAAGGCGACGATGTATCCCGTGTCGACATAGTAATCGCCAGTGACATCGAGGTCGATGAGAGCGCCAAAGGTGTTGAAGAAAATGTCGCCAGAGCCGGTGGCTTTGAGGAGCACCATGCCCTCACCACTGAAGAAGCCCTTGACGCCGTCCCATTTACCAGTAACCTCGACACCTTCCGTGTTGGCGACATAGGAACCGCGCTGCAAGCACAGAGATGGCCCAGACTCTTCGATGTGGTAGTGCTGCATGTCGCCCATGGGCCCTGGGGCAAACACCACTTCTCCCGGAGCACCCTCTGCGGTGAAGGTGTTGACGAAAAAGCTCTCGCCCCCGAGCGCTCTGCCTACTGATTTGAGAAGACCACCCTTCATGCCGGTCTTCATCTTGATGTGCGGGTCCATCGACGCCATGGCCGACGGCTCAGCTTGTATCTTCTGATCCTTGGAAAGTTTTGCCACCAGGATTGCGAAGTCCGGTCTCTGTTCGATCTCGAAATTGAGGGTCATGGTCGCTTCCTAGCTGCGCGGTTTGAGGTTTTGGCCGAGAGCCTGGCCAAAGGACGGCGGGTTGTGGGTTTGACAATAGAGCTTGCCTTGCCCCGTGAACTTGCACACCAAGCCCTCACCCCCGAGGATGCTTCCCACCAGGCTCTTGCTGGCCTTGCCCACCTTCATCTCCAGTGTGTCCTCGAACGCAACGATGTGGCCGCTGTCTACGGTGTACCCGTCTTTCACATCGATGGTGTAAATCGCACCAAAGCTGTTGAGAAGCAGATCACCGGTGCCAGAGCATTTCACCCAAAAGAGCCCCTCACCACTGAACATGCCGGCGACGAGACCTTGGAATGTCGTGTCGATGTCGATGTCAACGCCCGACGCCAACCAGCTCGAACCTTGGACGACAAGAGTGCCCCCGGTGAGTTGGTGGTGAACGATGTCGCCAATGAGACTCGGAGCGACGATGACCTCTTGTCCCTGGGCGGTGGCGGTGAAGCTGTTGAGGAAGAAGCTCTCCCCAGAGAACATCCGCTTGATACCTT
>MGST01000153.1 GCA_001798605.1 Deltaproteobacteria bacterium RIFOXYA12_FULL_58_15 | reverse complement strand
TACACGATTGAAGGACAAGCGCATCCTCTGACGAAGCGAGCGTGGCGGGGCGTCGATTGAGCGCAAAGAGATTGCGACGGGTCATAGGCCCAGTCGGTATCCGCCGACAAACATTGAACCGCTGGGCGTGTATCCTTGCAGGGTGGCGCCGAAATCCGTTGGTGGTGCGTACATGAATCCGCCTTCGATGACGATGACACCGGGTCCGAGAGTGAATTCAACGCCAGCGCCGCCGGTGGTGGTCCACAGCCAATTCTCACTTGCCCGTTGAGTAACGTAGGCAATCCGTTGGACACGAACATAGGAGGCACCAAAGCCAGCAAAACCATACAGCGCGATGGCACCACCGAACCGGAGGCGACCACCTATTTTGGCAACGAGAGGCACAGCCATGATGATTGATTCGGGGGCGATGAGCCCCAACGAATTTTTCGCAGAAACTTTGAGCTGGTGTCGGAGCAAGGTTCCCTGAAAACCTAGTGAGAACGTTTGGCGGAGCCACGGCAGGTGAGTCAATACTTCGATTCCGGCAGCGGGTCCAAGACTGCCTCCAACAGTGGGAACAAACAGGCCGGCTCGTGCACCAAGACCAATGGAACCGTGTTTGACAACGATTCTCTGCAGCGCGACTTCTGTGACGACGGTCGTCAAAGCTTGCGAGGGCAAGTTTCTCTCTTCGTCGAGGGACAACGCTTTGTCGGGCTCAAACTCGTAGTCGAACAACATGCCTTCGGGGGCGTCGCGGACCAGAAAATCGAAGCGAATAATCTTGGGGCCGATCTTGAGTCGATACTCCGTGGGTTCGGTAACCGCTGGTTTGATCGGAGACGTGGTTTCTATGATGTATCGATCTGTCTTGACGGTCTCTACCAACAGGTGCTGCAACAACACGTCATCTTCGAGCATGACTACGTTGTACGTTTGGTCGTCAGAGGCGGTGGTATCGACCAGGCGGTGCAACCGCACCGTTGCTTCTCCTGGGCCTTCAGCCATGAAGGAGAACAACTCGTCTGCTCCTACGCGATTGAAGACGCGCTTGTCCCCTTCAGCGTCGAAGGTATCCCGCACATCGATTTGGGTATACTCGCCAACCAGGCCATCTCTCGCCTCCCCAGACGCTATTCGTACGGCAACTGGATCGCCAGAGGCCCTCTCCAACGCAGTCAACTCCGCCTCGATCACCGGCGCATCAGATTGGCCGTAGTCGTTGCGCCCCCAACAGATGGGGACTTGTGCCGTAGTGACTCCGCACGCGTTGTTTCTTCCTACGGCCAGACTTTCGAACTTGTCATCCGACCGAGTCACCAGCCCCGGTTCGTTGGCACCCCAACAGTAAGCGGTTCCGCTGCCATCGAGCCCGCAGGCTTTGAGCCCCCCCGCTGAGGTATCGACAAACCGCCGATCCGGCGGTTTGGTGCTGTCATACTTTGCGTAGCCCCAACAGACCGCTTCCCCATCCTCTTGCAGTCCACACGTGTGTGCGCTACCTGCCGAAATCTGTTCGAACGGCACAGGCGGGGCTCTGGTTTGCCCGTCATTGGCCAAACCCCAGCACTCGACCATGCCGTCGGGTCGCATACCGCAAGTGTGGGCAGCTCCTGCGGCGACTCGGACAAATTTCCCCGGTGGTGCAGTGGATTGTCCGTAAGTGTTGTCTCCCCAACAAAGGACCGTGCGGTCCCGTCTCACGGCGCAAGAGTGATACTCGCCACAGGAAATGTCGACAAAACGACCCGTTGGAGGAACGGATTGGTTATGGTGTACGGCCCCATGGGCGTCCTGGGACCCTGCCCCCCAGCAAACAACGGTGCCTGTGGCCGTCAGGCCACAGGAATGGAAACTGCCGGCCGATATTCGTCTGAAGACTCCCGATGGTGGTGTTGCCTGTCCGTAATGGGGCCAAGTTCCTGCCAAGCTCTGGGAATTGCCCGCGCCCCAGCAAACCGCCGCCCCTTTTTGGCTGATGACACAACCATGAAAATCACCCACATCGAGTCGGTCCGACGGCATGTCTAGACCGCGCACGTGTCGCGGCAGTGTTGAACCACCTGTGGCGCACGCCGTCACCATCGCAGCCCAACCAACTGCCGCGAGACATCCCCACAAATTGTGCGTGGCAAACGCCGCCCTCATTCGTACACGATCTAGTCATTCGCAGCCGTTGGGTCAAACATATGTAGGACAGCAACTTTTCAACTGGCGCTGATAGATGTCACCCACAACCAGACTGATTGCAAATCTCAAGCTTCGAGTTTTTGTTTTCCACCGCGCAAGACGCGTAGCGAGTCAAAGCTAAACACCGCGAGCCCCGCCCAAATGAACACAAAGGTCACAACGAGATGCAATGCGAAGGGCTCACCGTACAACATCGTGCCGAGCAGTAGCTGCAGCGATGGCGACACATATTGGAGAAAGCCTAGGCTGACGTAGCTCAATCGCCGTGTCGCTTCGATGAACCAGATGAGCGGCAAAGCGGTGACAATGCCGGCCAAACACAACAAGAGATCGGTCGCCCGCGAAACATTGGCAAAGGCGAGATGGCCGTTGATTTTTGCATACACGAGATAGAGGATCGCAAAGGGTGCCAAGAGAGCCACCTCCACGAACAAAGCCGAGGAACCCGCGACGCCAATCTTTTTGTGAATGATGCCGTATAGACTGAAGGACACAGCCAGGCCGAGACTTATGACTGGCAGCTCGCCAAGGGCAATGAGGTGCCAAATAACGCCGACAGCGGCGAGGGCGACGCTGAGTTTCTGCAATCGACGCAGGCGCTCGCCCAAGAGCACGACCGCCAACAAGACATTGAACAAAGGATTGAGGAAATACCCGAGCGAGGATTCAATGACGCGGTCATGGCTGATCGCCCAGATGTAGATACCCCAGTTGGTTGCGATGAGGACGGTCGCTGCAGCCAACGCGAAAGCGCGCTTCTTCACGCGCATGGGGGCAAACAGCGTCGACACACCTCCTCGCCACCAAAGGAACATCCCGAGTAACAGCAATGACCACAGGCCGCGGTGGGCCAAGACCTCAAGTGGTGACACATGACTCACCGCCTTGAAATAGATGGGGACGAAGCCCCACCAGGCAAACGCCCCGAGACCGAAGAGGACGCCAGCTCCTGTCGTATTCCCGGACCCGTGACTGGCCGCCGACGATGTCAAGGTGACCGCCTCGTCAATTGGGAACGGGCTGAGTAAACCGTTGAGATGCTTCTTGATGCCTTGTCGTCATGGCGCAATCATCGCACGGCCCCCGTCTTCATACCAGTAGCTGGCACGTTGTCGCCTGTGATAAGCGGGGCTTCTTGTTTCTGCTGGCCGTGGAGTCACCCCATGTCGGAGCGAATGCGTCTCGAATCGTTGATTGGCATCGAACATCTTTTGTCCCCAGAGGAGAAGGCGGCGCGGGATTCGGTGCGCCACTGGGTTGACGAGCGTTTCCGACCACGCGTCACCGCAGCACACCGTAACGCTCAATTCCCCATGGAGCTCATCGGCGAGCTCGCCGACCTCGGGGTCTTTGGTGCCAACCTCACCGGTTTCGGCTGTGCCGGTATGAGCAACGTCGCCTATGGTCTGGTGTTGCAGGAGCTTGAGCGCGGCGACTCCGGTCTGCGTTCCCTGTGCAGTGTGCAGGGATCATTGGTGATGTACCCGATCCTCTCATTTGGCGACGAGGCGCAGCGACAGAAGTGGCTCCCCGAGCTCGCCGCCGGTCGACTTGTTGGCTGCTATGGCCTGACCGAGCCCAATGCTGGCTCCGATCCCTCTGCAATGCGTACCACAGCCACCAAAGACGGCGACCTGTACGTCCTCGATGGCAGCAAGACTTGGATCACCAATTCACCCATTGCCGACATTGCCGTGGTCTGGGCCAAGGTCACCGATGAGAATGATACAGTCCGTGGCTTCGTGGTCGAGCGCGGTACCCAGGGATTCGAAACTCCCGAAATCAAAGACAAGCTGTCTTTGCGGGTGTCACCCACCGGTGAGATTCAACTCAACGAATGTCGAGTGCCTGCCACCCATCTCTTGCCGCACAGTCGTGGACTCAAGAGTCCCTTGAACTGTCTGACCCAAGCGCGATTTGGCATCGGTTGGGGTGTCATGGGGGCAGCCACCGACTGCTTCGAGACCGTGTTGGATTACGGTCTTGACCGTATCCAATTCGACAAGCCCATCGCTTCCTTTCAGATGTACCAGGAGAAGCTCGCCACGATGGCCACTGCCATCACCACCGGACAATTGCTGGCTCTGCACTACGGTCGACTCAAGGATGCTGACCGGTTGTCCCATGTCCAAGTGAGCATACTCAAGCGCAACAATGTGGCGGCTGCGCGGGACATTGCCAGAACTGCCAGGGGTATGCTCGGAGCAGTAGGGGTCTCCGACGCTTACTCGGTCATGCGCCACATGATGAACTTGGAGAGTGTCTACACTTACGAAGGTACCCACGAAGTGCACACCCTGGGCATAGGACGTGCTCTCACTGGCATCAGCGCCTTCGAATGAGCCCGACGTCATGGATGGGATCCGAACAGTAACGCCACCGATAGGGTTGGCGTCAGAGATCTCCAGTTGATTGTCATCCGATAGGCTCCTTTGAGCGGTTCATTGGGCGTCATTTTTCTTTGCGGCGTCGAGACGTCGTCTGAGTGCGTCCGGAAGGTCGGCCCTAATCAGGCGAATGTCAGCGGGCATGCGCCCAGCTATCTGTTCCTTCTGCCAAACTTCATGCATGTCGGCTTCGGCAAAAACGATGACCTTCTTCTCCGCGTTGGCAAGTAGAAGGAAGAACGCATCGGAACGAATTTGCTGCATCTTGCCAACGCCGGTCTTGGGACCGCTGTCTTTGTAGCCCGTGGTGGATATATTGGCGATCACCGTTCCATCGTCACTGACGGCATCAAACTCAAACACTCCCCCTGGACTCAAAGGGCACTTCTTCTTGGCAAACTTCTTCTTGTAGGTCTTGGGAAGGAGGGTGTCGCAAATCCATGTGGCGACGTCACGTTCGGTTGCTGTGTTTGCCATGGCACGTCCTTTTGATACCTACTGGATACTCATCGATTGCCGATCGTGTACAGGGTGTCACCTACTTGCAGACCTGGCGGATTGTCGTGGTAATCGACTGCTGCAAGACCGGCCTGGGCCGAGCGGGAGAAGCGGGCTTCGAAGCGGCCGGATTTGACCATGGCGTAGAGGACATTCTCGGCACCGACGTACAAAGCGGGAGCGTTCGTGACATCCAACCGTTCGCTGCTGCCATCGGACAACTCCAAGGTGATGCTGTTCGGGTTTGGTTGGATCCGTCGGACGACGAACGGTGCATCCTCCACTTCGAAGTAGCACCAGTCGGTGCCGTTGTTGAGAATGAAACGGCCATCGTCGGGGTGAATGTCTATCCAAGTGTGCAAGGCTCGCGCGAGCGCAGGGTGTTCAATGGGATCGCCATCGGCAAAGAAACGGCCATCCCGATTGAGCACAATGGTGCTTTCCCTCGAGCCGTTGGGGGAGATGCTGCGGAAGAACTCTGGGTGATCTGCTGGCTTTGTGCTCATGCGGTTTCGATGTCAGTTTTGGCAAAGTCCTCCCCAACAAAGAGAAGAGGCTTGTCCGCAATGCGTGCCACCGCATAGCTCATGCAATCACCAAAGTTGAGCTTCGCGGGATGACGGCCTTTGCCAAATTTGGCGAATGCGGCCGATGCCACCTTCCAGTGTAGGGGGCCAAAAGGAATGGGTTCGATGTCGAACTCTTGAATGAAGCGTGACACGATGTCCTGGGCATCACGCTGTAGTCGAGAACCAAGAACCAACGCGATTTCAACGAGGGACGGTGCACCTATGCCCAATGCCGGTGCCTCAACCATCAGGTGGATCAAACGATCCGTTTCCGACTCCTGCTGCATGACGGCGATTGCCGCCGAGGTGTCGACAATCATACGCCGTCCTCACCGTAACCCAGAATTCGCTCCCGCTCCTCTTTCGTGATGACTGGTTGGCCGACGAATTCGGGCCAGATTTCCCGTTGAAGAAAAGCGCGCAGGTGTTTTTCCCTCCGGGGTGCTGGCTGATGCAGACCCAGACGGGCCTTTCGTTCCTCCAAAGCTCTGCGAATGGCTGTCGTCTTTGTCTCTCCTGTTTGGTTGGCAATATCGGCGGCGAGCTGCTCGACAAATTTGTTTTTGATGTTTAACGCCATGGTGTAATTATTCTACCGTGGTACCATTGTGTCAAGTTGTTTCAAACTACTTCAGCGACTGCAGGGGGCGTCGAGCAATGCGGCCGCCGTGATGGCCGCGCCTTCCGATGAGCCGACGCTTGCAATGAAACAAGTGTATTGGTGACGGGCACCCTCTTGGTTGAAGTTCACGTAGTGTCCGAGCTCGTGGGGGGCGGCGATGTGCACCACTGCGGCGGTCTTGCCGCCCAGATTGTTTGCCAGGGGAAAGAATGGCTGGGTGTGGCGGCCGGCCAGGCGCAAGGCGTCGGGTAGGGTTGGCTCCACCTCTTCGCCCACCAGGGTGACGCCGAGAGGGACGGCGATGGCTGCTTGGGCGTTGGGATCGAAGTAACTGTCACGCACACCTGCGGTCATCATGATGTGTCGGGGTGCCAAGCCTGGGTACGGGGAGACGGTGACGTACTGTGCCTTGGGTCCTGGGTCGACCAGGTCCCAGAGGTGTTGTAGGGAGTGCAACAAGGGATGGGCGCGGTGCAGGCCTTTACCGTCGGTGAAGCCGAGCACCAGGTCGAACAGAGCCTTGAGATTGAGTGGCTCGTGGGCACCGAGGGCGACGTCAATGACCGTGGCACCTGCTCCCGAGAACAGGCAGCCCTGGACCCTTGGATCGAGGCCGCACCAGGGAACTCCCAAGGTGGCACCCATGGAGTGGCCCATGCCGGTCAAGCGATTCGGATCAAATCGAATCATGCCATCGGCAGCACCGCCCGCATCCAAGGTGGGTGCGAGGTCTGCATTCACCGAAGTCTCGAGCATCAGCCGTGACACGTTCAACACTTCAATGGGAGCGAAGGTGAAGTTGTCGATGGTGGCGTCGATGTTGCCGAGGATGTTGTAGAGCTTGAGGCCGCTGGTGTCGGGGGGACTCATACGATCGCCGTGCAGGGCGAAGTCGAAGGCGACCGTGGCCACACCGCGGCGCGCCAACCATTCCGCCGGACCCGTGCCTAGAGGAGCTGTGGCTGCGGAGGGCACTTCGTCCTTCGGGCCGCGATCGATGGCCTCCCGCCAATCACCGCCGGAGCCATGCAAGTAGAGCATCAAGGGAAAACCGCCGGGGGGTTGGGGCGTCTTCGGGATGGTCAAAGCCAAGCGCACCGCTTGGGTCTCTTGTACCACCGGCGCACCATTTGGGCCCCAGACAAACCGGCCCTCACCGAAGCTCGAGTAGGGGCGCTCGCCCCCTTGGATGAGTGGTGCCTCATAGCGAGCAGTGAGGACTTGGTAGCTTTCGTACTCGTCGGTGGCCTGCCAGGCCTCGACCAGTCGTGGTGTCTCGCGACTTTCGGCCCACGCCGCGAGGCGTCGCATGGTGACGGTTGGGTCGAAGGTTGAAAACACTGCCGCACCAGCGACCGTATCGAGGTCAACCGCATCTTTGATGGTTGCGCGCAGCGATTTGAACGAGCTCACCACTTTGAGTGTTGCGTCGCCGGTGTCTTCAAATCCTTCGTGAAAAGCCAAACTGCGTCCGATGCGCTTGCCGTGGGTGTCGCGGACGTCGTCGGTGATCACCAAGGCGTAGAGCGTGTTGGGCTGACGCACAAATCCAGGCACAGGGATCGCAGCAATCAGGTTGTCGGGCGAATAGTCATCGCCGTCGGCGAGAAACGAAACATCAATGGGAATCCGCTCGCCCTGGAAGGGCGAATCGGTGTCGATGTCCAACAAAAACACCGAGGCATCGTTGTTCAAGCTTTCGGCCGCCGACGCAGGCAAGGTCGTGGCATCGATGGCACCGGAGGTGCGGACGAATACGCCGGAGGTCAGACCAAACCCTCCACGGATGCGCAGGTCCGCGGTCTTTAGCCACTGCGGCACGATGTCCGCGTAGGCAGTGCCGGGCCAGTCGCTGAAGCCAAAGCTGCCATCGTCCTTGCGGCGAAGATTGCAAGGAAAGGGTAGGTCCCAAAACTCATCGGACCCGGGTGCAAAGACCACCTGTGTGGCGCGGTCGTCAAACTGTGGGCCGCAACCAATCAGCCCGCCATCGACGAGAGAAACAACCAGAAGCAAGGCAAACAGCCGTCGCGGAGTGTGCATGAAACTCGAGGTAACACGACTGTGGCGGCTTTGACCAGCCCGCGACCAATACACTTCTCATCGCGTGTGTTGGTTCTCCTCCGCCGCAGATGAATGAACGTGGCATGCGTAGCGAATGGTTCGTGGCGCGATCAGAAAACCAGCCAAGGCTCCACCAGCATTGGCAGTTGCTCTGATCGTGTTGAAGTTGCGGTGATTTTCGTCCACGGTGGCGTAGGTCACGCCAGCGGCAATCCCGGCTCCGAGCACAGCCAAGCCCACGTTGATCAAAAAGTCTGTTCCAGTCAGCCCCGATTCCACATAGGCGATACCGTCTTCACATTCAGCGTTGGCAGGGTCCGACATTGATTTGGCCCCCGCCAAGGCAAACCATTGGCGATCCGCATGAACCTCCCCCGGTGTTGCTCCCGGCACATTCAAGCGGGTTGTGTAACAGGCGCTTGACAACAAAACGATAACCGTTATTGATAATTTGGACTTCATTTTTCAATCTCCTCTTATGTCGACGCCATGCCAATGCATGACTCACGCTTCATCTGAATTGAGACAGACGTTTCCGAACGGGTCAATATTCATGGTTGCGAGAACGGGGCTGAAGCAATGGCGACGGTTCGGCGACCCTGCTCGTCCTCGAAGAATCGATGTTCCAGCTCTCGGAGTTCGATGACCGGTTGGCCCACTTGATTGTTGACCCAACAGTCGCCAAGGAAACCCAGTTCCCCTGTGTGTCGCAGACGCCCGACGATGGTGACCCGGTTCCCGAGGGACTCTGTGAGATCAAAGTGGAGGCTTTTGGCAGCCACCGGGATTGCCAACCAACCTGCGCGTATGCTGCCAAGTGCACTGAAGACTTGAAATGCGGCATCGATGACATGGGAGAGGTGTTGCTCGACGGGCAACGCCGACCACGGATGACTCTCCAGGTCGAGCTCGACCCCGGCCAATTCACCTCCTGCGTCCAACATCAGCCACGGCAACAGTTGAAATCTCGGACCGTGAAAGAGGCCCTCGGCACCATACAAGCCCGATCCCAAAACGCGGTTGCACCATTGCGGCTGCGGGGCCTGGGAGAACTCCGCAGGCGCATAGGAGAGAACGGTGGTCACGTGCAGCAGGTTGGTCTCGATAGTCAGCCGTTGGCCGCCGCCAGCTCGGCGAATGCGAGTGGATAACAGACGCTCACCCTCGAGGACCAAAGGTGCCAACACGCGCAAGTCATCGAGTCTGCCGGCGCTCGTGTTGCCGAGTGCCGCCACCGCGAGCATCATCTCGACGAAATAGGCCGCGGGGAAGAATAGGCGAGTACCAATGGCATGATCCGCCAACGCTGGAAGGCGCTCGAGGCTCACCCGTCGCGCAAAACTGGTTCCTGCCCCCAGCGACTCCCCAACCACACCGTGCAGCAGAGCCTTGCGTCCCAATCCAAGGGCGTAAGAGAAGCGGTCATCGTCGGTCATCGGTAAGACAATGGGTGAGCCCAAGGTGTCCAATCCATGGACACGAAACAGCTCGCCCGCCTCACGTGGGTCGAGCAGTGACAGTCCCAACTGCTGCAGACGCAATGACATCCCCGCTGTAGCGGTCATGCCGACGTTGTCCCATGGCGGCCAATGCACGACTCGCCAAGTGGTTGCGTCGTTGGTGGCGGGGTCGTTGGCCGTGCCATCGTCGTTCTGCCTCGAGGCGACCGCCTGTGCGAGCATGGCGTTGGCGAAGGCATAGGCGCACTGACCGGCGTTGCCGTAGACGGCGACGATCGATGATAGAAATGACACCTGTCGGATTTGATCGTTCATCCTTTGTGCAACAAACAGTGGCACGAGCTTGGTTGCGAGCTCCATCGCGATTTCGTGGTCTGGTTTGTCGAGCAACGGCTGGCTGTGTTCCACGCCGGCACCAACCAGGAGCAGGTCAATTCTCCCGTGTTGTTCCACCACGGAATTGAGTCTTTCGAGAAATGAGCTGAAGTCACGGGCATCGACGTTGAGATAATCTACCGCTGAGAACTCGCCATCGAACCTTGCCAGAGACGCCTTGATCTCCGGGGCGTTTCTGTCTGAACGACCGAGCACGATGAGAACGATGTTCTGCTGATCAGGAAGAGCCATCAACAACTCTGCGGTGATTCCCCGTGCTCCCCCGAGAGCAACAACAACGAAGCCAGGAGCGAAGTGAGGGGGAGACTGTGCGGATGCCGGTTGCAGTCGATGCACCCAACGCTCACCGTTTATGTAACGCACCGACTCGAATGCCGGTGAGCAAAGGTCAGCCGTGATCAACTCCTCGAGCCTCTGGCCTGCGGGAATGTCGGGTTCAAACTGCAGATCCCAGACCATCAGGTTTCGGAGCTCTTTGCTCAGCGATTTGATCGCGGCAGCCACGGCTTCTGCCCATGGGCTTTTGACCGATGCCGCAACGACGATGCCACAAGGCCCGGCGTCGATGACACCGGCAAGGACGCGCAGGGCACGAAAGAACGCGAAACTCTGGTCGAGAAGGCGGCCGCTTCCCTCGGCCGTAGGCTCCTGCCATGGGGCAGCCGGGCAATGAAGAACCCAGATTTGCATGCCTTGCGCGCCCTGTCCGCCTTGTGCACCTAGCGCGCCTCGCGCGCCCTGCGCGCCTCGTCCTCGTCGAAACATGGTGGGGTCCGCCGCGGCGGCGTTGTCGAGCAAAGCATCGAGCTCGAGATGGACGAAGTCGACCTTGGGTACTCGCAGCAGTGGATGTGACTTCGCCAGCGCAACTCGTTGCCACATTCCTCGGTAGGCCACAAAGGGCGACTTGGGTGCCTGAGTTGTTCGCTCCTTCGCCACCGACTCATCGAGCATGCGGATGGCGTCGCCCACCGACCGCATGTTCGACAGGTCGACGTCGGTCGCGGCAATGTTGGCCTCGCGTAGTAGCCGAACGACGATCTCTGCCTTCTTGATTGAATCGATACCGAGTTGGTCCTGAAAACGGTCTTCCACGGAGATGCCCTTGACATCGTAGCCGGTGACTCGGCCAACAACCTCTGAGACCAGGGCGAAGAACTTGTTGTGTCGTAACGCCAGATCTCGGGCATGGCGAATTTCTGCTTGTCCCCAGCGAGTCTCGAGGACTCGTTCGGCAGACTGCGTGCGGTGTCGTTGTTCACCGAGGATTTGGCTGACGAGATCGATGGAGACCGTTTTGGGGCCAACCTCCATGAAAGTGAAACAACGGTGTTGATCGTAGAGCCTGAGGATTTGCTCTTGAAAGAGAACCGTGGCGGTGAGCTGTGCCGACAACAAATCCATTGCCTGCTCGGGGGCGAAGGTCTCGGCACTCAGCACCTTGGCGGTCACCGAGGAGAACAGTGGAATCTTGGGCGGTGAAATCCGCAGATTGCACCCACGCAGATAGTCCGCGAATCGTTGGCGGGCCGGTTCGAGCAAAGCACTGTGGTAGGGCTGTGCAACGTTAACGAGCTCTTTGAAGCGGCGATTCGAGGCAGCAATGTAACCGCGTGCACGTGGCAAATCGGTGGTTCGGATGGCCACCACCGTTTGTGTCGGCGCGTTGACGTTGCTCACCGAATGCGGGATGTCGTCGAGCAATTGGGTTACATCGTCCACCGAGCCTTCAATTGCGACCAAACGGCCCAGCTCGCCGGGCGGGGGACAGGCCCTGTCCCGTTCGGCCACGACTTGGAGCATGTCTTCGAAACTAATCATGCCGGCGCAAACGAAAGCCGCGTATTCGCCAAAACTATGGGCGGTGATCACGACCGGATGGATGTTGAGCTCCTGCAGAGCCTCTCCGTAGGCAACCTCGAGCACAAAGAGTGCGATGTTCTGAAGGAGGGGTAACTCTGTTTCGGTGATGTCGTCAGGTCCCGCAAAGTATCGAGCGACTCCCGGCAAACCCAAGCGCCGACACAGGGCGTCTGCGGGCTGCAGCAAATGTTCCCAACGTTCTTGGGTGGCCAAAAGACCCTTGCCCATGCCCGGATAGGCGGAGCTCTGCCCTGGGAAGACAAAACAGGTGCGTGAGAAGTCGGGGCCGTCGTAGGAACCGATATGCACCGTGTAGGATGCCCCGAAATGGCCCTGATAGTGATGTCGACCGACGAGCTCAGCCATTCTTTGGCTCCTCGTAGTCGACTCGCTCCACCACACCGAGAATGCCTAGCGCGTTCTTTGCTGCGGTGGGCTCCAGGGTCAACAGCCAACAATGCACGTCGCCTCTGTTGATGACGTTGGTCGTCTGCACGTCGAAGGACTCATCCGCCCATACCAGCACCACCATCTCCGACTCGCCACTTTGCAACTCCAAACCAGCGATCGCCAAAGCGCAGGGAAACGAGTTGGTGTCACACTCCACATTGAAACTCTTGCCGCCCAGGTCGTAGTAACCACACACTCTGCCGGCGGTGACGTTGTTGAGGATGCCGGGGGAGGTGTCCTCAGAGGGTCGAATGAGACGCGCCCGCCGGCGCGCAAGACGCGCGAGCAGCTCTGGGTTCTCTCGGCAAACGTCCTCGAGGCGGGAAAAGCTGGTCCAGGCAACATAGTCCCAACGTTTTTGTAGACCGAGCATGCTGGCAGAGATCACCGAGATCTGTGGACGATCCAAGGACTGGAGCTCGAGCCCAGTGCTCTCCAACGCCGCGGCGACCGCAAGCAACGCTTGCTGGTGCAACAAATCAATGTTGCGAACGCTCGCGGGAACGATGCGGAAACGCGCCGCCAATTCTTCGACTTGCACGGCCGTTGTGCCAGCGACGCCGGAGCCGACAATCACCACGGGTGCCATTTTCGTTGCATCCGCGGGATTGTGCCTGTTGCCGGACTCGCCATCGAGTGGGTGCTTGGGTTTGTTGTGCCTGTCGCCGGACTCGCCATCGAGTGGGTGCTTGGGTTTGTTGTGCCTGTCGCCGGACTCGCCATCGAGTGGGTGTTTGGGTTTGCCCTTCTCTTTGTACTCGTCAACCACCAGATGATAGTTGGCACCACCGAACCCAAAGGATGAGACGCCCACACGCAAAGGTGTGCGGCGTTCACGCAACTTGACGGGTTTGCGATTGATCCGCAGGGTTCTGGTAATGGTGCTCTTGGGAAACCTGCGGAAGTATGGCGACGGGGGAATGATCCGGTGCCGCATGAGTAGCAACGCCTTGAGCAAACCGACCGCGCCGGCTGCGCCACGGGTGTGACCCACCAAGGCCTTGGCGGAGCCGATGGGGGTGACGATGTCACCAAAGAATTCGTTGAGGGACCTGAGCTCAATGTTGTCGCCGACGGGAGTGCCGGTACCGTGGGCCTCTACATAATCGACGCGGTTGTTCTCGAGTCGAGCGTAGGCGCGTGAATAGGCCAAACTCTGACCGTTGGCGCTGGGCTCGAAAAGGCTGGTGCCCCTGCCATCGGAAGAACTGCCGACGGCACGAATGACGCCCCAGATGTGATGGCCGTCACCGATAGCGTCTTCCAGACGTTGCAACGCAAACAACACCACACCCTCACCCTGGCACAGTCCAGCGTGATCGTGATCAAAGGGCCGGCACGGCTCGGAGCTGTGGGCACCGACGAGCTCGAAGGAACCAAAGGACACTGGGAGCATGTCAGCTTCGAGGCCCCCAACGAAGACAACATCGGCCTGATCGTGCAGCAGCTTTTGAGCACCCACATGGATTGCGGCGAGAGATGAGGCACAAGCCGCGTCGATGAGGCAGCCCTCACCGGTGAGAGCAAAGTGTTTCTTGATGGCGGCAATCACCGATGAAGTCGGCCTTGCCTCGAATTGTTGGAAATGCGCGAGAAGGGATTGTTCATCTTCATTGGCGGACTCTTCGGTGTTGCACTGTTGCCGCCAAAGTGACGCGAAGGCCGCAAGCTCGAGCTCCTCATGTGGGTCCATGCAGCCAAAACAGAACTGCGTGCGACGTGCCGCCAACGTCGACATGTCGAGCTGCACTGCGAGCTGCGCGAAGGCGGCGATCGCTAAGATCTCGAGCCGGTTGAGATTGGCTGAATCAATATGCAAATCCGCACAAAGTTCATGCAAGACATCGTCGCCAATTGTTGCCGCGACATACGTGGTTAACGCCGCGGTATCATCTCCCTGCAAACCCTGCGGCCATCGAGAAACGGGCATGGGTAGGAGCTGCGACTCGTAAGCCACGAGATTTCGCCAAAAGGCTGCGGTGTCACGTGCTCCCGGCAGAATCGCGGCAGTGCCGACGATGGCGATGGGTTCCTCTTTGACTCTTGTCGACATGTATCGTTCACAGTTAGCGCATTTGCACGCGCAGGATGTATCGTCTCTCGTCGAGAAATCGCACGCATGCGAAGCCGATGGCCCATGACATCAAGATCATCACCAGTATCAAAAATGCCATCGCCCAGAGGAGATTCGCGAAGAGAGCCGTTGGAAATATCCCCTTGAGTAAATCCGATGCGTGAGAGCCAAGGATGATATGCAGAGCATAGATCCAAAGAATGCCGCGACTGTAACAACGGACGATTCCGTATCGGTGTAACTTCGTGATCCGTCCAAGCCACGCACACAGGACAAAGTAGATAGCCAGAAATCCGAAGAAGCCGACGAAGGATTGCAGAGTTGGCTGCCAAACCGTATCTCCCCAAACCCGCGCAGGATCGACACGCCAAGTGTAATCGACAACCCACAGGGCAATGGTAGCGCAGACAACGCCGGTCGCGAGCAGGCCCGCATACCATCTCGTCAGGGAGCCGACCCGCAAGGTGACATGTGCCAGGAGAAACCCCACCGCCACCGTGGTGAACCATGGGAACAGGGGCCAGAAGAACCACACGCCGTTGTCACCAATGAGGATCCCCTCGAGGGTGCCTACCGCCGAGGGTAACAAGGGCGGCATGCCCCGCAGGGCGGTCACTATCACGGGGGTCAAGGCAAGCCCCGAAACGCCAGCCGCTGCAACCCACAGCACGCCGCCCCAACGTGCCAGAACAACAATGAGCAGAAACGACACCGCGACGAACTTGAGCACATCCCAAGCCCAGATGTGCGTCCAACCCCATGTCAGCAAATTGACGAGGCTCTCCACCACACCCAAAAACAGCGCCTCGCCAAGCGCGACCTTGAGAGGAAAGCCGAGCAAACGATCGTCTACCATGTACTTGTCGAGTCGCGCGCGCAGGACCATTCCGGCGATGGCAGGCAGTGACAGCACCACGAGCATCGGCAATCGCGTGGATGCGAGAAAACCTGTAAAAGCCAGGCCCTCACGGGTCAAGGTCGCGTCATCGCTGGTTATCATCCAGAAGAAACCGTGGCTCGCAACCATCACGAGGACGCTGAAGAACTTCATGTGCGCGATGCCAGGCAGTCTCTCGTCGACGCTTTGGTAGTGCCTGTCCATGGGTTGTGGGCTGATGCTAACCCCATTTCAACAGACACGCCAACGGTCAACCCCGTCTCCCCGTCTATGGCGTCAACAGCACGAGGCTTTGAATTTTGGCAGGAAGGCTCTAGTATCTGCGCGCCCAACCTCCCAACAGTGAACAAGACCGAGTAAGAAAAGGGGGAGAATGGGCGATTTGGCAGTTGGCGACTCTGAGCTTCGCGGGAGTCGGGATTGTTTGATGGTATCGTCGATGGGTGTAGCTCAGGCTTTTTTGATCGTTGCTGTTTGCTTGGTCACGCAACTGTCGTTGCCGGTGCCAGCCACGGCATCGATCAGCGTCCATATCGAGAGCCATACGGAGTGCCTCGACGAAGAGCAGCTGCAGCTGCGCATTGGCAAGCTACTCGAACATTATGAGGGTGGTAGCGAAGGATCGATTACCGTTGCGGGCAGTCCCGTCGAGACGGCAACCATCGCGACACTGCGGGTGGTGACAGTTGTCGGTGAAGTTGTTTTGGACCGCCTGTTTGAGCTGAGACCTGAGGATT
>MGST01000152.1:1698-10694 GCA_001798605.1 Deltaproteobacteria bacterium RIFOXYA12_FULL_58_15 | reverse complement strand
CGGTCCCAACGGCTGCGGTGGAACGTGCGCTCCGGGATGTGGTGCGAATGAAGACTGCGACGACAGTGGCCTGTGCATCGGGGTCAACGATCCCAACGGGCCCACCATTGTTTCTTTCAACGCCAACACGAGCTCCATCACCCAAGGGGAGTCGGTGATTTTCACCGCCGTGGTGACCGACCCCGATGGCGTCGCCGATGTGATCGGGGGCACCCTCGTCGACACTACCAGCGGCAACACCTATGGGGCCTTCACCGCAACCGCCATCAGCTCCTACACCATCACGGTGAGCTGGGCGGCCATCCATCAGGCGCGGGCCATTGAATTTCTGAGCACCGATACGCGGAACTTCAGGGCGATCTTTCACGATCAGGGGGGGCACCAGGCGAGTGCGCAAGCCATCGTCACCCTCACCTGCGGGGGAGACCCCGCCTGCAGCGGGGCCTGCGGATTCTCTCGTTGCTCGGGGAGTTGCGTTGACCTTCAAGCCAACGTCAACCACTGCGGCGCCTGCAGCAACGTCTGCGGCAGCGGCGCTTGGTGCGACGTCGGGACCTGTAAGTGTACGGACTCCAGTGAAACCGTTTGCCCAGTGCTAGGTTGTGTCAACCTCGACGGCGACGTGGAAAACTGCGGCACATGCGGGAACGACTGTGTGCCCGGTGCCTGGTGCAATAACGGAACCTGTGAGTGTCCCGCCGACGAGATGGAATGCCCTAGCGTCGGCTGCGTCGAACCGGAATACGACGACAACCACTGCGGCGGTTGTGGCATCGCCTGCTCGGAGGGAGACTCCTGCTATCACGGGAATTGCAGCTGCGGCAGCAGCGGCACCTGCCCGGGGACCCAAACGTGCCTCGAAACCTTCTGCTTTGAGGTCGGGGACACCCTCCTCGGTGACGATCCTGCCGTCCGAACGGGGATGCCCAAGGTGGTGCTCAGCGGGGAGGCTATCGATTTGTGCTACTCCGCAAACACCGCGGCGGTCGTCTGCCGTGAGCTTTTTGGCTCCACACTCGCCAGCATCAACGAACAAACCCCCTGGGTCGGCCCTTGGTACGTACACGCCGGTTGTAACGGCACGGAAGCTCGCGTCGCCGACTGCGTCATGTATCCCTACGATTGCGCGGCCCTCATGTACATTGTGTGCAACGAACCCGACGTCGTGGGGCCTCCGGTGAGTTGGGTCTGTAACACCTCGTACTACAATGCCCTCGATGGTTGTGATTGCAATTGTGGTGCCTACGACCCAGACTGCGACATCGCGGGCCAAGATGTTTATAACTGCAGCAACTACACAAATCCCTGGTGTGATGGCAGCGGGAATTGTCAGAACGGGTGAGGTTTCGTAGCAACCTCGGGGGCGAGGACGGGTTGGCACGCGACCCCCAGCGGCTGGGTGGTTTCGGCAGAGAAAAACAGCAGACAAGGGACATATGTCACTTGTGTCCACTTTCAAGGCGCAACCGGTCAAACCCACGGGTCGATACTAGCTGCAACTCTGACGGATGAACCCACGAGCTAGGAGAAAATACAATGTGCGCCTTCGAAACCCATGTAACTGCCGTGAAACACACCAACCCCGCGGACATGCTCACCAAGGGAGCGCAGGACGCATTCGCTGCATTGCAGAAGAAGTCGCCCAGCCTCAAGTCGACCGAGCTGCTGCAGCAAAAGCTCGCTGGTTGGGCCCTCACCCAGAACAAAGCCAAGCTCGACACCGTAGACCTGGTCGAGTTCTTGGCGAGTCGCGACACCTCTGAGCGCGAAAAGTGGGGGTTGAACAAACTCGACTACAAACAGATCATTGCAGGCTCCGCGCGGATCGACGATCCGTGCAGTCCTGGCTCAACCATCGTGGATGGCTCGTTGAAGGTCATTACCGTGGTTCACACGACCGAGCAGGCGAATCCTGTACGCGCAAAGGACCCCCTCGTCTTTCAGTTGATGATGGGCTCGAAGAGCGACGTCGATGTGATCCGAAACGCGAAACACGAGATCATCAAGGTCGTGATGCGCAGAAAGCCCGGCTGTGCTCCCGAGGACCTCATCAAGGCAGCCAAACGCATGCTGCGCGGTGAGAAGGGTGCCGAAAAAGCCCTCAGCGTCAACAAGGACATTCAGTGGGTGAAGAAGAATGAAGACTTCGTCTTTGTGGTGGAGGGGAATCCAGAGGACTTCCGCGGTGGAGATGGGGTCGGGGTGCAGTCGTACAAGATCGAGTCCAACAAGTCGAAGACCACGGGTCTCAGGTATGAGCTTGAGAAGCTCGACATCGACCAACAACTTCGGCCAGTGTTTGAGAACCACATCTACACCTGGCCGGCAAAGATGGCCGACGGCCAATACGTCCTTGAAAACAACCAACGCGTGGCGGATGTGCCCACCGATTTCGTGCCTGACTACACAGGGGAGAGGCCAGAGATTTACGAAACCTTGCGCGGTTTTCAAGTGCAGAACACCCGCGACAACGTCGGCCCCGAGTACGACCCGACACAGTTGACCGTGCAAGGCCAGGGTCTCGCGCCGCACGCATGGGAAGACAGTACCATGTCGCTCTCGATCAACGTGGGTAGCCAATTCGTGGTCAACGCGGGCGCTTCAACCAACTATCGCGTGGGCAACCAGGAGTATGGCACTGACAAGATCCCGACAGACTCAGTGGCCGGGTTAGGCACCTCTGCTCGCACCATCACGGTGGATTCGCTGCCAGTGGCGAATGTCGCGGGAACCACCTTGATGGTGTACGGAACCGACGTCAATGGGGCCAGAACGAGCAAGAGTTTCGCGATCAGAGAATTGGTGCTTAAGGACCTCAGGTCAGACAAGCGCAGGTACAACGATCCCGAGGGACGCCCCCAATACATGGCCTTTGGCCAGCCCATCCAAGTGGACGGCGAGTTCGAGCTGAATATCGATGAATTCAACAAGAGCGCCAAGAAGGCTGGGTTGACCCGGAAACGCCAGCCCGTCCCACTCAGCTACGAGTTGGAGCATCTGCAGGAAAACGATGGCAAGTCTGCCAAGCTGACCATGAAGTTTGCACCCCGGCAAGCTCTGATGGTGACCCCAGGCGGCGACCTGAGTGGGTTCACAGTCGCCATCCGCCAATATTCCAACGTCGGCAGCGCCAAGGGGACGGTCTATGAGCAAGGGACGCCCGGGAACAAGTTCGAGATGTTTCGCGACCCGGGCAATCGCGGCATGGAGCTCTCCATCGTGGTCGAGGATTGGGGCAAATTTTGCCGTGATGCTGAGAAGAATGGAGCGACCATCGACCTCGTGGTGCACGCAGACGGCGTGCGCGTCACCAAGGCAATGATCGATCCCCGCTCTTTCCTTTGGACAGATTGATAGCGCTCGCGTGCCGACAGCAGACGGTCGTCATTGGCAAAGGCCTGAGCTCTCATTGCAATCGAGCATGGGATCGACGCACAGACCAAACGACCTGCAGTCATCGATACACGCACCGCGGGACGTGTCACAAACAGAACCAGCCAAGCAACCGAGACTGCAATCGATGACGGGCATGCAGTGGTTGGTGCCGTCGGGTGCGCATGCGTAGCCGGGTGGGCAACCATCACACCCGAGGCCACCGCCACTCTCCTGTTGGTAGAAAAACCGACTGACAAAACCATCTTCCGCCGAGGTTGTCGGATTCTGGTCAAAACGCCGGCCCCCCTGACTCAACACACCCGTGTCAATTTCGATCCAGTGATCGCCGTTATCGAGGGGGTCGTGGAACCCGAGGGTGAGCAGGCTGCGTCGTTCCTCAGAACCGTCGGCGGTGGCGTAGACCAAAGCTTCGAGAGTGGAAGTGGTCGCGATCGTGCCACCAGGACCCACCAGTCGAGCCCTGGAATCGAGGGTGGTGGCATCAAGGGTCGTCGAGAACATGACAGTCACTGCCGCAAGATTGGCCGGTACTTGCGTGGCACCGTCAGGCGGCAATACCAGCACGACCTTCGGGCGACGGGCGTCGGCGCGCAGGTTGAAGGGTGTGCCGAGCTTGCACTCTTCTCCCGTCGGGCAACTCGCGGTGATGCCACCCAATGCAATGGCGTCAATGCCCCTGTCGGGGTCCATGGCACTCGCGTAACCCAACACCCGATAGGTGAGCTCCCTGTCGGCGTTCTGCGTCAACCCGATTTCCAGTGCGCGCAGCTCCGTGGACGAGAGTGTGACATCGAATAGCACCTCGAGCGCACCGTCGTCGTCCCAATCAATGGCGATGCCTTGTTGAGTTCTCACGCCAGCGTGCTCGACCCCCAAAAGCCCATCGGCAGAATCCACCACCACCCGAATAAACCCCACCTGCGCCGCCACTTCTGTCTTTGGGGCTAGCTCTGGGTCGGGGGTGAGAACGAGTTGGACACGGGTGACCTCATCGCCACAGGCTATTGCCACGGACAACAAAGACACCAGGCTCCAGACCCGTCCCGACCCCAACCCCCTGCGGCCAGGTGCCGCGGCATAACTGGCGGCGGCGCAGATCGGGTTTCGGTTTCGGTTTCGGTTTCGGTTTCGAACTGTGAGCATGCTTCTGTTCACTGTTTCACTTCGTGCTCGTTGACCGACTCTAGTCCAAGGGGTTTAGCACACGGCCGAAAAACAGCAAGGCACCGGTGGGGTTGTCACGGATGGCGAAAATGAACGGTCGGTCGGCGGCAACGGGGACGGGTCCGCCACCTCCGGACAAAATCACCGCCGTCGCCGCTGCCGCTTCGGTGCCGTACTCGTTCACTCCGATGCACGCCTGATGAATGACATCGGAAATCCACAGCGGTTCCGTGCCGCCGTTGATGCCGCTGAAATCGGCGAGGTTCCTTTCGAAGGCGTCGGTCATACCCAATGACTGCAGCTGACTGCGCAGAGATGCCTTGGTTTCGAATCGCCACTTGGGCAACGTCAGGGCCAAGGATTCCAGCGCCATGTCCGCCTCAATGGTGGCAATGACGTCTGAGTCCATGAGGGCTTCGAACTCATCGAAGCGGCCAAGGTCAGGAATGATAACCAACATCGACAGCTCCTCGCCGTCATAGGGCAATTCCACGGCGACGTAACCGTCACCGGTGGCGTAGGGGTACGATTCGACATTGGTCATCATGGGTGCGTTGACGCTGTTGCCATCGAGAAGGTCGAAGGTGCCTGTGCGACTCAGCTCTTCGGGGAACACGCTGTCCCAGGCAGCATTGAAATAGATGGCGTTGGTGAGAACCAGGCGGGTATCTGAACCGACGGTGCCTTCTTCGAGAAGGTTTGGGATCTTGCCCTCGGTCTGGTCGCTCACCCACTCATTGATGATGAGCCGCGATGGATCGGGCTCAAGGACGAAGTCGAGCAACCGCAAACCCGCGTCGTAGTTGATGGCCAACGTATCGAGAAATGCCTCGACGAAGCCGTAACCGGTTTGACCCCAAATCGAATTGGCTGTGTGCAGGCGGAAACCTTCGCCGTCTGCCCCTTGGGCACCGCGGCCCCTGTCCTGCAAGGCCAAATCGAGTGCGTTGAACGTAGGGTGCAGGTTGTCTTGGTCGAGGTCGAAGCTCAAAGTCGACGCCATCTGCGCTTCGGTGTCGAGGCGGGCACCGGCGAAGGTCATGGCGAGGGCCTGCGAAACGCTCTGGGGCGAGAAGAACAGGTTGCCCCCCTCCGACAGGATAAGCTCGTGATAGAGATCGACAGCGAAATTGCGATTGCCGGCAACGAGGATACCGAGATCCGTTGCGGTCACATCAGGGGAAAGGTTGCGCAACTCGCTGGATCGAACCACCTCGCCGTATTGCTTCTCTGTTGTTTCAGAGGCAGGCGAGCTCGGATCATTTTCAGTGCCGCACGCGGCGACTAAGAGAAACAACGGTAATAGACAAACAGCAGGCTTCATCTCATCTCTCCTGTGAAGTGGTAACGATTGCATCAACCCTAAGCAGAAGCCGTGCCAGGACCGATGATTGGTAACGTCCTGTATTGATGATGATTCCCTCCGCCCGGAGGCGCAGTGTCACATGGGTGTGACGCTTCGGGCGGCGATACCGACACACCGATGTTGCGCCGCAACGGCAAGAAGCGTCTTTGGAGGCTTGTCGCTGTTATGACAGGATACGCGGGCCTCGTCACGAGGGAGCCCCAATCTTCACCTACCCTCGGGGTTTCGCCACACCGGGGTTGGCTTTTTTCGCGTGGAGCGGACGGTTCGCCGCGGCACTGCTTGAGTGCGTGGTGATCATAGATGGACGGAGACGTGTAGGTTAAAGTTTGGCCGGTGTGGTCTGTGATGGAGCATCTGTCGATGACCCAGTGGTTCTTGCGAATGACCACTTCGGCCCCGGTCCAATCTGTCACGCAGGAATCGAGCTCGACATCGGTCAGAGTCGTGTTGGTGACGAAGCTGTCAATTGTCAGCCACCCTGTGTCTGGAAATCTGCCCATGGCGGTATTGACACCATCGATCGTGAGCATGTTGGGCGCTGACTCGCAGGTAACCGGTGCCGAATACACGCCGCCGCCTTCACAGAGAGTTCTGCAGAGCCATGGAGCATGGCCAACGACCGCCTTGCTCGTGAGAGCAACGGCAGCGGGACTGGCACCTTCAATCAATTTCCGGAGATGATCGACGATCTCGAGAACTCGGACCGGTGTTGGGTTCCACTCGCAGCAAGATGCCGAGGTTTGCCGTTTCCTCGCGGAGGATCCATTTGAACTGCTCGCGGATGGTTGAGTCTTGGGTCCACCACTGATCGACGAGGTCCAGCCAGTCGACAATGTACACCGCAGGCAGTGTCGAGACATACGCGTGGTGACGATGCGCCCGCCGAGCCACAAGGGCTGCAGGGTCGACCTTGCCATCCAAATTGAAAGTACGGTCGTGAAAGAATCCGAGGGTTCCCGATTGAAAAGCCGCCACCCATTGTTGATCATCGACGTGATTGAGGACCCAGTGGGTACCTTGCCACAATGCCCCTGGCAGTGGCGCGAACCCGAGACCGAGACCTCCGCCGCAGAACAAAACGAGAAGTCCAATGGGAACTACGAGTCGTGTTCCCCCAAGGCGAGGCAAACGTTGCCATACGGCCAGCCAAACAGCGGCGGTGGCCAAAACCACAAACGGCGAAAGGGCGAAGAGATAGCGGGATATGAAGTACGGAGCAGAGAAGAAGAAGACGTAAAAAATAATGAGGCCAGCAGCGTAGAGAATCGGCACGAGCGACATTTTCAGTAGCGTTGCTGTCGGGAATTGTTGGCGAACGACCCGAATACCGATGGCAATGCTAACCATGGCGGCAATGGAGGTGATGAGTATTTCACCACTCATCGACGAATTGTAGGCAGTCGCGAGCGTCAGGTAGTGTGCCAGGGAGAGCCAGAGGGTCATGAGGTTGGCTGGGATGCTCCCGCCCTGCATTTGTGATTGGCCGCTGATGGGCATCAGACTGTCAAATCCAATGACGCTGTATAGGAGCCACGGCAGGCTCACCATGATGCAACCCGTAGCCATCACCAGGCACTCGAGCAATCGACGGCGCAAAGTCGCACCATGGAAAAATGCGAGGTGCGCCGCGCCAACCGCGAACATGAGGAAGACCGCGTCATTGCGCACCCAAAAAGTCACACCCAGCAAAGTGCCAAGGCCGAAAGCCTGCCCTAGGGTCCAGGCTCCATTGTCGAGAATGTGCTTGCGCACGAAGAGGAGCGTGACCAAGGCTACCGAGGCGGCGTACAATCCCGTCTCCATCATGTTCATCGAATGATACAAGATGGCTGGACTCGCCCACCACGCTGATGCGGCCAACAGAGGCGCTCGTTGGGCATACGCGGTGTCGCGAAACACAACTTTGCCCAGGTGATAAATGAGGACAGCGGTGCCAGCTCCGATTGCTGTGTACACGAGAAGGAGGATTTGCAGCGCAGCTGTCCGATCACCGTCGACCACCCAAAAACACACCGCCTCAATGAACGCGGTGAGAGGTTGAACGCCGTTGGTTGGAACCGTACCTGCCGAGTAGGTCATGCCCCGACCCATGGCGATGTTCCGCGCAATGGTGAGCATGAGGTATGCATCTTCGGTGGGAAACAGACGAAAAAGGGAGTCCGCGACGAAGTTGGACGGCCGCAGGCGAGCCACAGCGCCAAGTGTCGTCAACAATGTACAAAACGCCGCGAGGCCCGGTCCGCAAAGCCGAATGCGCTTGGTGAGGGTGCCGACGATGCTCACTGCTCTCCCATGTAGCCCAGAGCTCTGAGCTCATCAACGAGTCTGCTGTCGGCGGCAGACTCTGTGGTGCCCCAACTCGCGGTCGTGCCCCAGGTCGGGATCGTTCGAAGTGCGTGATGCGCCCGGAAGTGCTCGGTGAAGAGGCCCGTTTGCGCCCGGCCGACAAAGTCCTCGGCAACGGGGAGTCCCAACGCAAACAGGACGGTCGGTGCAATGTCGTTGACCGAGATGCCGGTAACCTCAGCTCCCGCAGTAACGTCGGGGCCTTTGGCGATGAAGACGCCATGGGTATTCTTGTCGTGCGTGCCCGAGATGCGATTGATGTACTCCACAACATGTTCGTGGAGCTGTTTGCCGATTTGGATTTGAAGTGAGGGCCTGTCGACGCGGACCTTGGCGATGAGGTCCACCCCGGGTGGTAGGTCGACTCGCTGCAGATCAAACACCGGACCACCATCTTGGTAGGTGACGGTCGCCAACGCCTTGGAAATGCGCTCGAGCTCTTGGGTTGCGGCCTCGGGCGGCACACGTCCGTTGGGATCCCGTCCCGCCATAGAGAGCCGCAGCTTCTTGATTTGCGCGTGTGGCGGGCTATCCACGGGGAACACCGTGGTTTGAGCGAAAAGAACTCTGTCACCATCGCGAACGAGAAACCCGAGGATTTCGAGAAGACGGCTCATGCTCAGATAGACAAAATGTTGCTCCGCTCCAGCGAAGAATCCATGATCTGAAACTACGATGACGTTGCTGTCTTCTGGGGCGGCCGCCAAAACATCGCCCACTG
>MGST01000152.1:0-1634 GCA_001798605.1 Deltaproteobacteria bacterium RIFOXYA12_FULL_58_15 | reverse complement strand
GACATCCGAATAATTCTCCGGCTCGTAGTAGGTCCAATAGCGATGACTGGCAATGTCGACACAGCGCCAATAGGCAAACAAGACATCGAAGGGAGCCCGAGCCAAGCGCCGCGCTTCATGCGAAATGATCCGATCCCGAAATGCTCCGTCTTGCATCCACCTGTCGTCGGCAGACCGCCCATCGGCGAAACCTGGGTACTCCTTCTTTGCCTTTTCTCTTTCGCCGCTAAATGTTTGTTCCATGGTCTGAGGAAAGACAATGCGCTCGAGTTGAAGGTGGGCGCGATCGGAGACGACGACACCGTTAATCTCCTCCGCTGGCCAAGAGGCCCACCAACCAACCACAGTCGCGTTGAGTCCGGCGCGGGATGCCATGTTCCAAAGGGCAGGAACTTTGCGGACGGTCGAGGAAACCGGGACCATGCCGTCCGCGGTATTGACGGTGAAGTCGGTGATGCCGTGGTCCTCGGGCTTGCGACCGGTGGCCATGGTTGTCCAAATGACAGGGGAGATCCCGTAGTCGGTTTCGAGGACCGCCGACGTGCCCTCCTCGGCCAAACGTTTGAGGTTCGGCAGCTCTCCATTCTTCCACAGCTTGTGAATGACGCTCCACTCGGCACCATCGATTCCAAGAACAATGAGCGGGTGTCGTTTGGTGTCGAACTGCGGCTGGGCTCTGGTGCAGGCAAGCAGAACACACACGAACGAAAGTGCGAGTATTTCAACAACCGGGTGGGAGCGACATCTCATGTTGGTTTCACCGGGCTGGCTCGAACACGGCGTTGAACGCCGTCAAAGCCTTGATGGCAAACGCGGTGGTAACTGCGGGACTAGAATAATACTGACGGCTCGTCGCCTCAAAAAGGACCGTGTAGTAAAGGTAAAGACGCGCGCCGAGTTGGCCGTTGGTGACGACGTCGGCCATCAAGACATCGGCGGCGGTATCCTTGTCGGGACTGGAACAGATGCGGCTGAAAGGATCGAGCGAATCGATTGGCTCAGACTGGTTCTTCGTGCAGATCGCCGACATTGCGGCCCCCACGTCTTCCCAATGACCGCGAGAGGCAAAGGAGGCGACAAAACTTTCCAACATGTCGAGGGGCATGTTGGCAAATTGGAGCTGGTTGCGAAACACGTAGCTACTGTAACGAGTGAAGCGGTCTTTCATCTGCAGGTCATCGATGTTGGCATTGCCACCGAAAGCCATGGGAGCTTTGGGCCAGTTACCATCGGGGAGCTGGCGCCCTCCAAGCTCCACCGCAGCCGCCTCCAGTGCAGGGGTTGCTTGCAAGCCCTTACGTGCCAAGAGGAAACTTTTGGCATGCACGAATGCGGCAAGGTCTACCGTGTTGAGCAGTGTCGGCTCAATCTTGCCTTCGATCTGGCTCATTTGAATTTCAGCCAACCGTTCGGCATTCGGGGCCGATCGTTGCGCTGCTTGACACAGTAGATGCGCCACAACAAGCGGAGAGTAATAGGGATCGTTGTGCCCGCGACCATCCTCGACGAGCTTCTTGAGGCCAGGCACCAGCCTCTCCGTTCGCAATCCCCATGCAGTCAACATCGTCAATATGTTGGCGTTGACGCCCACAGAGATCTCGGTGTCGTGTGCGAGATCAATCGGTGCCTCGTGG
>MGST01000151.1:846-10739 GCA_001798605.1 Deltaproteobacteria bacterium RIFOXYA12_FULL_58_15 | reverse complement strand
CTCATGTCGCCATCGTCGAGAATACCGTCACCGTCCGTATCGTCGTCGCAAGCATCACCCTGGCCGTCGTCATCCGTATCGTCCTGGGCAAAGTTGCGGACGAAGGGACAATTATCATCACAAGCGACCGTTTCGCCGTCAGCGCAAACGTGGTCACCCCCATCGTCGGGGATGCCATCGTTGTCACTGTCAGCGTCACAGGCATCGCCGAGGTCATCGCCATCGACATCACTTTGGTCGAGGTTTGCAATCGTGGGGCAGTTGTCGCAGGCATCACCGGCGCCGTCGCTGTCAAGCGTGTCCTCTTGTCCAGGGTTCGCGACTGTTGGGCAGTTATCTTCGTTGTTGTTGACGCCGTCACCATCGGTGTCCGTCTCGCAGAGGTCACCTTCGCCATCGCCGTTCTGATCTTCTTGCCCGGCATTGGCAACGGTCGGGCAATTGTCGCAGGCATCGCCGACCCCATCTCGGTCCTGATCCTCCTGTCCGGCATTTTCCGTCAACGGGCAATTGTCGTCGCAGCGGGTGACGAGGCCATCGAGGCAGATATGATCGCCGACCATGCCGCTGTCATTGCCATCATCGAAAACGCCGTCGTTGTCGCTGTCTGGATCGCAGAGATCGCCTATCCCATCGCCTTCGATGTCGGCCTGGTTGGCGTTGGCATTGTCAGGGCAGTTGTCGTCGCAGGATGCAACTGCGCCATCCGCGCATGGGTGGGTGCCGGGGTCACCCGAGCCGTCGAAGTCCTGGGGAACGCCGTCGCCGTCCCGGTCCGGGTCGCAGGCATCGCCGAGGGTGTCACCATCGAGGTTGCGTTGGCTGAAATTTGCCACACTCGGGCAGTTGTCACAGAGGTTACCGATGTCATCCCCGTCGCCGTCCGCCTGGTCGGCATTGACAAGGGCTGGACAGTTGTCCTCGCCGTCGTCGACACCATCGCCGTCGAAGTCGGTACCGGTTCCCGGATCACAGGCGTCGCCCAAACCATCGCCGTCGCTGTCGGTCTGCGTCTGGTTGGGGGCGATCGGGCAATTGTCGCAGAGGTCGCCGAGAGCATCGGCGTCGGAGTTGTCCTGGGTTTCATTGGTGACGAGCGGACAATTGTCGCAGAGGTCACCCCGGGAATCGGCGTCCGAATTTGTCTGGTCTTGGTTGGTGGCGTTGGGGCAGTTGTCGCAGCTGTTGCCGAAGGAGTCGCTGTCGAGGTTTTCCTGGCTCTCGTTTGTAATGGCAGGGCAATTGTCGCAGGCATTGCCGTGGGAGTCGAGGTCCGAATTTGTCTGGGCCTGGTTGGTCACGTATGGACAATTGTCGCAGGCGTTACCTAAGGAATCATTGTCCGAGTTCTGCTGGGCCTGATTGGTGACAGTCGGGCAGTTATCGCAGAGGTCGCCGAGTGTATCGCCGTCGGAGTTGGACTGCGCCTCGTTGGTGGTCACGGGACAGTTGTCACAGAGGTCGCCGAGTGTATCTCCGTCAGAATTGGTCTGCGCCTCGTTGGTGGTCCCAAGACAGTTGTCGCAAGCATCACCGAAACTGTCGCTGTCCGAGTTGGTTTGCAGCTCGTTGTCCGTTCCCTGGCAATTGTCGCAGGCATCGCCGAGGAGGTCGTCGTCGGAGTTGTCCTGGGTTTCGTTGTCGATGAATGGGCAATTGTCGCAAAGGTCACCCCAAGCATCGCCATCGGAGTTTTCTTGATCCTCGTTGTCGACAACCACGCAGTTGTCGCAGCTGTTGCCGTAGGAATCCAGATCGCTGTTCTGTTGGGCTTGGTTGGAGACTTGGGGACAATTGTCGCAGACATTGCCCACAGCATCGCCGTCATCGTTCTCTTGGCCGGAATTGGCGACGCTTGGGCAGTTGTCGATCACGTCATCGAAACCGTCGTCGTCGCTGTCGACGTTGTCGTCACAGGCGTCACCGATGCCGTCACCATCGCTGTCCACCTGGGAAGGGTTGGGGGTCGTAGGACAATTGTCGTCACAGCCAACGGTGGCATTGCTGCACCGATCGATGACCCCGTCGCCATCGCCATCGGGGATCCCGTCGTCGTCGCTGTCGATATCATGGGGGTCGGTCTCGCCCGCATCAACGGCGCCATTGCCATTTCTGTCCTCGACGCCGTCGGGGATGTCATCCCCATCGGTGTCGGGGTCGAGGGGCAAAGTGGTGTTGTCATCGGTGTCGGGTACGAACACGTCGTTGTTGGTGTCCGCGGTGCCAATCGTGACGCCGAGCTCGAGGCCATCGGAGAGGCCGTCGCCGTCCGTGTCGAAGGCGAGTGGATGGGTCACGTAGCCGAGCGTTCCGGCGAGCTCATCACCGTCCGAGATGCCGTCGTCGTCGGTGTCAGCATCGAGGGCATTGGTGCCCGCTGCGGCCTCTTCTGCGTTGCTGAGTCCGTCATTGTCCATGTCGAGGTCGCAGAGGTTGCCGTAGTCGTCGCCGTCGTGATTCTCCTGTCCGGGGTTCGCGATTGCCGGACAGTTGTCCACATCACCGCAGATACCATCGGCATCCTCGTCATTGTCCGGATCGTTGGGACAGGGGTCGCAGAGGTCACCCAGCCCGTCGGTGTCGGTATCGACCTGGGCCTGGTTGTCTGTTGTGGGGCAGTTGTCGCAGGCGTCGCCGAACGTATCCCCATCGTGGTTCTGTTGACCGCCCAGAGCGATCTCCGCGGCAGATTCGATGTTGTCACCGTCGATGTCACAATGGAGGTCGCCGCAGGTGCCGTTCTTCACCGTCGGACAATTGTCGTGGGCGTTCTCAACCTCGTCGCCGTCGGTGTCGACGCCGGGCTCACAGGCGTCGCCAATGCCGTTGGTGTTGAGATCCATTTGGTCGGTGTTGGCGAGGAGAGGACAGTTGTCGTCGCCGTCGTTGACGGTGTCACCATCGGTATCCGCCAAGAGCGGATGGGTGTCGGCACCCGGGGTGTAGGCGGTGTCGTCACCATCATAGGCGATTTCGTCGCCGTCGGTGATGCCGTCGCCATCGGTGTCGACTAGCAGGGGATTGGTGCCGAGACAGGTTTCACTCACCGCGCTTGGACTGCATGGGTTCGCCGGATCTCCGTTCGGCAGCCCGTCGCCGTCGGCGTCGGCAGTCGGGTCCAGGGTCCCCGGATCGCCACCGGCTGTATCACCACCGGTCATATCACCACCGGCTGTATCACCACCGGCTGTATCACCGCCGGCTGTATCACCGCCGCCGCCGCCGGGATCGCCGCCCACTTCGTCCCCCTTGGGGATGTATGTCACGCGGCCGTCACTGCAGCCGTGGAGACAGAAAACACCAGCAAAGGCCACGATGCCCGTAAATTTCAGCACTGTCTTGAGCATTGTTCCTCCAGGGTTGTCAGCAACCCTCGCCAACACAACAACCGTAAATAACCAACGGCGTGGCCACACCCGTGGTGAGGTCAGCGCAGGCATCGCCAAAGAACTCCACCTGCTGTTTGATCGGATCATAATCCCAGTGCTGGATTCGTGAGCGGTCACGGGGATGGCGACAGAGGTCGTAGGTAGGATTGGAGCAATCCTCGGGAATGCTGCTGGGATCGAGGTATTCGAGATAGACGTAGAGCTTGTCGAGCTCGGGGGGCGGGTTCGAGCTCAAGTCGAAAGAACAGGTGGCGACGTCGCCGACGATGGCGTCGAGGGCTTCGCTCAAAGACGTCGCGTCGCCAGCGTCGTAGTAACACGTGGCGTTGGCATCGGCACAGTTACCGGCCCCGACCGATACGCAGGCGCTGCCGTCGTAGTGGCAAAGGGCCGCTTCACAGGCGCTCTGGTTGCCATCGAAGGCTGAGCACCCACCGCGACAGGCACCACCCGCGGAACTATCCCAATTGCAGCCGGCAGTGCTGCAGGAGCCGGTGCCACCCACAGCCACAGCGGTGCAGAATGTGGCGTCGGGCTCACACAAACCGTCGCCCGCATTGTTCCAGTTGCACGACAGCTCGGCCTCGCAGTCCATTTCCCCATCGGCGGTTAGAGCCACACAAAAATCGTCGTTACCCACACAAGCGGAGTCGACCCAGGCACACGAAGCCGCCTCGCAGGCGTTTCGGCCGCCAGTCTCGAACAGCACGCAGACGGCATCGTCGGTATTGCACAGGGAACGACCACCATGGATGGCGTAACAATTGAGGTTGGGGCTCACCGCACCAAAGGCAAAACCAATGACGAAGGTGTCTACTGGAGGTGTCAGGTCCCTGAGTTTGTCGAGGGCATGGTTGACCTTGCAGGGAATGTCATGACATGAGCCATCGCCACCTCCTGAAGGCGTATTGCAGGTGAGGAGACTTTCACACCTGGAGGCGACGCTGTTCCACTTGCATGATGCAGCTTCACATGTAGTCTCGTCGTGGTCTCGACAAAGTATAGGCTCGCCCAGCTTCGGTGGACATGTTTCCGAGTTGATGCAAACACCAGCGGGGCCGACGCATCCAGCGACGGCAGCAAAGTCGCTGTTGGCCTCGCCGTCAGTTATCAGAACGGCGACGTTGTCGCGGCCAGGCGTCTGCAAACCGGCTGCCACGGCATTGTCGTGTAGCATGCGCAAGGTGGCGCCAGTCGGTGTCCCCCCACCGGGAAAGACACCGCTGAGAATGGTGTTGACATCATCGTAGGCAAACTCGGTCGCAGCCAGGTCCACGGCACCGGGGACGCCGTTGGAGGTACAAACGGCGCCCGGCGTGCCAAAATTCGGCTCGCAGTTGCCACTGGCATCGACGCAGTACAAGGGGAAACAGCTCGACACATTGCACGCAACGCTGCATGGGGAATCGGTGCCGCACCATTGTTTGGGGTAGCTCGAAAGACCGAAACTGACCGTACCGTTGAAGTTGCTGGTCAACGTGTCGATGGCGTTTAGAGCCGAAGTCCAACGGCTGGTACCGGGGGCGTCAGTGAGATCGCAATACTCCATGCTTCCCGAGCGGTCCAGAACCACCATGACGTTAGGTTTGACAAAAGCGCCCCCGGGATCGCCGGTGCCGCAGTTGAGGGCAGGAACGCAGGTAAAGGTGGCGTGGCAGATTTCACCCTCGGCACAATCCTTGTTGCCGACGCAGTTGGCCTTGGGGATGCAACTGTTGGTTGCCACCGAACATTTCTCGTCGGCAGTCGCCGGAGTACAAGCTGTGCAACCGGCAGTCACCGGCGTGCAAACGTAATCAACACAGGTGAACAAACCACCCGCGGCACCACCGAGGCAGTCTGCGTCGTCGAGGCACTCGCCAACTTGGATGCAGGTGTCCAGTGCGCTGCAAACCTCGCCTTCGATTGCGCAGCACGTGCCGCTGTCGCAGCACAGGACGTTGTTATCCGTGCAGGTCCTGACGAAGTCATTGGCGTCGCAAAGGTTGGGGCCGAGCACGCATTCATCGCTAAGGTTGCACTTGTTCCCCGGGGGGCAGTCGTCATCTTTGGTGCAGGTGCCCTCGGCCAGGCAATCTCCGTCGCCATTGCAGAAGGAATTGCCTTCCGGGTCGAATTCGAGGCAGTCCTCGTCATTGCGGCATTTTCCGACGTTCATGCACCGGCAGGTGTCGGGGTTTGATTGTAGGTCTGTGCAGGGGCCGACCTCGGAGCAGAAGACGTTATTGGCACGGCAGTCGCCGTTTTCGATGCAGGAGCCCTGTGGCAGGCACTCGTCACTTTCGGCACAGAACTCCGTGTTTGCTGGGCAGCCGTCGTCATCGAGGCAGTCGTACGTGCGCTCGCAACGGCCGGCGTTGGTGTTGCACAAATAGAAATCGGGGCAATCGCAATCAGCCATGCAAGAATCGCTGTTGATGCATTGGCCCAGACAGCTGCACAAACCGCCGGTGTTTTGGCAGTCATCGGGGTGCGCGCAGCTGCCATCTTCGATGCAGCCGCCGGTCAAGCTGCAGTACCAACCGCTAGGACAGGCACCACCAGGATGGCGGGGCAGGCAGGGGAGTTGTTCACACTCGCCGGCGACACAGATCTCGTCTTCTTGGCAATAACCCGACGGGAATGCAGAGCTACAGGGTGCCGCTACGCAAGGCGGTGTACACACGCGGCCCGGGGAGCAAAGGCCATTGGGATTGTCGATACCGCAAAGATTCTCGTCGATGGGAATGCAGTATCCACCGACACAGGCGCTGCCTGCGGCGCAGAGTCCAAGCGGGCTGTCAACAGAACAGGCGTTGGTCCAGGGCTCACACACCCCGGCTACGCAAATATGTCCGTCACGGCATTTGCCGTCGGGATTGGAAGTTGAGCACTCATCGCCTGGCGCGATGTCCACGCATTGCTCGTTCTCGCACGTCTGGGTTTCGTCTTCACAACCGCAATGGGAGATGATCGGCACGCAATAGGTGTCATCGTTGCCGGCAACACACACCTCACCATCGCTGCAAACGCCGTCGGGGTGTGTGGGACCGCATTCATTGTCGACAGTAATGGGAACACAGTCGCCATTGTTGCAACCCTGGTTGTCGGGGCACGTCGGGCACCACTCGTCGCCGCCGCCGCCGTCGTTTTTGATGCACACCCCATTGGTGCAGGTGCGTCCCTCCGGGCAGTAGACTCCATCCGGGTTACCGATGGCGCATGGCTCAGCCTCTTTGCAGAGAAGATCGATGCAAACTTCACCAACCTTGCAATCCTGCCAAGTGGTGCACGGGGTTTTGGGATTGAGCGAAGCCTCGTCAATGAAAAGTTGGCCGCCGCAGCCAGAGAGTCCAACAACGACAATGGCACCCGCAGAAACACCTAGAGCGATTCGGTTCATGGGCAAATGGTATCAGGATCTCCGGTAGAGATCAGTGAGAAGGCTACAAAAATCACACCCACATGGAGGACCGTGCGCACACACTCAGCCGATGCGCACACATGCCTCCCGATCAGTTCGACGGTGGAACACAGGCCTTGCTGTCGCCACTGTCAACGAGCGTAATGCTTGACGAGCAATTGGCCTCGTTGTCGCTCGAACGGTTTTCATTGCATTCGGACTTTTCGGTGCAGGTGCGGAAGCAGTAGTTGGTGCCGTCGTCGTGGGCGACGCAAACGGACAGATCAGGGCAATCAGCGTTCTTTGTGCATCCCGAGATGCCGCAGTAGCCGCCCTTGAAATCGGTGAGGCACTTAAGCTCTTCGTTGTCGCAGTCGTCGGTGTTTTCGCATTCACTGGCAATACCGACATCATCGGCGTCATCGCCGCATGAGACCGTTCCGAGAACGAAACAGCAGACCAGTGTCAATCGTAGAAAGCTCATATTGAATCTCCTCTGCCCGAGTCTGGCTCGAGTCGGTTAAAATCCGTAGCGATACCCCACACCCAAGGTGATTCCGCCAGCGTTGGATTCGCCGGTGGAGAGAAACGCCAAGTCGACGTAGTGGTAGCGCAATTCGGCGAACAAATCACCAGGTCCGAGACGGTAGCCGCAGCCGCCGCGTAGGGTCATGCCTGCCCGGGTTTGGCTCTCCGTGCTCTCTTCGCCGAAGGCGGTGACATCGGTGCTCAAGATGAACAGGCCATAACCGAGGGCACCGTAGGGCGAGAAGTCACCAAATGATTTGCCGGCAATAGCCTCGATGGCGATGGTGAAGAGCTGGGTGGAGAGCTCGTACTGATAGCTCCCACCCACGGCCGCTGCGTCGACCTTGCCCGAAGCGCCGGGGTTTTGCATGGAGAGCTCAAGTCCCACGCCGAGAAGTCGATCGAGAAACGGTAGGCGATAGGAGAAGTCGAGACCAACGAAATAGGTCATGTCCAAGGCGGAGGTCACAAGGGTGCCACCAACCTTCGCGGCGACGGCGAGCCCGATCTCCGACGTTTGTGCGACAGAAGTTGGCTCGGCAGCGCTGGTCGGCTCGGCAGGGTTGGCCGCTTCCATTGGTTGTGCGGCGACGTCCTCATTCTGCGTGGCAGTCACATCTCCTGCGGCAGTCTCATTCGCAACTGCGGTCGTGGTGAAGAAGAGGACGAAGAGAAGACTGGCCATCATGTTGGTGGTTTTCATTTGGCATACCCTCCGCGCTCGACGCTGCCGTGAACCGTTGTGTTGTTGGTGCCGCCGATGAAGAAGAAGTAGCCGCCGACGTACAGCGCACTGCCTCGGTATCGCTCGGCCTGCATGCTCACGCCGGCGTTGCCGCCAGAAATTTCGAGAACCGGGGGATCCGTGGTGGCACAGGACGCATTGGCATCGGGGCAAACAACCAGCGTGAGACCGTCTGACTGCACTCCCCCCCCAGGGGCACCCCCAGAGCCCTTGCGACCACCAAAGGAGAACAAGAAGTTGTTGGCAAAAAATCCCATAGCGCCATGGCGATCAGCGCTGGATGAGTAGTCGCCGTGACTCCAGGGGAGCAGTTGGCCACCCACGTCGACCTTGGCAAGCGCGGCGTCCGCCCACACGCTGGTTGACGTCATTCCTTGTGCAATGACCACGTACTCCTCACCAAGCTCGGTGATTCGCGAGGCGTTGTTCGCGTTGAGCGTGACGCCAATGTGCTGTGCACGGGGCGCAGCTACGAGAGTACCGCTGGAGCTTTGACTGCCCATCATGGTCGCGTCACCCACGGTGAACGTGCCAACGGAGCCGTCGGCACCGAGCGGTGCAAACTCATAGGAGTCTGTGGGGTCTGGGGACGTGGCAGAGGTGACGCCACCGAGAACATAGAGGAAGGCATCACCGGCGGCGTCGCGGGCAATCGTTGCCGCAGCGTCGGTACGATCGGTGCTCAAAGTGCCTACCTGTATCCATTCACCTACCGAGCCGGCCCTTCTTGGTATGTCCGTTCCCGGATTGGCGGTGCCATCGTCGATGTAGGAGGTGCTATTGATGCCGGCCCGAATCAGCACTTCCGTGCCCGCGAGATCATTGGCGTTAGGTGTGCGATAGACGCGATAGGACAGAGCGCCGGTGACGGCTTGCCAGCTGATGCCGACGGAACCTGCTTCCACGAGATTGATGGACTCAGCGTCTGATGGCAATCCTTCGCCGCCCTCATTGTCGGTGCCGCTGCCCATGATTGCCGCCACCCGATAGGTGTAGGTGCCGGCGCCGAGTGTGCCACCGGTTTCCAGGGCGGGGGCGTGGATGACGGGGACAGAGTCGTCGCCGAGGATGCGGGCGCGATAGACGCCGTCCTGGGGAGTTCCGCTCACGTCGGCGCCGCCGACGACAAACAGATATTCGCCGTGGCGGACCATCGAAAGTCCACTGCGCGGTCCGGGCAAGGCGACCGCTGCGACAGTCCATGCGCTGGCGTCGCCAAAACGTGAGAGACCGGCGATCTCTATCGAGTCGAGGGCGGTGGCTATGTCGGTGTCCGACTGGCCACCGGCGACATAGAGAAACCGATTGCCGAGATCGTCGCGGGCGTACACGGAAGCATGGGCGAACCTGGCAGTGTTGAGCGCGGGCATGAGTACCGTGGCGGTGCTGAGGTTTGCCGACGGGTTGGTCACCGAAAAGGACGCGAAGTCGGCGTAGGCGCCGTCCTCTAGGTGCTCGAAGCGGACCAGGTAAACCCCGCTACTCATGGCTGCGAGCGGTGGGTTGCAAGTGATTGACGTTGAGCTCACAAACGTTGCGTCAGCGCATTCATAACAGGCGGGGGCAGTGCAGACGGCGCCTGCCTCGAGGTCGGTTGTGAGCAGTAGGATTCTTGCCAGGCGTGGATCTGCGGTGCTGTCGGGATCTTTGAAGTTGGCACCGCTTAGGGTGATCGTGACCGTCGCACCCTTCTCCGCCTGCTCCGGTGACACCGCGGTGATGACCGGTGGCGGATCGGCGACCACTTTGAACGCTGCGGTGATGACACCTTGGGAACCATCCGGGTTGATGACGATCAGGTCATAGGGGCCGCCCACCACGAGGCCGGCGCCACGCTCTTCGAGGCTCG
>MGST01000151.1:0-785 GCA_001798605.1 Deltaproteobacteria bacterium RIFOXYA12_FULL_58_15 | reverse complement strand
GAGCATGGCCTCGCGAATGAGGGGGACTTGAGTATCTTCGTCAATGACCAAGATCACCTGCGGCACTGGCAAGAGGCCTGTACCCGCTGCGTTGTTGGCGCAGATGTCGATACGGGTACGGCCATTGACCCAACCAAATGCCGGGTCGACACTGCTGCACAGCTCGAGCTCGCGACAGGTCTCGGTGATCTCCAGGGCACCGTTGAGTGACCCAGATTTGCCATTGGGATTGGTTACGACGACGTCATAGGTTCCAGCCGGGGTGTTCTCTGGCACCACCGCGACGAGATCTCCGGTATCGGGTTCATACGTCACGCCACTGAGCACGATTTCGTTGGTGGCGCTCTGCAGACTCACGGTGGGCAGCTCGACGCCGGCATTGTCGGTCAGAACGTCCCGAGGCATGGGGAGGAAATGGCTGCCGCTCACGCGGATCACGCCACCACGGGGACTGCAAAGGATTGGGTTGGGGGGAAAACCGGACTCAGCACGGATGACCGTGGTCGGCACCGGGGTCGGACCTTCACGGGATACAGTGCTGATCTCGCATCCCAGTATGGCACATGCCAAGATGAGGACGGTCGCAGTGAGTAGACTTCGCATCAGCTCTCCTTTGTGTTCCGCACACATACTCGCAAAAATGGTTGTAATGGCGTCATCGGTCGTCCGAATCTTGCCAACGCCACTTGGTTTCAATGGGCTGCTCGTTATGGGGAAGGGGCCTCTCTGTCTGTTTCTGCCCGGGAGGGTCCCAGGTGACATGGGTTTGCTGACGCCGCATGGAG
>MGST01000150.1 GCA_001798605.1 Deltaproteobacteria bacterium RIFOXYA12_FULL_58_15 | reverse complement strand
GAAACCACCGACAAGGGTAGAGAGGTGGGCGGTGATCGAAAGGCACCTACGAGCCATCGCTCGGGTTGTTGATTACGAGCTGAAGGCGGTGCGCAAGTTTCGACAACACATGATGTGGTATGCCCGCGGCATCACTGGTGCCGCAGCATTTCGCAAACGGGTGATTCGCGTAGAATCACTCGAAGAGCTCTGCGCCGCGGGGCGAGCCTTTTTTGTCAACGCCGAGAATGAGTCGCCGTTCGGATGACAAATTTCTGCAGAAAAGATCCCTCGAGCTTGGCGGTCCGCCCTTTTGGTGCGGCCGAGTTGAGGTGATTGGCCCAGATCTGCCTGATCGGAGCGCAGAATCGCGCCATTTTATGCCGGGAATGGTTGTGTCGGGATGTGCGTGGTGATTTTTGTTCCCGCCCAGATGGTCAGGATCTGCAAATGGCAGCCGATTTGAGGCGATCTAACAAAAAACGCAAACACCACACTTTTTTTGTTGACGGGGACCCGCAGTTTCGTTACAAAGCCGCCCTCGCTGACGGGCATCGAGATTGACCGTCAGCTGCTCTGTGAGAAATTAATGCAGTGAATGGGCTTTGGATTAGGGCCTGTAGCTCAGCTGGTTAGAGCACACGCTTGATAAGCGTGGGGTCGAAAGTTCAAATCTTTCCAGGCCCACCAAAGGCTCTGAACGGAGTCCAGAGGAATCGAAAAACCGGGGCCGTAGCTCAGCTGGGAGAGCGCGGGCTTTGCAAGCCTGAGGCCGAGGGTTCGATCCCCTTCGGCTCCACCATTTTGGCCCACACTGCGTTTAGATTTTATTGGGATTCGTCCCAACTGATCTTTGAAAATTGAATATGAAATGTAAGAGAACAAGCGCCGGAAGAGTGAAAGCTCTTCAGGTAAAGTAAAGTAAGTGAAGTAAGTATAAGCAACACTGCTTGGGAATACTTCGAGTGGCGAGCGCGAATAGTCGCGTTATCAGATCTGACTTTGAAGCATTGAGAAGTCAGCTCAAGCTACGAAGGGCATGCGGTGGATGCCTTGGCGCTGGCGAGCGATGAAGGACGTGGAAGGCTGCGATAAGCTCCGGGGAGTTGCCTAGCAAACCCTGATCCGGAGATTTCCGAATGGGGAAACCTGTTGTGAGGAAACTCACATCATCCTGTGCTGAATTCATAGGTGCAGGAAGCCAACCGAGGGAAGTGAAACATCTCAGTACCTCGAGGAATATAAATCAACCGAGATTCCCCTAGTAGCGGCGAGCGAAAGGGGACCATGGCTAAACCGAAAGTACATGTACTTTCGGGGTTGTGGGGCGGTCATACGGGACCTTAGTTGTTAGTTGAGCGGTCTGGAAAGGCCGGGCATAGAGGGTGATACCCCCGTAAGCAAAAACAACGAAGGCTCAGACCTGTCCCCGAGTACCACAGGGCACGTGAAACCCGGTGGGAATCTGGGTGGACCATCATCCAAGCCTAAATATCTGCCAGCGACCGATAGCGCATAGTACCGTGAGGGAAAGGTGAAAAGTACCCCGGTGAGGGGAGTGAAAGAGTACCTGAAACCGCATGTCTACAACCGGTGGAAGGGCTATGGTTCTTCGGAACAATGCCCGACCGCGTACCTTTTGCATCATGGGTTGGCGAGTCAATCTTTGCAGCGAGGTTAAGCCGTTACAGGTGTAGCCGAAGCGAAAGCGAGTCTGAATAGGGCGTAAAGTTGCAGGGATTGGACCCGAAGCCTGTCGATCTACCCATGGCCAGAGTGAAGCGAAGGTAAAACTTCGTGGAGGCTCGAACCGGTGAAAGTTGAAAATTTCTCGGATGAGCTGTGGGTAGGGGTGAAAGGCCAATCAAGGCAGGTAATAGCTGGTTCTCCCCGAAAGATATTGAGGTATCGCCTCGAGGAATTCAGTGTCGGAGGTAGAGCACTGAATGGGCTAGGGCGCTCACCAGCGTACCAAACCCAATCAAACTCCGAATGCCGACAACTGTTACCTCGGGAGACAGTCCATGGGTGATAAGGTCCGTGGGCAAGAGGGAAACATCCCAGATCATCAGCTAAGGTCCCTAAGTTCTGGCTAAGTGGAAAAGGATGTGGAAGCGCATTGACAACCAGGAGGTTGGCTTAGAAGCAGCAATCCTTTAAAGAAAGCGTAATAGCTCACTGGTCAAGTGAATCTGCGCCGAAGATTTAACGGGGCTCAAGCCAGGCACCGAAGCTATGAGTTCCAGGTTTACCTGGAGCGGTAGGGGAGCACTGTAGTTGCTGCGAAGGTCTATCGATAAGAAGGGCTGGAGCGTCTACAGGAGATTATGCCAACATGAGTAGCGATAAAACAGGTGAGAAACCTGTTCGCCGAAAACCCAAGGGTTCCTGGGGCAGGTTAATCCTCCCAGGGTCAGTCGGGACCTAAGCCGAGGCCGAAAGGCGTAGGCGATGGAAAGCAGGTTAATATTCCTGCACCGTCTTATATTCGTTGAAGCTAGGGGGGACGGAGTAGGGCAGCTCAGCCGGGTGATGGATGTCCCGGTTCTTAGCCCGTAGGCGGGAGTTGTAGGATCAAAACGCAACTCTATCAACGCTGAGAGGAGAGAGGCTCCAATTCTTCGGATGCGGAGTAACTGAGTGATCCCATGCTTCCAAGAAAAGCCTCGAGTGGAGAATATAGGATGCTCGTACCGTAAACCGACTCAGGTGGGTGGGGAGAGTATCCCAAGGCGCTTGAGAGAACCGTGGTTAAGGAACTCTGCATATTGGCACCGTAACTTAGGGATAAGGTGTGCCTCCAAGGTGAAGGACCTCGCGTCTGGAGCCAATGGGGGTCGCAGTGACCAGGGGCTGACGACTGTTTACCAAAAACACAGGTCTCTGCTAAGTCGCAAGACGAAGTATAGGGGCTGACGCCTGCCCGGTGCCGGAAGGTTAAGGGGATCAGTTAGGAGTAATCCGAAGCTGTGAGCCGAAGCCCCGGTAAACGGCGGCCGTAACTATAACGGTCCTAAGGTAGCGAAATTCCTTGGCGGGTAAGTTCCGTCCTGCACGAATGGCGTAACGATTGGCCCACTGTCTCAACCACGGGCTCAGCGAAATTGAAGTCACGGCGCAGATGCCGTGTTCCCGCAGAAAGACGGAAAGACCCCGTGAACCTTTACTGTAGCTTGGCAGTGACACTCGAATTGGTTTGTGTAGGATAGGTGGGAGACTTTGAAACCGGGTCGCTAGATTCGGTGGAGCCAACCTTGAAATACCACCCTGATCAGTTTGGGTGTCTAACCTAGGTCCGTTATCCGGGCCAGGGACATTGCCTGGTGGGCAGTTTGACTGGGGCGGTCGCCTCCAAAAACGTAACGGAGGCGCGCGATGGTTCCCTCAGGCTGATTGGAAACCAGCCGTCGAGTGTAATGGCAAATGGGAGCTTAACTGCGAGACCGACGGGTCGAGCAGGTGCGAAAGCAGGTCATAGTGATCCGGTGGTTCCGTATGGAAGGGCCATCGCTTAACGGATAAAAGGTACTCCGGGGATAACAGGCTGATACCGCCCAAGAGTTCACATCGACGGCGGTGTTTGGCACCTCGATGTCGGCTCGTCACATCCTGGGGCTGTAGTTGGTCCCAAGGGTTTGGCTGTTCGCCAATTAAAGTGGCACGCGAGCTGGGTTCAGAACGTCGTGAGACAGTTCGGTCCCTATCTTCTGTGGGCGTAGGAGACTTGAAGAGAGCTATCCTTAGTACGAGAGGACCGGGATGGACGTACCGCTGGTGTACCGGTTGTATCGCCAGATGCATTGCCGGGTAGCTAAGTACGGAAAGGATAACCGCTGAAGGCATCTAAGCGGGAAGCCTCCTCTAAGACTAGGTCTCCCAAGGGACTCGTTCCCTAATAAGGTTCGTCCGAGACTAGGACGTTGATAGGCCGGGTGTGGAAGCACAGTAATGTGTGAAGCTAACCGGTACTAATTAACCGTTCGGCTTGGCTTTTTTCAATGAGTCGAAGTCAGATCTGATTGCGTGACACTTGAATGTTTCAAGCAGTGTTAAGGTAAAGCGAAATTCTCTTAGATTTCAGTTTCCGGTGGCCATAGCGGCAGGGTTCCACCCGAACCCATTCCGAACTCGGTAGTTAAGCCTGCCAGCGCCAATGGTACTGCACGGTTACGTGTGGGAGAGTAGGACGCCGCCGGATTTATTTTTGAAAAAGGGCAGCTCATTTGGGCTGCCCTTTTTTTTTGTGCTGTTCACCAGGAATCTTCGTGCACCGCCTTGACCGCACGTCCCGACGGGTCTGCTGAGGCGGTGAAGGATTTGTCCCAGCGCAGGGCCGTCTCCGTGCTGCATGCAATGCTGGGTTCTGCCTGGACGCAATTGGCTGCCAAGGTGCCAGGAAAATGCTCGTCAAACATCATCCGGTACCAGTAACCCTCCTTGGTCAGCGGTGTCTTAACTCCATATCTCTCCTTTGCACCTTTCATCATCGCATCGGTGACGAGGGCGTCGGCGGTCTTGCGCAAAGTGTCGATCCACATGTAGCCAACGCCGTCTGAGAACTGCTCCTTCTGGCGCCATAGCACCTCGCGGGGAATGAAACCCTCGAAGCTACTGCGCAGTATGTGTTTCTCCATGCGGCCGTTCGTGCACATCTTCTCTTTGGGGTCGATGGACATGACCAGGTCGAGCACCTCTCGTGCAAGAAACGGCACGCGGGCCTCGACACCCCACGCGGCCATGGCCTTATTGGCGCGCAGACAATCGTACTTGTGTAGGGCGAACAGCTTGCGCAGGGTCTCCAGCCGTAGCTCAACGGGGTCTGGTGCCTTGTGAAAATACAAATATCCGGCAAAGGTCTCGTCTGCGCCTTCCCCGGACAAGACCATCTTGACACCCATCGATTTGATCTTGCGAGCCAACAGAAACATCGGTGTTCCGGCCCGAATGGTGGTGATGTCGAAGGTCTCGAGATGGTAGATCGCATCGCTCAGTGCGTCTAAGCCCTCCTGAATGGTGTACTCGAACGGGTGATGGATGGTGCCGATGTGGTCAGCTACCATCTGCGCCTTGGGCAAATCGGGAGCGTTGTTGAGGCCGATGCAGTAGGAATGAAGGCTCGGCCACCACGCGGCGTCCTTCTCATCCTTTTCGATGCGGCGTTCACGATGGCGCGCAGCCAGCGCAGAGATGATCGACGAGTCGATGCCGCCAGATATCAATACACCGTAGGGGACGTCGCACATCATCTGTCGCACGACATTGGTTTCGAGGGTTGAGCGCAATTGCTCCGGATCCCAGGGAACAAACGCGTCGAACTCCGGCGAGCGCCATGCGGGTTGATAGTAGTAGTGCAGGGCGTCGTCTTGGCTGGTGTAATAGTTCCCTGGAGGGAACTCCTCGAGCTCGGTGCACTCATGAAGGATCGCTTTCATCTCTGAGGCTATGAGACGGCGACTTTGTCGATCTCTGCCCCAGTAGAGTGGAACGATGCCTATGTGGTCACGGGCGACCAGGTGTGTCCGGTTGCGTGGATCATAAAGAGCGAATGCAAAAATGCCGTCAAGAAGACCGACGAACGTCGGTCCCAGCTCCTCGTACAAATAGAGGATGACCTCACAATCTGAGTCGGTCGCAAATTCGTGGTTCTGTCGCAGGCGAGAGCGAAGTTGGCGGTGGTTGTAGATCTCGCCGTTCACCGCCAAGGTCACACCGGTTTCGGCGCTGCGCAGCGGCTGCGCGCCTCCGGCGACATCGACAATCGACAACCGCTCATGCGCCATGACTGCGTGGTCGTCGGCAAACACGCCGGTCCAGTCAGGACCACGGTGGCGCAAACGTCGCGCCATCTCGATACAGCTCTGGCGTGAGTCAGCCGCGTTGCCCTGTGCGTCGAACAAACAAACAATGCCGCACATTGAACCTTCTCCTTTTCGTCCATGCACCGACGATCATCAGAGAGACAGGTGCTCGAGCTCCTGCAATGAGACGACGGTGAGCGCTTGTCCTTTTTGACTGGCGATGGCTTCAACTGCCGCGATTGCACCGGACAACGTGGTGATGCAGGGGACTTGGTGTTGCAGTGCGGCAGTACGGATCTCCCACCCGTCTTTGTAAGCCGAGCCACCGAGGGGGGTGTTGACGATGAGGTTGATTTGGCCGCTGCGGATAGCGTCCACACAGTTGGGCCTTCCCTCGGAACGCTTGAGGGTTTCTGAGACAGGCAGTCCCGCGGAGCGCAAGACGGATGCTGTGCCCCGCGTTGCCAGGAGATCAAAACCGAGCGCCACAAGTTTCCGGGCGGTGTCGACCACAGCCTCCTTGTCACGTCTGTTGACAGTGATGAAGGCGGTGCCGGACTGTGGTAATCGGATGCCAGCGGCGAGGGACGCTTTGTAGAACGCTGTGCCTACGTCCTTGGCGATGCCCATGACCTCTCCTGTTGATTTCATCTCGGGTGACAGGCGTGGATCAACGCCAGGGAATTTCACAAAGGGAAACACCGGCGTCTTGATGAAAAAACGATCCACCGTGAGGTCACGCGCAAGGCCGATCTCGCTGAGTTTCTGGCCAAGCATCAACCGTGTTGCCACTTTGGCGAGGGGCACGCCTGTCGCTTTTGACACGTAGGGGACCGTTCGAGAAGCGCGGGGATTGACCTCCAACACGTAAAGCCGTCCACCTGCGACGGCATACTGCACGTTCATCAGGCCGACCACCTTGAGGGCCATCGCCAAAGCCCTGGCCGACGCACGGATCTCGTCGACGTGCTTGTCGGCAAGGTGCCAACCGGGAAGCACACAGGTGGAGTCGCCCGAGTGGACACCCGCCTGCTCGACGTGCTCCATGATGCCGGCGATGATGCAATCTTCGCCATCCGAGACGGCGTCAACGTCGACTTCAATGGCATCCTCGAGGAATCTGTCGATGAGGATGGCACCCTGTGGTGCAGCCTCGATAGCCGCTCGGACATAGCCGACCAGCTCATTTTCGCCGTAGACGACCGCCATGGCCCGTCCGCCGAGCACATAAGATGGACGCACAAGCAGGGGATAACCGAGCTTCTCGGCTGCAATGCGCGCCTCGTCAATGTCATTGGCGAAAGCGTGCTCGGGATAGAGTACACCGAGGGAATCGAGGAGGACGCAGAACTTCTCACGGTCCTCTGCGAGGTCGACAGATTCGGGCGAGGTGCCGAGGATCTTGATGCCCGCTTCATGAAGTGGGCGGGTGAGGTTGAGAGGTGTCTGACCGCCGAACTGTACGATGACGCCGTCCGGTTTCTCTTTGTAGACAATCTCGAGAACATCCTCGAGAGTGAGGGGCTCAAAATAGAGACGGTCGCTGGTGTCGTAGTCCGTCGAGACAGTTTCAGGGTTGCAGTTGACCATGATGCTCTGCACGCCCGCGTCGCGCAATGCATAAGCGGCGTGGCAGCAGCAGTAATCAAACTCGATGCCTTGACCGATGCGATTGGGTCCGCTGCCGAGAATCATCACCTTCTTGACGTTCTCCGGTTGGGCCTCGTCTTCTTCCTCGTATGTCGAGTAGAGATATGGGGTATGCGATGCGAATTCGGCGGCACAGGTGTCGACCCGTTTGTACACCGGGATGATGCCAGCGTTGCGCCGCCGCGCGCGTACCGCGGCCTCTGGGCTGCCGCTGAAATAGGCCAAGCGCCTATCAGAGAGGCCGATTTCTTTGGCGCGGCGAATGGTCGCATCGTCAATCTCAGCGAGCGGTTTGCCACGCAATTTCTTCTGGAATTCAGCGACCTGTAGCAGTTGGTCGAGAAACCACTCGTCAATGCGCGTGAGTTGGTTGAGCTCCTCAATGGAGAAGCCTTGTTCGAGGGCGTGCACCACATAACGGACACGCCGTTCGTTTGGTTCGCTGAGTGCCTCGATGAGCTCCGCTCGGGTCATGTCCTTGGGACGGAATGGCTTGAGAACCTCGAGAGAGCGAAGAGCCTTGAACAAAGACTCTTTGAAGGTGCGGCCGATGGCCATCACTTCGCCGACCGACTTCATCTGGGTGCCCAGTGTTTCGCTGGCACCCGGAAATTTTTCGAAGGCAAACTTGGGGATTTTGGTGACCACATAGTCGATTGCGGGCTCGAATGCCGCCGGTGTGGTCTTGGTGATGTCGTTGGCGATTTCATCGAGGGTGTAGCCGATGGCTAGCTTCGCAGCCACTTTCGCAATGGGAAATCCAGTGGCCTTTGACGCCAGCGCCGATGATCGAGAAACCCGCGGGTTCATCTCGATGACGGAGAGACGACCGTCCTCGGGCCGCACCGCGAACTGAACGTTGGAGCCGCCGGTGTCAACTCGCACACGACGCAAGATAGCGACGGCCGCATCTCGCATGACCTGGTACTCGACGTCCGTCAGAGTCTGTGCAGGCGCAACCGTCAGAGAATCGCCGGTGTGAACCCCCATGGGATCGAAGTTCTCAATGGAACAGACGATGATGACGTTGTCGTTGGCGTCGCGGACGACCTCAAGCTCAAATTCTTTCCAGCCGAGCAGCGATTCTTCCACCAAGACCTGCCCGACAGGGGACAGATTGATGCCGCGCCGAACCACCTCGTCGAGCTCTTCAGAGTTGTAGGCAATGCCCCCCCCGCTGCCGCCGAGGGTAAACGAGGGGCGGACGATGACCGGGTAACCAGTACGGGTCGCGAGCTCGAGGGCGCCTTTAACATCCGAGACCACTCGACTGACGGGCACATCGAGGCCAATGTCTTGCATGGCCGTGCGGAAGAGCTCGCGGTCTTCGGCGACCTTAATCGCCTCGACGCTGGCACCGATTACTTCGACGCCAAACTTTGTGAGAACACCTGATTCGGCGAGTGATAATGTCAGATTGAGCGCTGTTTGTCCGCCGACTGTTGGCAAGATGGCGTCGGGCCTCTCACGTTCGATGACGGCGGTGACGTACTCGGGGGTGAGGGGCTCGATGTATGTCCGATCCGCGAGGTCGGGATCGGTCATGATGGTGGCCGGGTTCGAGTTGACCAGAACGACCTCGATTCCCTCAGCCTTGAGCGCTTTGATCGCTTGGGTGCCTGAATAATCGAACTCGCAGGCTTGGCCGATGACGATGGGTCCCGACCCGATTACCAATATCTTCTTCAGATCCGCACGCTTGGGCATCAACTGCCTCGGCCGTTTCTGTGCTCTCGCATCAACTCCGCGAATTGCACAAAGAGGTAACCCGCGTCGCGGGGCCCCGGAGCGGCTTCAGGGTGGTATTGCACGCTGAACGCAGGTGCGTCACGCAGGCTCAACCCTTCCAGAGTCTGGTCGTAGAGATTGACGTGGGTAACTTCGACGCGGGAGTCGGCAAGTGAGTCGGGGTCAACCGCGAACCCATGATTGTGGGAAGTAATTTTGACCTTGCGAGTTCGTAGATCCATAACCGGATGGTTGGCCCCGTGGTGGCCAAAGCGCATCTTGAAGGTCTTTGCGCCGCAGGCGAGGGCGAGTATTTGATGCCCGAGACAAATGCCGAGGATGGGTACCCTGCCGATTAACCGTTTGGCGCTGTCTATTGCATAGGTGAGAGGCTGTGGATCTCCTGGACCATTGGAAAACACGACCCCATCGGGTTTGAGGGCGAGGACGTCATCCGCAGAAGTGTTCGCAGGCACTACCGTAACCCGACTGCCCACATCGACGAGACGCCGTAGGATATTCTGTTTGATGCCAAAGTCGTAGGCGACGACGCGAAGTGAACGGGTGGCACGCTGGGCGGCTGCCACCGGGTGGGCGACCTCAAGGCTCGGACGTTCCCACTTGTAGGATGTTGTCTGTGAAACGAGGCTCGCGAGATCTTGGCCTGCCATGATGGGCGAATCCAAGGCGCGTTTGCGCAGAGCAGCAATCCCCTCATCGGCGTCGCCGATGGTGCCACGCATTGCCCCGTGTTCGCGTAGGTGGCGAACAACGGCGCGGGTGTCAAGATCACAAAAGCCTGCAATGCCGTGCTCGGTGAGGAACGCGTCGAGGTTTTGTTCGTGACGCCAATTGCTGGCGATACGGCTCGGCTCTTTGACCACCAAACCAGAGAGAAAAGGACGTCGCGCCTCAAAATCTTCCGGCGCGATGCCGTAGTTGCCGATCATGGGATACGTCATCACGACGATCTGGGAGGCGTACGAGGGATCCGTCAGGATCTCCTGATAACCCATCATCGAGGTGTTGAAGACCACCTCCCCAGTGGCAGTGCACGGTGCACCGAAACGCCGGCCGCGAAAGGAACGACCGTCTTCTAGGACTAAAAGGGCGTGGGTCATGGTGTAGGCTGGCGCCTCTTTACCCTCTCAATCTGGGGTGCACAAGTTGGAATCGACAGGTCCGTGGAATTGTGCAACCCCAGACGATCGTCGGCGGCGATCTATATCACAACAACCAGCATCTGAGCCCGGTGCCCGCGTCGAAACAGCTGCCTGTGCAGCAGTCCGACTGCACTGTGCAGGGGCTACCCGGGCCTACGCACGGCAGCACACACCGACCCAGTCTGCACTCGTAGCCGGCACAGCAGTCCGTATCGCCGCCACAGAAGTCGCAGCGGTGACTCACGCAGCCAAGGCCAGCGTCTTGGCATTGTTCGCACGAGTTGCATTCATAACACCCGGAGGTTTCGTAGCCACTGCAGTCGGGCTCGCACGCAAGCCGGCCCCCCACGAAATCCTGGCCAAGCGATTCACAGGTAGCGTCATCGAGGTCCTGGCCATCGCAAATTTCCGGAACCTGCTGGATGCCATCGCCGCAATACTCGCAACCGGAAGTGTCGAGGGTGCAGTCTTGTCG
>MGST01000149.1 GCA_001798605.1 Deltaproteobacteria bacterium RIFOXYA12_FULL_58_15 | reverse complement strand
CCGCCACGGTGCTGATCTCGTTGGCACCACGAGAGGTTGCGGGTTCCGCCGCGATGTTGCGTCTCGGTTGTCGGCGGCGTGGCCCTGGCATGTTTGTGCGGGTGTTGCGCTGGCGCGAGGATATACCCGGCGGCTGTGTGCGCATCGAGCTCGGCCAACCCAGTGATTGATCTGTCGGTGGCGTTGTGATCGTTGCTGTCTACGCTGTCGACTTGCCTTTGCAGGCAGCTTTGCGCGCACATCCCAATCTCGACGGTGAGGCTTTGGTCATCGTTAGGAATTCACTCGGTGGTGGTGCCACCCTTGAGTTCGTCAGCCAAACTGCCGAAGAGGAGTACGGCATTCGTCCAGGTCTGACTCTTGCGCAGGCGCGGGCCTTGTGTCCGGATCTGCACGCACGGGCCAGGGATGATGTTCTCGAAGCATCAACCCACGATGCTCTCATGGATGTGGCACGCTCAGTGTCACCGCGGGTGGAGAAGGGGGAGCTCGGTTGGGCTTATGTCGATGCGGCGGGCCTCGAAAAACTCATCGGTCCCCCAGCCTTGGTGGCACAGGCGCTGCGACGCTCTGCAGACGCTATCGGCCTACAAGTTCACACAGCGATAGCGCGCAGCAAGACCTTAGCTCGCCTCGCACTGCGCGCGGGTTGTGCGCACATCGCCGCCGATGCTGAATATGACGTGGTTGAGGGCTTGCCCCTCTATGCCCTCGAGCCGAGTCGAAAGCTGCTCGACATGCTCGAGCGCCTAGGTTTGTCTCGCGTAGGGGAACTGCTCGCTCTTGGGGCCAAACAGGTCGCCGACAAGCTCGGTCCCGAGGGCTCAATGCTCTATGCCCAGGCAAGAGGAGATGACGTGGGCGGTGGTTTGCGGCCGACGGCTGAAGTCGAGCAAATCGTCGAGCGCATGAGCCTCGAGTATGCCCTCGAGAATCTCGAGCCACTGGCCTTTGTGCTGCGCGGTATGCTCGATCGGCTGGTGCAACGGGTGGCCCTGCGTGGCTTTTTGGCCGGCGATTTGCACCTGTCTTTGGATTACGAGGGCGTTGGCACCTGTGAACGACACGTCGAGATCACCGCACCCACCCGCGACATCAGTGCGCTCCTCTCCCTGTGCCGACTGCACCTCGCCAAGTATCCCCCCGAGCAACCGATCACGGCGGTCATGGTTCGGGTTCTGCCCGTTACGCCGCGGCGACATCAGCTCGGTCTGTTTGAGCCCGCAGGTCCCGCGCCCGACAAGCTTGCTGTGACCGTCGCACGCTTGCAAGCCTTGTGTGGCGCGGAACGCGTCGGTACCCCGACACCGTGCGACTCCTACGAGGACGATGCCTTCGTGGTCACGGCCTTCGCGGCAGGGACAAGCCCAACGGCAAGCATAAAGGCAAGCGTAAAGACGAAAGCCCATCCCAGATCACCGCAAGAGGGCCGTCTTCCCGAAGCGCCGCCAGTTGTCCTGCGCCGTCTTCGCCCGCCGCAGCCAGTCGACGTCATCTGGCGGGGAGGGCGACCCTGTATGCTCGACGGCCGTGAGATCAAGGGCCGTATCGAGAGTCACCAGGGGCCGTTTCGCCGCAATCACAACTGGTGGGAGAACAACGGTGAGGACAATGCAGACAAGAGCTCGAGACTGCGACACGTCGACATCTATGACATGCACATGCAGGACGGCATGACCTACCGTCTCACCTACCAACACCACAGAGGTTGTTGGCTGGTCCATGGCTGGTATGACTGATTGCCCGGATCCCGACACCTGTGGTGGAATACCAGCGGCCAACCGATTACAATGCCGTCTTCACGGTAAGTCCTGACATACAGATGGGTGGTCATGACACGCAAAACACTTCCCTTGCTGCTGCTCTCTTTGGCCCAAATTCATTGTGACGGGAGCACGGACGGTTGCACCCAGGATACCGATTGTTATCGGCCCCGAGTCTGCACCTCGGGTCAGTGTATTTACCCGACGTCGCCCAATAAGGGCGACAGCCAGGGCGACGCGCAGCCGGGAGACCCGTACCCAGGCGATGCGCAGCAGGGAGACCCGTACCCAGGCGATGCGCAGCAGGGAGACCCGTACCCAGGCGACACGCAGCAAGGAGACCCCTACCCAGGCGACATGCAGCAGGGAGACCCCTACCCAGGCGACGCGCGGCAGGGAGACCCCTACCCAGGCGACGCGCGGCAGGGAGACCCCTACCCAGGCGACGCGCGGCAGGGAGATATCCATGCAGGCGATGCTCCCGGGGATATCGGCGGCAACGGTGATGCGGGTATTGATTGGGGTCCTGAGAACACGGTGGCCCGTTGCTCCGATGGCTATGACAACGATCATAACAACTACATCGACTGTGGTGATTTCGGTTGCGCGTTCGTCCCACCCTGCGACGTTCTGCACGAGGCCGGCAATATCGAGTGTGCTGATGGTAGTGACAATGATAACGACACTTACATCGACTGCGATGAGTTCACGTGCTTTGGGTATGCAGACTGCCACCATTATCCTGAATATACCGAGTTCGATTGCCGAGATGGTGTGGACAATGATGCGGACGACAAGCCCGATTGTCTCGACCCGGGTTGTCGTGAACGGATCTTCTGCCAGATGGAATCCGTTCGTCTCATGACCTTCAACATTGGCACAGTCGGAGCGGTGACTGAGCCGGCCTATGCCCATACGTTGAGCATCTTTGAGCGACTGGACGCAGACATCGCTTGCTTGCAGGAATTTCACGAGGACGACGCCCCCGTGCTCAATACTCTTGCCTTGGAATCGGAATATCCCGATTGGTTCTTGACGGATCTGGCACCTTTGGGGGGACCCCTTGCCAATCTGTGTTTCAGTCGCATTCCTTTGGAGGCCACCTATTCGTGGTCGGCCAGTGACATTTCCGGGGATTACGCAACTGAGGACATCGGTCGCGACATCCTTGAGCTCAACGTTACGATTGTTCCTGGGGATTGGCAGCTCGCAGTCTTTGTGGTGCATTTCAAAGCAGGGACCACCGATGCGGACAGGTTCCGTCGCCAGATAGAGGCCATTCGCACCGTCCAAGTGGTCCAGGCCCATCGAGGAGTCTTTCCCAATGGCAAAGTCGTGGTCATGGGAGATCTCAACGAGGAGATCGATTCTCCCAATCTGGGCCAGGTTTTCACCGAGTTGCCCGCGGGTTTGCCGTGGCTCTTTCAGTTGGGAGCCGACATTTCGTTTCCTGTGGTTTACAATCCCTTTGTGACGATTCAGCAGGCGGGACTGGAAGTGGTGGATGCCACCCACGAAGATTCAACCACGATCCACGAAACGCATTTCCCCACCCATTGGCGGCTCGACTACATCTTCACCGACGGTTATTCGTTCAATGACGAAGTGTACGACGAATGCCGAGACAATGGCGTGGATGATCTTCCCACGGGAAACTTCCTACCCAAAGCCGGCATACCGCTCGACTGTGCATCGGTGGGGCAGGCTTCTGACCATCGTCCTGTGGTGGTCGACTTGGCCAAGCAGTAAACCGCAACGACGGTGCTCTCGCCGGGAGAACATCATTCGATGGCCTAAAACACCGCACGGAAACCGACGGTGGGCAGGGTGTAACGTAGGCCGCTGTCGGGATCGCTGTCGAGACGTTCGGCGGAGAGAGTGGCGTTGACGATGTCGACGTAGAAGTCGAGAAGCCAGTCGTTCCAAACCGCACGCTTGTCGATGCGAATGTCGATGCGATAAAACGGGTCGACGCGGCCGCCGCTTGGGGCAGGGCGACCGCTCTGCAGGCTCAAACGCATGGCGACGTCCCAGTTGCGCGGCAGGGAGATGCCGGCAACAAGATTGAGCATGTGGCGGCGGTCGAAGTCGAAGGGCACCCATTGGCCGTGTTCCTCGCGTTCACTCCATGACAGAGTGTAGGAGAGCCAGCCAAACAAGGCATCGCGACCGTGATGTTTGAGCAGAATCTCGATGCCGTAGGAGCGGCCGACGCGTTCTTGAAACAGGTCGTCGGCTGTGAGGCTGTCGGTATCGTCCCCAACCACGCTGTAGGACAGATCAAACAGAATCGGGTCCATCCAGTTGAAGTAGACCTGGGTGTCGAGAGCGAAGTCGCCGAACAGGGGCGCCTCGACGCCGAGAGTGGTCTGCACTGATTGCAGCAAGCCATAGCGTAGGGCGAGTTCCTCGAAGCCCGGCAGCGGCACGAGAAATCGCGGCGGCTGATGGTAGAGTCCGAGGCCGCCCTTGAGCCAGATCTCGCCGTCTTCGTTGGCCTGCAGGCGGTAGCGCCAGAGCAAACGCGGATCGGCGCCCATCTGTGTGGCTTCGTCGTTGGAGTAAACATCGGTGCGAATGCCCGGAATGACGAGTAACCGCTCCGCGGGATGCCATGCCAACGCCGCAAAGGCACCGCCGCCTATCATGTGCGACTCAAGCTGGAGCTTTGCAGCCTCGCCGGATGGGCCGACTTCACCGCTGAACCTGCGTGCCATGAGCTCGACACCGGCATTCAGCAGAACATCTTCGGTGATGCGATAACTCCAGCGGGCGCGGGGCTCGACACTCAAGGTTGTGAGCGCCTCGTTGGCATTGTCGGCCTCTGTCTGATCGAAGCCGAGAACCAGCTTGTAGGTGTCGACGAACTCGCCTTGGCCGACGAAGTAGGTGAGATCGACGCGGTGAAACTGCGCACCGGCCATGGTTGTGCGCTCTCCAAGGGAGTTGACCTCGCCGAGTTCGTCAAAGGAACCAAAGGCAAAGGCTCGCCACCAACGGTCATCACCGCCACCGTCGATCTGCGCCTGATAGTCCCAGTAGCTCGCGTAGGCTCCGGTGTTGAGCAGATTAAGGAGCAGCCCTGGGTAGCCATAGCGACCAGCAATGGTTCCGGTGATCCCCAAAGGCTCGATGGGACCGCGCAGAAAAAGGCCGGCGTTGGTTAGATCGATATGGCCATCGAACCTTCCCTCGTCCGCACGGGTTCGGTGGGTAATGCCGTCGACGATGCCGCCGGTGTAACCGCCATACTCGACTGGGAAGCTGCCGGGATAGAAGTCGACACGGTCGATGAACTCCGGGTGAATCACCGCGGGCCCCGCAAGCATGTGAAACAGCTGCGGCACCCGCACCCCATCAAGGAGAAAACCGGTGCTGCCGGGACTGGTGCCGCGGACGATGGGGTAGGCGAGCAGGGAGATGACGTTGCCGACCCCTGGCAACGTGCTCACCACTCGGAAGGGATCACCAAAGGTACCGGGGACCTGTTTGATCTCGCGGTCGCGCAAAGTCGTGCGCGCCACCACGTGACGTTCACGCTTACCAATGACCACGACCTCGTAGGGATTGTAGCTCTGCCGTTCAATGAGATACCGCACGTCGAGCCGTTGCTCAGGCTCCAGCACTTCCTGGACACGAAAACCCTTGTGCTCATAGCTGTAGACCTCGACCACGGCGTCTCCGTGGGGCAGGGCGATCTCGAACTTCCCCTCTGGATTGGTCACGGTCTCGAACAACTCGGTGTCGACGGTGACCGCAATGCGGATCGACGCCAAAGCCCGACGCGTTCCCTTTTCGACGATGGTTCCGGCCAAGACGGAGTCCGTTGCGGCACCGACGGGCTCGGTGATCTCTGGGGGGACAAAGGTCTGCTTGTATTCTATTTCGACTTCGACGGGCTCGCCCGCGAAGGTCGCAGGTATGAACTCAAAGCGGGTGGCGGCGGTCATCACCGCTTCGTCAAAGACTGAACCACCGCTTTGTTTGAGCCTCACCCATGCGATGGCACCCTCTGCGGTCACGCGAATGAGGACCACAACCGTGGTCGGTTGTGTGAGCGCCGCGACCTCCGGGGGGGGCACAACCTCAGCGCTCGACACAACCACAGGCGGTTCCAATTTCGGTTCTACCACCTCACCGGTGAGGGCATCGGCCGAGGGCATCGGCTCGGTTGTGGTATCTAGAACCGTGCCTGCCGTGGGCGGAGTATTGGCACCCGCCGTCGATTGGGCATGGGCCGGGGGCAACGCAGCAAAGCCCGCCATCGTGCAAAGGCCGACGAGCGAAACGTGAGAGGTTACCGCCACGCGAACACCCAGAGGACGCCGATTGTCTTGTGCCACCACCAATCCTGCAGGGCCACCTCGGTAACGCGCTCTTCGTCACCATACCATTCGTAAGACTCGTACGTGTCGGTGCAGGAGGTCCATTGGCTGTCGAGCTGCAATGCGGGACCCGTGGCAAAGAGATGACCGACACGGAAGAGATAGGTTACTCGGGCCAATGCTACCAGGGCACCGTCATCGCAGGCACTCAGGACGGCATTGTCGGTAATCTCCGTGTAGTAGTCAGTTCGTGACCCCATCAAGACCCCATAGCCGAGGCCACCGGTAACGGCGAACCCATCGGTGATGTGCCAGGTCGGCTCGAGTGTCCCGGAAAAGCGCAGGCCAGATAAACTGCCACCCATGACCGAGTAGCGTAGGGTACTCGAAAGGCTGAAACGATCCGTGAGTCGCCATCCCACGTGCAGGGACGGTACCCACGAGGTGGATGCGGGAGTAGGGGGACTTGCGAGATTCGTCTCATATCCGAAGCTCAAAGCTAGGCGAAATCCCGGCTCTCGCCATGCTTGGTGTTTGTCGATGAGATCGTCGGAGATACGTGCCTTGGGGCTATCGCTGGCGAATGCGGCACTTGTGCTTGCGAGCACCAACGAGCACACCGCACCGAGCCTGAGACTCACCAGCGTCTCCGATAGGTTAACAGAGCAAAAACAACCAAACCCGCCCAGAGAGAAATGGGTGCTGCGTGGCAGCCACCGTCATTGTTCTTCGTCTTCGTTGGCGCGGCGACGGTGCTGGGATCGATTTCGGCGACACAGGTCGCTACTTCATCGGGCGTGCCAATACAGAATCCCGGGCGCCGAATTACTTCCTCTGTCGACGTGTTCACGACACCCACCACCAATCGGGTGGCGCCCTCGGTGTCGAGGGGAAGAGCTTCTGTGGGAGCGATTGAGAGGGCCTGTGTGTAGGCACTGTTGGCTTCGACGGCGAGAACGAGATGCAGGTCGGCGAGCTCACTCACATCGGTACTGGCCAACGCGGCGGTCATGTTGCTGCGACCCTCGACGAGAACCGAGAAGTATTCCGTCGACGCATAGAAACCACGCAGGTTGTCTTTGTACGGCGCAGTGACGCGATGGGTGGCGAGTGGTGCATAGTCCGCACCGTGGGCGTAGGCCAGCGCTGCGTTGGCGTGTGTCGAAGTGTAGAGGTTCCACGTGGCAAACTCGACGAAGGTTTCTGTGAAACTCGCACCGTGTTCGGCCTGCAGAATGCCGTCGATAATTTGCAGCCAATAAGGGTCATCTATACCACCGGCCCCATCCTCACAGGCCTCGAGCAGGGTTCTGATGAGCGCGGGCTCAAAGCGCTCGGAGAGAAACTGGAAGAACAAACCCTGTCCATATCCAAGACCGCGGTCGAGGGCCGCCTCGGGATTCTCCAGATAATTGCGCACGAGATGCTCGAAGTCATCGAGGCTCGGATCAAACGCCTCGGTGGCCCATACGGCCGTGCCTTCGTTGAAGGCACCCCCCTGATCTCGGTCATAGGCGGATTGCACGGCATGGAAGAGCTCGTGGCTGCCGACAATACGGGCTGCGAGAGCAGGGCTTGGGTATCCGTAGCCGGCGAAGTCGTTCTCTTGGATGACATAACCGATGCATTGCGCGGGTTTGTCGACGAGGCAGCCGTCGAGTGTGAAGGCACCATCGCTCGAGCCGCCAAAGTCGAGCAGATAAACATCGAAGCGAGAGTCGCCACCGTTGTCTGCGACCTGACTGTCGGCGATGGGCGCGCGGTAGCCAAGCGTCTCGACATAATAGTTCAGCGCCTCATCGTAATGTGCAGCCACGTCTTCGACGAAGTCGGGCGTGCCATTCATATTGTCGTCGGCGGCCAGGACGGCGTGGTCGCCGTCTCTGGTGTAGTGAACGCGAAAGGCACCGCCCGTGGAATCGTGGAACTCGATCACATCATCGGTGCCGTAGCGCCACATCTCGGCTGCCGGGTTGTCTGGGCGCAGAGCGATGACGTGGGTGTGTCCGCTCGAGACGCTTGCGTCGTAGCCACAGCTCATGGCGACGAGCGCCAAGGACAGCGCAACAGATGTGCGTGATGGCACCGGTGCTGCAAATGTGTTTACCGGTGCTGCAAATGTGTTTGACGAGGTCATGGCTATTAGAGGAATGCCCAGCGCAACTGGATGTTGGCAGCCCCAGCCCCCATGGTGGAGAAGTCTGCTGGGTCGCTCTGGCAGGTCGCCTGGGCCGTGTCATTGTAAAAATGGGTGACCTCGAGCTTCACGTGCCGCCCAGAGAGGGTCCGCACAATGTAGACACTCCCCGTCATTTGCACGCAACCGGGGTTGCCCAAGGCGTACTGGAAGTATCCCGACAGAACTGTGGCAGGGGAGCCAATGTCAAAGCCATCGTCGATGAGGTCACATTGGGGCTCGGCGGTGAAAAAGGCCTCTGCGGCAAACGCGGCTGTCGCTGGTGTTTCGACGACATTGGCGAAATCAGTTGCGGCGGGGAGCTTGGTCGCGACGGTGCAGCCGGGGCCCGACACGCCGCTGTTAAGACGGATGATGAAGCGGCGAAAGGCGATGTCCCAACGATTGCTTTCGAGCGCCTCCTCGTCACCGTAGTTGACCTTGAGCAAACCGCCGTCAACAAACGCCGCGTAAACAAAAGAATCGGGAGTTGCGGCGAAGGCACCGCCGGCGGTGGCATCGACGGTCGTGTGCCAAATGCCGCCGTCGACGGTGTTGGTGATGAGCCCATCGGCCTTCTCTGTTTGCAGGTTGAGATCGAGGATGAGCGGGTCGATACAGGTAACCTTGTTCATACACACAAGAGCGTCACTGTCACCGGTGGGCTCTTCGGGTGTGTCATCCTTGGTGCCACAGGCAAACAGGTATGTTACCAGGAGGAGGGAACTGATCAGTGACTTCATATTTTGTGGCTCCTGCGCACTTTGGTTGCTCAATGACAGAAATGCCGGCTTTCGTCCACCCAGAGCTGGTGCGTGAGAAGCGTCACCACGGCAACAAGGGTTGGTCGAAGGGCAGAGCATTTCGCAGCTCCACGGGCGCTACGTAATAGGACTCCGATGAGCCATACTCGAAGCGGACAAATCCGCTGGCAATGTAGACAAACTGATCCGCGACCCATCCGGCGTCGACGTCGACACCAATGCTAAGACCGGTGTTGGCGGTCCATAGGAAGGTGTAGTCGGCCCCGCCACCGAGGGCGAAGCGCACGGTGTCGTCCCGCAGGCCCAAACCCGCACGGGCGCGGATGGCCCACTTGCTGATGCGATTGTAGAAGAGGTCGTAATTGAAATGCTGGTATTGAACGGGCACATTGAGGAGCACCTTGCCTTGTAACAGACCTTGGAAGGGTACCACCGCTCCCGGCAGGACATTGTCGGGCTCGTCATCCTCTCGTATGGCGACACCCAGTGCCGGATCGATCTTGATCTCCGTATCGAGGCTCAAATTGAAGACTTGTTCGTGGCGTGCTTCCAACACCAGGGTGAACGGATCTTCGGGGCCCTCTCGAAAGGTGTAGCCCACCCGTGCCGCGACATAGCTGTCTTGTCCCTGTCGCCGGCCAACCAGCTGGGAGTCGTTGAAGATCTGGCCAAAACGGTAAACCGTTGCCTGGTTCACCTCGCCAACCAAGAGGCCCTTGTCCTTGAGAACCTTGAGCGTGTAGAGCAATCGCTGATCGTAACCGAGCTCACTTCGCAACGCCCACCAGGCAATCATGATCTCCCGGGCAACCTCATGAGACAGGGCACCTTGGATGACACCATCGTCAACGAGGAGCTTCTCGAGCTTGCGCAAACGAATCCTCGGTTCGATGGTGTAGATGCGTCCCAAGCCGACCCCAAGGGTTATGTGCGCCGGAAAGACCAGTGCCGTTGTGCCCGAACCTTTTTGCCAGCGCCAAACGGCGTTGCTCAGGTCGGCTTGGCCGAGCAGGAAAAACGGCATGGCGTCTTCATTGAGGTAGTACTTGTAACGCCCGGAGAAGCGATTGATCTCGGCCCCCAAAGCGACGTCGGTGGCATCGTTGGTCAAAGACGGCGAAAACTCGGCGCGAACCGAGGTGTCAATTCGATAGGCGCTCTGCCGGCTCTCACTGAAGGTCGAGAAGGTAACCTCGCCAAACAATGGTGTGTCGAAACGATATTGATCACCGGTGAGGGTCACCGCGGTGGGCTCATGAACGCCTTCCAAAGTTTCGGGTACGGGTTCAGACGCCGGCTGAGAGGCCTGCCACTCTTGGAAGAAGTAGTCGTAGGCGCACGTCTCGAACGCTGTGGGATCGTCGGGGTTTTCGCGTGCTAAACAGACATCGTAGCAGGCGGGGCCAGCTTCCTCACAGGCCAACACAAGATCGGTGGGAGGAACAAAGACAACGGCGTCGGCGTCCTGTGCCGTCGGCGCTGCGGCATGGGCCTCCTGTGAAGATATGACTTGAGGCTCGGCCAAAGAGGGCGGCTCGCCAGTGCCGGCGGCAAAAGAGTAGTCCATGCCCCACAGGAGCAGATCCTTGTCGAACTCTGGGATCTCGAGAGGCGGCAAGGAGTCCAGTAGCTCATGGGTCGCCAGCAACAATGGCGAGGGGATGATTGCTTCCTCGGGAGTGGCAACTGCT
>MGST01000148.1 GCA_001798605.1 Deltaproteobacteria bacterium RIFOXYA12_FULL_58_15 | reverse complement strand
ACTCCTCGAAGCGCCGCAACTCCTTCTGGATGCGCTCGTACTTGGCGTGCAGCTTGATGTTGTGCTTCTCGAGGGTTGGGGCGTCGAGGTAGAGCGAGTTGATGATGTTGGGGGGCCGGTTCTTGGCACCGGTGGTGGCCCATTCCTTTTTCGGCAGGGTCACCGGATCTATCGGCGCTTTGAACTGCACCGGTTCCATCATCTGGCCAATGAGGCCGTCGCCCATGACGATGACCGGATTGCGGTATGTGTCGGCGATGTCAAACGCCTCCATCATCAAGTCAGCCGCTTCCTGCACGGTCGAAGGCGCCAACACGGGGTTTTTGTAATCACCGTGGCCGGCACCTTTGGTTGCTTGGTGATAGTCGCCCTGGCTCGGCAAGATGCCGCCAAGTCCAGGGCCGCCGCGGACGATGTTGATGATCACCGCGGGCAGCTCGGATCCTGCGATGTATGATATCCCTTCTGCCATCAAGGAATAGCCGGGGCTTGAGGTTGAGGTGAAGACGCGCGCACCAGCACCCGCGGCACCATAGAGCATGTTGCTCGAGGCGACCTCGCTCTCGGCCTGGAGGAAAACACCGCCAACCTCGGGCAAGCGCTTTGACAGGTATTCTGGTACCTCGGTCTGTGGTGTGATCGGATAACCAAAGAACGCGCGGGCACCGGCCTGAATCGCTGCTTCGCCCAACGCCTCGCATCCCTTCATCAGTTTCTTTTCGCCCATGCTGATCTCACGTTGCCTATCGCTCATTGCCTACTGATCGGAGTTGGCTCGCCCATTCATTTCAATACTCGAAGAGCCGATACTGCGTACCGCCCATGCCCACCTGGATGGCGCAATCAGGGCAAGAGATGGCGCACAGACAACAGCCGATGCAGCGAGGCTGCTCTTCCACCTGCGCCATGAAGTAGCCCATGGGATTGATCTTTTTCGACATACCCAGAATCTTCTGTGGGCACGCTTCAACACAGCGTTCACAGCCCTTGCACAATGCTTGTTCAATGAGCACGCGTGGCATCGGTTTTCCTTTTCTCGCGCCCTTATTCGACGCCCGCCGGCATTTTGACCGGCGGTGGCCTGCCAATGGGGCCCCGTTTGTTGGATACCTCCCATGGGGCGGTCATCAATCGCTCAATGGCCAATACGGGGTACCCGAGTTTCTCTTCCTTGTTGCCAAATGACTCAAGCAGCGTCTGCTCAATTGCCACAAACTCAACGGCAACACCAACTTCGACCGAGAGCTTTTCGACCATCCTAAGGCCCTGGCGTACCACTTTTATAGTGGTTTCGTGCATCAAGTGAGTGTTGGCCACGAGCCCGGTGATTTCCAAGTGGGACGCGGCCTGCAGCTCATCGTACATTCTCCGAGCCCCAGCAACCGAGTCAGTGAAGGGCCGCCGCTCGTTAACGACCTGCAGGACTGCAGCATCGGTCAAGGACCCAGAGAAACCGCCGAGAACGCGCGCGCCGAGGTCATCGCCGCCGACGTCGACAACCAGCCTGCCCGTTTGATCGCCGATGGCACCTTTCACCTGGCGCAACAGGATCGGCAAATCGGCCAGCTCATACTCATCGATGGGGGCGATGACCTCGACGCCCCGCGATGCCGCGAAGGCCCGTGCTTCGCGGCTACGAAAGTAAGGATTGACGATATCGAGATCGAGGAGTTTCACTTCGTCGCCCGAGTTTGCCAGGGCGATGGCATAGTTGAGAGCGGTCTCTGTTTTGCCGCTGCCAAAATTGCCGACAAAAACCGTCGCCCGCCGGGCACCAGGCAAATGCCAGGGTTTTCGCCCCCGTACCGGTGTGACTGCGTTCATGCCTACTGCAAATGCTCCTGGGTCCATTTCAATGGGTTCGCAACGGACACCGAATAAGACCCTGTCAGTGCCTACCTTCGTGTGGGGCAGCCGTCAAGGCTGCCAGCGGGTTGGGAAGCAATCATTGGCGTGACAGCCGCGTCCGAAATTCACCATGTTTGACAGCACAGGCCAGAGTCGCTAGGACCGACGCATAACCACCGTCCACACGTTGCTGTGGGGGTACTTGGAGGATCATGATGCGCGCTCATTGTGTTTGGCTGTTGGCAACAATCTCGACCGGTGGCGCCGTTTCTTGTGGCGACGATGAGACTGAGACTCTGCCCAAGCTTGAGACTCTTTTCCCCGCTGACAATGCGATCACTGGTTGGACTGTTGATTCGGATCCCAGCAAGAAGTCAGGCATTGCCGATGACGACAACGGCATTGTTGCGTTGATCAACGGAGGTGCCGAGGCATTCCTCAAGCGCGACTACACCGCTTTCGGCCTCAAGCAATACAAGAACAACACCTACAGGATGGAACTGCGCATTTGGCAGTTCAAGAGCACCACTGTATCCAAGGAAATCTATGATGCCGTGACGAGCGAGAGCAGCAGTCACGCCGCAAGCACCTGGACTGACACCGCCATGGGTGAGGCCGCACGGGTCGCCGAGACCGGCGACTCATTTTGGTACAATGTCCGCAAGAAGGTTTATCTCGTTGAGGGGACCGCCAAAGACTCCGTTGCTGTGGGCCAGCCAGATCCTGCGTGCAAGACTGCGGCCGAGGCCTTCCTGAATGGCGTCCTGGCGGGAATGCCCAAGTAGGTATCACAGTCGTCCAGTGTCCTGGGAGGATTCGTCAGTCCCGTGCGTCGTTGCGGCGGTTGCCCAGGAGCGGTTGGCGATTGAGCAGTCTGCCGATGACATCATACTCCTTGGGACCGGCGGCGGCCTCTTTGGGGGAGACCGCAATCCACTGTAGGTAGTCGATCAGGAGCTCGGAGATCTTTTCCCAGACAGTCGGTGGACTGTGCAGTTGGTTGAGGACGCCCGCAATCTCCCACATTTGTGGACCACTGTGGATGAACTCTTCGATGCCATCTCGCAGCAGGCCCTCTTTGCGTTTGTTGATAGCGCCGAAGAGGCTCTTGGAGCGCATGTGACTGCCGTAGAAAAGCAGGACAAGACTGCGAAAACCACGAGCCATGGGGATGAGGCCCTGCAGGGAGTCGAGAGACTGCACAAAGCGTTCGATTCGTTGCACGTCACTATTGGAGCGGACTCGAAAGCCAGCTTCGGGGTCGTAGACTGGCACGCCCACTTCGCCACCGAGGAAGTCTTCCACCGCTTGGTCGAGTTGTAGCCAAAGCTGTGTGTCGTCGACGCCAAGACCAAACTCATCGAATTCACCCTCATCGAAGTCGTCGTCGCTGAGCAAGTCGACGCTGGCTACCTCGGTGGTGTCGACCATGGCCTCCAGGGATTCGACCTCGCCGCGCGGATCCATCTGTTCGAGTTGGGCTTGGCACATCTCCCAGAGAAATCCGAGGTATGGGTCCTCACCAATGAGCGCGCTGATGAGGTCCTGCTTGACCGCAATTTGGTTCATTGTGTCAGCAAGGTAGACGAACTCCTTCTGCAGGTTCTGGTCGCCCTGGCGGGCGAGGTCAAAGCAAATGAGGCAGCTGGCGAACTGTGCTCGCTCACCGCCGCGGCGACGGAGCACATCAAGATAGAGACGTAGACGCTCGAGCTTGTGTTGGAAGGCGTAGCACAGTGCTAGGATCTCATCGACCGGAAGCGTTGCGATTTCTTTTCGCAACAGCTCTTCCGCGGCCACAGAGTCGTCTGTCATCCCAGCTCACAAGCTCCTGCTCCCGAAATAGAAACAGGGAGCTGGCAAAGTCTAGGTGGCGGCGGGGAAACAGTCAAATCGGTGCGCTTGGCCACCTTGGCTGCTTGGCTGCCTTGGCTGCTTGGCACGGTTGGCTTGTGCGATCCCAGTCTCGCGATGACTCGGTCTCAGATGGTGTCGGGCCGAGGACACGCGATTTCGCAGCACAACAGTGAGAACTGTCAAGTATTTCCACATTTTTGCAGAAAGAGAAGGTGGCCGTTTTCTTGCAGAGGGCGCTGGCCGTTCTAAACTAACAGCGCGAGACAGTGGCTAACCGCCGCTGCGATCTTTCGAGGTCACTCGCGGCAGGAGTGGGTTATGGCGCGTGAAAAGCTGTGTGTGGGCATCGACCTTGGCGCAAGCTCAGTGAAGCTGTGTCAGCTCAAGCGCACCAAGACGGGATACGCCCTGCTGAACTTTGGTTTGGTGCCCTTACCGTCAGAGGCGGTGGTCGACGGGGCGTTGATGAACTCGCCGCGAATCGTCGAGGCGATCCAAGAGCTCATGGCGGCCCATCGAATCAAAAACAAACATGTGGCGTTGTCGATCTCTGGCCACTCCGTGATCATCAAAAAGATTCCGTTACCGCAGATGTCCGCCGCGGAGCTGCAAGAGTCCATTCAGTGGGAGGCGGAGCAGTTCATTCCGTTTGATATTCAAGACGTCCATATTGATGTGCAGATCGTTAATCAGCAATCGGCGCAGCAAGGACAAATGGACGTCGTTCTGGTTGCGGCCAAGAAAGATCTCGTTAACGAGTACACCTCGGTCATCATTGAGGCCGGATTGGAGCCAGTGATCTGCGACGTTGACGCCTTTGCCGTCCAAAACATGTTCGAGGCGAACTATGAGAACGCCCTCGACTCGACGGTAGCGCTGGTCAACGTCGGTGCCTCCAAGACAAACATCAACATCATCTCCGGCGGCATTCCAAGTTTCACCCGTGATCTCACTATCGGCGGCAATGCCTTCACCGAAGAGATACAAAAACAGATGAACTTGTCCTTTGACGAGGCCGAGTCCCTCAAAATTGGTGGTACCGCGAGTGGCAGGGACACAGATGTGGTCATCCCTCACGACGTGCAACGCGCGCTGCAATCGGTGGCTGAGAACGTCACCAGCGAAGTGCAGCGGTCCATAGACTTTTACGCCGCCACCAGTGCCGATCCGACGCCGTCGGAGCTGTACCTCACAGGTGGCAGTGCCCGCTTGCAGGCGTTGGCTCGGGCCTTGGAGGCTCGAATCAACGTCCCGGTTCATACAGTGGATCCATTCCGTCGAATCGCTCTTAACCCGCAGGACGAGGGTTATCTCCGTTCATTTGGTCCGGCAGCCGGTGTGGCCGTGGGACTCGCACTTCGTTATGCAGGAGACGGCTGATGTTGCGAATCAATCTGCTGCCAATCAAGGCGGCACGAAAACACGACACGGCCAAGTTCGAGCTGCTTGTGTTCATGGGCGGTGTCGGGGTGTTGGTGCTCGCCCTGTTTCTCTTCCACAGCGTACGGTTGTCAGACTTGAAGGAAACCGAGGACAGGATCGCGGCTGTGAAGAAGCAAATCGAGCAGCTCAAGCAAGACGTCGTCCGTGTAGAGGACTTTAAGAAAAAGGCGGCGACACTCGAGAAAAAGATCAAGGTCATCAATGACCTGCAGACAAAGAGGATAAGCCCCGCAAAGATGCTCGATGAGATCGCGACGATTCTGACCGATCAAGACAAGGTCTGGTTGAGTAAGCTCGACGAGAAAGACGGCAAGTTGGTTTTCTCGGGGGGAGCGATGGAGCACGAGGATATCTCTGAGTTCCAGCTCGCGCTGGAACGCCGCGCCAAGCTCATCAAGGATGTGAAGCTCACCGTGGTGGCCGCCAAGAAATTCAAAGACCATGACTACTTAGAGTGGAATATGGAGTGCACCGCCACCTACAGGGACGGGTGAGGTATGGATAAGTACATTGAGAAATGGGCAAAGATTCAGCCCCGACAGCGTTACCTCATCATCGCAGGAGTCGGTGTCGCCATCATTTTTGGGTATTGGTACCTGTTCCACACAGAGGTTTCCTCAAAGCTCGCTCGTGTCGAAAAAGAATACCGCACGATGGAGTCCGAACGGGCCGAGAAACAGGCGTATGTCGACAACCTCGCCAAATATGAGGCTAGGCTCAATGAGTTGCAGCAAGACCTCAACGTGGCGCGAGCCCAATTGCCGGATAACGCCGACGTGGCGCAGTTGTTGGCGCAACTGGGTAACAAAGGACGCCAATCTGGGTTGGTCATTGATCAGTTCAAACCCGGTGGCGAGACCGAAAGGGACTACGTTGCTGAGATCGCTTTTGCCATCGAGGTCGCTGGCTCATTTCATGAAATCGCGACCTTCATTGATGCGATTGGCTCGATGGACCGAATCGTCAATGTGACAAACATCACCATGACGAACCCCAAAGAAGAAAACCAGAAAGCGGTCGTAAAAGGTACCTTCGACATCAAGACTTATCGCTTCGTTGCCGTTAGTAAGAAACCGGCAAGTCAGCCGGACAAGAAGAAGAAGAAATGAACGACACCGTCAAGCACCGTCCGAGGTTCGCACATCTGCTCGCGGTGACGGTCATCGTTGCCGTAAGCAGTTGTGGCGACGATGAGGATCGGCCCGCATCCGTGCCAACCACGCTCGAGTCCAAAGTCGACAAGCCCAAAACCGCCGCGGATGCAGATGCCAAGGCCGAGGCAGAGCCAGCACCGCCGCAATGGAGCTACTCTCCGGTGGGCAAACGCGACCCATTTAGGTCATATCTAACCGCGTTGGCGGCCGAATCGGCCGTGGACCAACCGCTTGTCGACACCCAGAAGTATGAGCTCGACCAGTATCGACTCACAGGCGTGGTCACCGGAACCGCTCGACCCTCCGCCATGGTGGAGGATCCTGAGGGTAAGGGTCACACGCTGTGGATCAATTCCAAGTTAGGTAAGAACGGCGGCATCGTAACCCGAATCGGCATGTTACGGCGGAGCCAAAAGGGCGTCGCGGTCATCGGCATTGTGGTGACCGAAGAGATCCGCTCGCAAACTGGAGATCGGATCCGGGTACCGTTGGAAATACCTCTACCGCAACTCGACACTGAAACGCGCTGAAGGACCGAGGAGCCAATCCATGGCAAGCATTGAGCACACAAAACAGCAGTCGCAGACGACGAGGGGGCTGATGGGCATGGCCTCATGGGCGCGCCCGCGGTTACCGCACATCGCCGCCCTCGTGGCGATAGCCATCGCAGCCACAGCGCAGGCATCAGGAAAGACAGTTATCGAGGGCATCGAGGTCGACGCGGGTGGTGCCGACCGGACTGTGCGGATCCGCACTTCATCGGAGCCGACCTTCACGGTGTTCCGTTTGCAGAATCCGATGCGGGTGGTCGTCGACGTTTCCGGCGGCGATCTCTCGCAACTGAAGAGTCCCATCACCGTCGGCGACGGCGTTGTCGATCAGATAGCTATGCGGCAGTTTTCCGCCGACGGTTTCATGATCGCCCGCATCATCGTTGGCTTCGACAATGAAGTTGCCTACGAGGTCAAAGCCCAGGGTCGTGCAGTCGTTATCACGACGGGTGACGCGCCGTCCGTTCCCGTTGATCGTGCCCTGCCGCCACCCGCAGCGCCTGTCGATCATGGAGCCGCCGAGCGCTTGGTGGAGAGTCGCAAACAGGCGGAGCTTGCAGCACAACGGGCAGTCGAAGAGCGCCAACGTGCAGAGGAAGCAGCGACCTATGCTGCGGCACAACAACGCGAGGCGGAGATGAAGGCCGCAGAGGCAAAGCGCCTGCACGCGGAAGCCGAGCGCGCACAAACAGAGGCTGCGACCTTGCGAGAGCAAGCTGAGAAGGCCATCGCCAGAGATCGCAGTGAAGCGCAGAGGTCTCTGCAGCTAGCCGAGGAACGACTTCGCCGCATCGAGAGCGAACAACATCAGGTAGCATCCGCGCGTGCAGAGGCAGATCGCATTGCCGCGAAGGCGGAGCAATCACGACGCAACGCCGAAGAAACAGCAGCGGCCGCGGAGGCAAAGCACAAACAACGGGTCGCCGGTGTCGAAGAGCAAATTGCTCAGGCACAAAAAGAAAAGGAGGCGGCGGATGCTGCATGGAAACGGGCGCGACAGGCTAAGGAAGAGGCGGAGAAGGCCGAAACGATTGCGTCGCAAGCAACACAGGCTGCTCTGGAAACCCGCAAGGTGACGACCACCAAACTCGCCCGCATCGAAGAAAGGGAGCGGGAGCTTGAGGCCAAATACCGCGCCATTGGGGCCCGCGAGCAAGAACTCGAAACGGAGCGCCAACTAACGGTGGCGCAGCAGCGTGAGCTCGAGAAGCAAAAATCTGCAGCACAACAAAAAGAAAAACGTCTGGCAGATCGACTGCGAGAGGTCGCCGCACAACAACAGCGTGTGGAATCCGAACGCCAACGGATATCCATTCTGCAGGCCAAGGTGGATGAGGCCCAGGCGGCAATCGCCCATGAACGCGCCAACCTCGAGAAGGCGCGTGAGAGTTTTGCCAAAAAGAAGTCCCATGGTGAGGCCCGCGATGCAAATCAAGTGGCTCGGGAGCTTGCCGCCGAGCGAGAAAAACTCAACGCAACACAGACCGGCGTCGAAGCAGCGCAGCGCGAATTGGAAGCGGAGCGGAGCAAGCTTGCCAACGCGCGTCGCAAGCTCGAAAAGGCACAGGAGGGACAGCGACAGCTGGAGCAGGAACGCAAGTCGCTCGAACGTGAGCGCCGTGAGATAGATGAACAGCGCAATGAACTGGCGAAAAAGGAGGCGGCACTCGAACGCCAGAAGTTGGCGGCCAAGGAACGTCAAACCCAGGAGCGGGCGGATCAACAACGTCAGCGAGATGAACAGGAGTCACGGGCGGCGGCGAGAGAGAAACAGGCTGCCGAAGAGCGTGCGAGCCTCGCTGCTGAGCGTCGCCAGCTTGAGGCGGAGCGCCAGAAGGTTACTCGTGTGGACAAGAGATCTCGGCGTGCGGCCTCGACCGCCTCATTCATCGAACCCAACGAGTCACGTGTGACTTTGGCAAGCACAACTCTTCCTGCACAGATGGGCGTGTCTCGGAGTGATCGTAACCTCGTCTTGGAGGGCGTCGAGCGCAACGGCAGCGGTAATGAGGCGGGAGTTCTGCTGCGCGTCAGTGGTGGAACCCCGAGTTACGAGGCGCAACGCATCGAAAATCCGCCGCGCTTGGTGCTGGACTTGGCCGATACAGTGCATGGGTCGAAACGTACGAGCCTCTCGATCAAGACACCGTTCATTTGGCGGGTTCGCCTCGGGGACCACGGCAGCGTGGCGCGGGTGGTCTTTGATTTGACGACCGATACTTCGAAACACGTGATCACTGCGACGGCGGAGGGACTCTTGGTTACCATGGAGGCACCGCCAACAATGCCGGTGGCTACAAACTCAGAGTTGGAGGCAGACTCCGCGGAGAAGAGTCAACCAACAGCAGCGCCCGTTGCTCCGTCGGGGGAGGTCAAGGCGGTCCATTTGAAGGATTTGCGCTTCAAGGGTGCCGGTGAGCTCGCCGAGATCATGTTGGACGTTGGCAGTGAGGTATCACCTCGAGTGGACAACCGATCTAAGAAGGCTTGGGTCCTGGAACTGCATGGTGCCACTGTTCCCAAGCAACTGGAGCGCAGCCTCGACACGACGGCCTACGGCACGGTTGTTCGCTTGGTCTCAACGTACCAGGCGACAGAAAATCCGCCGGTGGTGAAGATTGTTGCCAATCTTTCAGGGAAGGCCACGTTTGATCTCGAGCGTAGGAATGGCTTGTTGGTGTGGAGGATTCGTGGCAAGGCCGGAACGATGGTCGCCAGCGTTGTGGCACCGCAAACAGCAGGTTTTACTGCCGAGGCGACGGTGCTAGCTACGAGCACGCCGAAGCAGACGCGCAAAGAATCGAAGCGGCGCATCACCATCGACCTCAAGGACGCAGACATTGTCAACGTATTGCGCCTTCTGGCAGAGGTTTCAGGCGAGAACATCGTCGCCAGTGACGACGTCAAGGGCAAGATCACGCTACACTTGAGTGAGGTACCTTGGGACGAAGCACTCGAGACTATTCTCAAGACCAAGGGATACGACAAGGTCAGGCACCACAACATCTTGCGTATTGCACTTTCGGAGACGATTCAAAAGGAACGGGAGCAGGCGCTGGCGACCCAGAAGGCAAATGAACAGGTCGAGCCGACACTCATTAAGATGGTTCCAATCAACTACGCAGATGCCAAGGAGATCGAATCTCAGGTGAAGTCGCTGCTCACCGGCCGCGGCACGGTCCAGGTCGATTCGCGCACCAACACTTTGATCATCGAGGACATCAAATCGAACATTGACCGAGTGGTCTTGCTGACCCGCCATCTCGACAAACAGACGCCGCAGGTGTTGATCGAGGCCCGCATCGTCGAGGCGACCACAAACAACAGTGAGGCGCTAGGCATCCAGTGGGGCGGAAATCTCCAGGCATCGGCGGCCACTGGCAATGCCACGGGGCTGTCGTTCCCCAACAGCATTCAGAATGACTTCGCCGTCAATGTTCCCGCCGGCATTGCGAGCGGTGGCGCCCTTGGTTTTGTCTTCGGTTCAGCGGGTGGGAGCTCGCTGTTGAATTTGCGTCTGCAGGCTCTCGAGGAAGAGGGCAAAGGAAAGATCATAAGCTCTCCGCGGATCACCACGCTCGACAATCGGACCGCGAAGATCTCCCAGGGAATCGACATTCCCATCACCGTGACATCGCAAATGGGTGTCGCGAGTACGCGCTTCGTGGCCGCCGCTCTCGAGCTCGAGGTCACGCCGCACGTAACCAACGATGGCAGCGTGTTGATGAAGATCAAGACTTCCAAGAATGAGCCCAACTTGGGACTGGTGGGTTTTGACAACACGCCGAGTATTGCCAAGAAGAATGCGGAGACAGAGGTATTGGTCCGTGATGGCGACACAACAGTCATCGGCGGCATCTACACACGCAGCACCTCCGAGGTTTATTCCAAAGTGCCAATCTTGGGCGATCTGCCCATCATCGGTTGGCTTTTCAAATCGCGAAATAAGGAAGACAAACGTGCGGAG